>NZ_JBXAOB010000007.1:0-325853 GCF_058802345.1 Pseudomonas sp. GW822-FHT02D10
TCAAAGACCCGTTTTCCAGTAGACCGTAAGGCTGCTCCGCTTAAGTGAACAGCATTACGCCACTGAGCGGGCTTTTTCGTACATGGGCTTTACACTCAGGTCTGTAAGTTAGCGTCCTCAACATAAGTCACCACTATTACCCGATACAACACCTCGACATAATGCGATAACTATTATCCTCAACAAATAAATAATTTGGCTTGGCTTATTTTTATTCCAGACTACTCTCAACTTCACTGCAGGACCTTTATATAAGCCAACATACAAACTTTGGAACTTTATGCTCAAGCCCATCATAGAAATCGGATCTTTCCGGGCGCTAGGCTTTTGCCTTGCGATTACACTTTTTGAACTGCTGACCTACATGGCCAGCGATATGATAATGCCCGCCATGTTGACGGTGACCGAAGACCTGAATGCCAGTACGAAGCATATTCCATCGGCCTTCAATCTGTACTTGCTGGGAGGCGTTCTTTTGCAGTGGCTGATTGGCCCGCTCGCGGATTGCTTCGGACGCCGAAAAGTACTCCTGATTGGCTGCGCAGCCTTTGCCGTGACCTGCGTCATTACCCTCTGGGTGCAGAGTATTTTCGCGTTCAACCTGTTGCGACTGCTTCAAGGCATGGGATTGGGGTTTGTCATTGCCGTCAGCTACCCCGCGCTGCAGGAGGTGTTCTGTGAAGCCGACGCAGTTCGGATCATGGCATTGCTGGGTAATGTTGCCCTGCTCTCTCCGCTCCTTGGCCCGTTGGCTGGGAGCCTGATGCTGAAATGGATGACCTGGCGTGAGCTTTTTCTCATGCTCGGCATTTTCAGCACCGTGGTGTGGTTGGCGCTTTATTGGGTGATGCCGGAAACCATTGGCGTTCTACGCCTGGACGGTAAACGGCTAAACCCCACGCCATTCAAGCTGCGTGCGATAGCTCTTCGATACATCGCCCTGCTCAAGAACCGTAGATTCATCTGCGCCAGTGTCGCGCTCGGGCTGATGAGTTTGCCCCTGATCGCCTGGATCGGCCTGTCCCCATTGCTGTTGATTCAGGGACAAGGGGTGTCCGTTCTTGAGTACGGTCTGTGGCAGATCCCGGTCTTCGCCGCCGTCATCTTCGGCAATCTGATGCTGAACCTGATGATTGCCAGGACCGGCCTGGAAGGTTTGATCCAACGGGCACTCTGGCCATTCTGCGCGGGCCTTGTGGTGCTCATCATCGCCAGCCGGATTGCCCTTTCGATCCCGGTTCTGGTCAGTGGCCTGATGCTTTACGGCATTGGCCTGGGGATGAGTAATGCCGCGCTGTACCGCGCGGCGCTGTTTACCAGTGAAGACAGCAAAGGGTTGGTCTCGGCCATGGTGGGGATGATCTCCATCGCACTAATGGCCGGAGCAGGCTCGGTGATTGCAATGCTGGGCGCTGGCGAAAACCCGGGTTACTTCGCCCTGACAGTCGGTATCGCTGGACTACTGGCTCTGGTGCCATTGCGCTGGGTTCTGCTGCCGGCCGCGTCCGCGCTCTCTCTATAACTCAATCAAAAAAGGACTTTTGATGATTCATCTACCCTACACCGACGCCTTGTGTGCATTGCCACGGCCGTATTGCCTGGACTCTGTCCCGCAAGGGTTATTCGACAATTCGATGCGCGAAACAAGCCTCTTCCACTGCCACCACACGCCAGGTTATGAGCATTGGCTTAAGGCTAACGGCCTGAGTGCCAGCGCGCTGGATGACATGGACGACTGGTCGCGCCTTCCTCCGCTGTACGCCAACTACTTCAAGCAACGCCTGCTGCTGAGTCCCACCGGGCAGGACGCCCTGGAGCTGACCTCCTCGGGTACCCGCGGTCAGAAAAGCCGCATGCGCTATGACGAACGAAGCATCACGGCGGCCCAGAACATGGTCAGCCGGATCTTCGAGCATTACCACTGGATCAGCCACACCCCGTGCAACTACCTGTTGCTCAGTTACGAACCAGCGGGGGCCATCAGCCTGGGAACGTCCTATACCGACCAGTTCCTGTGCCAATACGCGCCGATCCATCGGATTGTCTATGCACTGCGCGCCACAGGCAGCGGCCACGAGTTCGATGCGTTCGGTGTGATCGAAGCCCTGCGCCGGTTTGCCAATGAGGGTTTACCCGTGCGTATTTTTGGCTTTCCGGCGTTTCTTTGGCAGGCCTTGCAACGAATGCAAGACCTTGAGGCGCCCGACCTTGAGCTGCATCCCGACTCGCTGGTGTTCCTTGGCGGTGGCTGGAAAACCCGGGCAAGCGAGGAAGTCCCCAGGCAGCAGCTTTATTCCCGGATTACGCAGCAATTGGGGATAGATGTCAGTCGTTGTCGAGACGGGTACGGCGCTGTCGAGCATGCCGTGCCTTATATCGAATGTGCCCACCATCACTTTCATGTCCCGATCTACTCGAAGGTATTTGTACGCAACCCAAGCGATTTCACCGTCCAGCCTTACGGCAGGAGCGGCCTGTTGCAGTTGGTGTCGCCCTACATTTCATCGAGCCCGGCACACGCCGTAGTCATGAGTGACCTGGCAACCCTGCACCCCGGTGCAGCCTGCGGCTGTGGCCTGGCCACCGACTGGTTCGAGCTGCATGGCCGCGCCGGAACCAGCGCCAGTCGTAGCTGTGCGATGGCCGCCTCCGAACTGATCGGGAGCGCTTGATATGTACCTGATCAACGGCCAACTGCACGACACCCTCACCCCCAAAGCCGCCCTCGACAGGCTGCTGCCGGGATTGGCGCAACAACTGGAGCAACCACCGAGCAGCGAAAGGGTCCTTGAATGCGCGGAGCTTTTCGCGCAGAAGCTGCTGACCCATCAACACACACTTGAACTTGATGAAGGGCAACGCCTGGAACTCATCGCGTTCTGCCAACGGAGCACGCTGAGCGCCAAACTTGCGCGAGAGCTGGGCGTACAACCGCGTTCTTTACGACGCATTGCCTACGATCAACAGCCTTTTGAAAACTGGCACCCGCTAGGACTCGTGGTGCATATCACACCTGCCAACGCTCCGTTGCTGGGGTTCTGCGCAGTACTTGAAAGCCTGCTGGTGGGCAATATCAACTGGCTGCGTCCAAGCGCCAGTGACAATGGCCTGAGCGCACAGTTACTGGCTGCGTTGCTCGACTGCGACCCTGGCGGATTGCTGGCTAACAGCATCGCCGTGCTACCTGTAGACACCGATCACATCGGTCTTCTGTGCGCTCACGCCGATGGCGTCAGCGCATGGGGTGGCGAAACAGCGCTCAACGCCATTCGCCAGCAGATTCCCAGCGGTTGTCGCTGGATCGACTGGGGACACAAGATCAGTTTTGCCTACGTGTCGCCTGAAGCCGTCTCGCCCTCAGCGCTGGATGCCCTGGTCGATGAGGTCTGCCGACTGGACCAGCAAGCCTGCTCCAGTCCGCAGTGGCTGCTGGTGGACAGTGATGACCCGCAAACGCTGCACGCCATCGGCGAACAACTCGCCAACGCGTTCGAACGCCGCGCCAACCGCTGGCCCGCGTTGCCCCCCACGCCTCAGGAAGCCTCGGAGATCACTACGCGGGTTGCCTTCGCGCAACTCGATCAGAGCTTTGCCGATCAAACGGGACACGTCTGGTCCGGTGATGGATGGCGGGTCATTTGGGAGCACCATCGCAAGCTTGCGCCGTCACCGTTGTTTCGTACGGTGTTGTTACGTCCGATGCCACAGGTTTTGGTCGCCGCGTCGTTGCTGCCATGGCGGGCATTTCTGCAAAGCTGTGCGCTGATCAGCACACCCGGACAAACGCCAGGCCTGGTCAGGAAACTGCTGAGTGCCGGCGTCAATCGAATCGCGCCGCCCGAGCTGATTCATGAGGGCTATGCGGGCGAACCCCATGACGGCGTTTACGCCCTGTCACGCATGACCCGCAGGACCTCGGTAACCTTGCCAGCGCAGTTATTGGCCAACCGCGCGACACTGGACGCCCCCCCTTGCGCACCGGCAGGCTTGAATACCTGCGCGGTGATGAGCAAAGCGGATTTCATCGCACAACCTTTAGCGCCCGAGGCCCAACTGTTTTTTCGCTCGGGAGGCACCAGCGGGGTTCCAGCCTTGGCCGGGTTCAGCTATCGAGACTTTAACCGGCAGATGCGCGCGGCGGCTGACGGCATGTTCGCCCTGGGGCTGACCCCAGGCCAGGACCGGGTGATGAACCTGTTCTACGGCGGCAACCTTTATGGCGGGCTGTTCAGTTTCTCCAGAATCCTCGAACAGATGGGTGTCACGCACTTCCCTATGGGTGGCCCCAACGACGACGATTTCAGTGAAATAGCCCAACTGATCGTGAGCCAGCGCATCAACACTTTAATCGGCATGCCAAGCACGTTGCAGCGCCTGTTTTTCAATGAGCAGGATCGCCTCAGGGCCTATGCCGGGGTGAGTAAAATTTTCATGGGCGGTGAACATCCTGGCGATACCAGCCGACGGCTGATGGAGAGTTGCGGGGTCTCGACCATTCGCTCCGCGATCTACGGCTCTGTCGACGCGGGCCCTCTCGGTCATGCGTGTCGGGCGAGCGCAGACGGTGTATTTCACCTGATGAGCGACACCCAATGGCTTGAAATCGTCAACGTTGAGTACGACGTTCCCGTCGAACCCGGCGAAGTCGGTCGTTTGCTCTTTACCTCGCGGGCACGCGAAGGTCAGACGATCAACCGTTACGAGGTCGGGGACTGCGGACGTTGGGTACCGGGGGCCTGCCCTTGCGGCCTGGACACGCCTCGCTTTGAACTGCATGGGCGACACGGTCGACTGCTACGTGTCGCCTCGGATTTTGTCTCGACCCGCGATCTGGAAGAAAAAGCCGCCACTCCACTACAGCTGGTCCTTGATCACGACTCGAATGGCAGCGAACGCTTACGGGTGCGCGCGGAATACGATCCGCAGACCCTGCGTCAACGATTGCTGGAGATCCCGGTTATTTCAACGGCTGTGAATAGTTGCCTACTGAAACTTGATGTTCAGCGGTGTTCTCCACGACGGTTCGAACGCAACAAGCACAGCGGAAAAGCCCCGCTAATTATTGACGTGCGAAACAACTTCCCCACCAGTTGATACCGAAATAAAAAAACCACAGCCATTCACTATAAAGAGCACAGACCGATGAACATTAGTTATTCATTTGACGCAGTGCTGTCGCATTCACGACAGCACTCAGGCTATTACAAAACACACTTCAAGCACTTGCCTGAACACCACTGCACTCTCGAACACTTGCCGCTGACTATTGCCTCGGATTATTGGAGTGGCAGCAACAATTTGAACACCTGGCCCGTACTGACGGGTAAAACCGACATCGCCCTGATTTATAAAACCGGAGGCTCAACCGGCCAGGAAAAGCTGGTGGCGTACACGCGCGCAGAATGGCAAAACATGGTGACTCAATTCGGTCGCGCCCTCTCGGAACAACTAGGCGACGGCGATCGGGTTGCCAATCTGTTCTTTGCCGGTGACCTGTATGCCAGTTTTCTGTTCATCCATGACTCATTGGCGCATGTGGCCCCCGCCATCAGTGAGTTTCCGTTTGCCGGCGAAGTCGATTGCGCAACACTTGCGGCGACCCTTATCGAGCAGCAGATCAATGTCCTCGCTGGCGTGCCGGCACAACTGCTGCGATTTTCCGCCTGGCTCGCCGAGCAACAGTGCGTCCTGCCACAGGTCACCACCGTGCTCTACGGTGGCGAAAGTCTGTTTGCCGCTCAGGTGTCGATGCTGCAACAGGTCTTTCCCAATGCACGCACCGCATCCATCGGCTACGCCTGTGTCGACGCAGGCCTGGTAGGCGCCAGCACACGAGATTGTGAGGTCGGAGAGCATCGAGTATTCGATGGGCAGACGGTGGTGGAAATTGTCGATGAACACACTCATGAAGTCATCGAAGCGTGTAACCGTCCTGGTCAGTTGATCATCACCAACCTGACCCGCACGTTGATGCCACTGCTGCGTTATCCAGTGGGTGATCTGGCTTGCTGGCGCGAACCGAGCGGTACCCCACGACGCAAATTCGCCTTGCTGGGGCGTAGCGAACAGAGCATTCGTATCCGCATCGGGGTTCTGTCGCTGTTCCAGGAAGATATCGGTGAAATCCTTCAGCGCCTGGCCGATTGCTGGCAATGGCAGTTAGTGCTCGAAAGTGTCGGGGTCAAGGATCGAATGACGCTGATGTGGGTACCTGCGCAAGGCTCCAGTTCAATAGAAACGACGACCCTGGCCATTCACGCAGCGCTGCTGGCTCAGTACCCGGATATCATCCGGATGACCGGCGATGGTCAGCTTGAATATGGGGTCAGCCCCTGCACGGCAAGCGCATTGCAGTTGCATCCACGCTCTGGAAAACAGCGCCGGATCGTTGACCTGCGGGTGTATAGCGCCCCAAAGCGGGAGCCAACTCCATGAGTACAGTCAGACTTCGACGCTTCAAGCAAGCGGACTCTGTTGCGGTCAGTGAGTTGTTTCGCCAGGTGTACGGGGAAAATTACGTACAGCCTGACGTCTATCTGCCGTCGATGATTGGCCAGCACAACGCCGACCACCAATGGTACTCAATGCTGGCCGTAGCCAATGATCACATTGTTGGCCACGCGGCACTCTGTCGAGACCCATGCGGTCGCGATCACGCAGAATTTGCCTTGAGCCTTGTGCACCCGGCAGCTCAGGGAAAAGGCATCGCCAGCCGATTGGGGCGTGAACTGCTGCGACGTGCGAGGCGACTCGGACTCAAGAGCGTCTCGATCAAGCAGGTCACCCATCATCACTACACTCAGCAGATGGCGCAAAGACTCGGTTTCCAAAGCATAGGGCTGCTTCCCGACTATGTTCCCTCACCCTTTGGCGAGCCCTATGGGGAAAGCGTTGTCATTGGCTATCAAATGGTCAAAGGGCATGCGCATCCATTACCGCAACTGGAATGGCCTCAGGCCTGCGCAACCTTCATGGGGCAACTGTCTACCTCTTTCGGCACTCAACATGACTCGCCAACGCATCGGCCTTATCCGATTCAGATAAGCCAGCACCATGACCGTGTGGAAGTGGTGCTCTACCAGTTGGGCAAAAGCGTACTGCAACAACTCGAACAGCTACCCAGGCATTGGATGATCTCGATCAAGCTTGATCTGTCGCGTCATTTTCCACGCGATATGCAAACACTCTCCGCCATCAACTTCGTCTTTACCGGTCTGATGCCTGCGCCTGCGGCGTCCGGCTGGTATGCCTTGTTTCATCGTGGCGCAAGACCTCGGCCCGTCAGCTTTTACTGTCCGCACATGCAGCAACTGCACGACGCTTTACTCCGGCAGCGGCCAGACGCGCCTTGCACTCAATGACCTCAAGCCCTGCGCACCAGCCCGTTACCTGGCTGAGCGCAGAGCTGCACCAGCCAATCGACAAACACCCGCACCCGTAGAGACAACTGGCGGTGCGGGGGATAGAGCGCCGTCAGGGGCAACCCTGGCGGAGGCAGATGTTCTAACACCTCGCACAAACTGCCCTCACGCAACTGCCGTGCAACGTGGTAATACGGCGTCTGAACCAGACCGTAACCCGCTTCGCACGAGGCCAGGTAACCATCGGCGCTGTTGACCGCCACCCGCTTGGGCAAATCCACCAGACGCACGTGCCCATCGACTTCGAACTCCAGACCGAAACGCTTGCCGGTGGTGCTGGAGAAATACTCGACCATCTGGTGCCCTGCCAGGTCTTCCAGGCACTGCGGCGTGCCCTGGCGTTGCAAGTATTCGGGGCTGGCGCAGGTGACCTGATCGAGCATTGCCAGAGGTCGCGCCACCAGCGACTCATCCAGCGACGAGCCACCGCGCAGCACACAATCGACGCCCTCGCGAATCAGGTCGACCGGACGATCATTCAAGCCAATTTCCAATTCGATCAGTGGGTAACGGCGGGTAAATTCCGGCAAGGCCGGGATCACCAGCAAACGACCGATACCGGCAGGCATGTCGATGCGCAACTGCCCGCGCGGGTTTTGCCGGGAGCTGGAAAACGCCGCCTCCGCCTCCTCAAGATCAGCCAGCAGGCGCACGCAACGTTGGTAATACGCCGCGCCATCGGCGGTTGGACTGACGTGCCGCGTGGTGCGCTGCAACAGCTGGACACCCAGATGCGCCTCAAGCTGCTTGATCAGGATAGTCACCGAGGCCCGAGGCATTTGCAGGCTGTCCGCGGCCTTGGCAAACCCTTCCAGCTCGACAATGCGCGTGAACACCCGCATGGCATTAAAACGGTCCATTGCTCTTCGCTACCCGATGATTATTTAGAAATTACAAACAGTGATAGCGCTTTTAGCCGGTTTATCTTGTTTTTGTCGAGCGTAACAATGGGCCCACATCAAAAAGGAGCGACACCATGCACACTCGTCAACTGGGCAAAAACGGCCCTCAGGTTTCT
This sequence comes from Pseudomonas sp. GW822-FHT02D10, assembly GCF_058802345.1. Taxonomy (NCBI): domain Bacteria; kingdom Pseudomonadati; phylum Pseudomonadota; class Gammaproteobacteria; order Pseudomonadales; family Pseudomonadaceae; genus Pseudomonas; species Pseudomonas sp. GW822-FHT02D10. The sequence goes on from NZ_JBXAOB010000007.1 coordinate 8,440, forward strand.
GCGATCGGTCTGGGCTGCATGGGCATGACCGACTTCTACACCACCGGCGGCGATACTTCTGAAGCCTTGGCTACGCTGCATCGCGCGATGGAACTGGGCATCAATTTGCTCGATACCGCCGACATCTATGGTCCGCACACTAACGAAGAGCTGATCGGCAAAGCCATTGCGGGCAAGCGCGATCAGGTGTTTCTGGCCAGCAAGTTCGGCATTGTGCGTGATCCGCTCAACCCCACCGCACGCGGGGTCAACGGCCGACCGGACTACATCCGTACCGCCATCGATGGCACGCTGAAACGCCTGGGCATAGAAACCCTGGACTTGTATTACCAGCATCGCGTCGATCCGGACGTGGCCATCGAAGAAACCGTAGGGGCCATGGCCGAACTGGTCCAGGCCGGTAAAGTGCGCTACCTCGGCTTGAGCGAGGCATCAGCGAAAACCCTTGAGCGAGCGCACAAGGTTCACCCGATCAGCGCGCTGCAAAGTGAATACTCGCTGTGGAGTCGCGATCAGGAGCACAACGATTGCCTGGCCACCTGTCAGCGTCTGGGAATTGCCTTTGTGCCGTACAGCCCCCTTGGCCGAGGCTTTCTGACCGGCGCCCTGAAAAGCCCTGATGACTTTGCGGCGGACGATTACCGGCGCTTTAGCCCGCGTTTTCAGGGCGAGAATTTCAACAGGAATTTACAGCTGGTCCAGCAAGTGCAAACACTGGCGGCGGACAAAGGTGTGACTGCCGGGCAACTGGCGTTGGCCTGGGTATTGGCACAGGGCGATTACCTGATCCCTATTCCGGGCACCAAGCAACGCAAGTATCTGGAGGAGAATGCCGCGGCGCTGAACGTTGTGTTAAGCCCGGAAGACTTGTCGGCGCTGGAGGCGATTTTTCCGGATGACGCGGTGCTCGGATCGCGTTACCCGCAGGCCGTCATGCAGATGCTCGATCGATAACATCGATAGTGGCAGGCCCGTTCATGCTGTGTGTGACGGGCTTACCGCTCCCGCCCTCGCGAGTTTGGTTTAAAAGCACCCCAAAAAAACCACTTCGTCAGCCTGGAATGGAAGCGCAAATGTCTCGCGCCCGTGACTAACCGGTCGTCCGTAAAAAGCCTGTTTTGGGACTATGGTACTAAAGCTAGTCTGCCGCAGGCCGATAGCTGCTAAACGCCGCAATAAATCAACAAGAGCGCTTAGCACGCCACAGAAGGACAGGTTCAATGCCCGCATTCCGTACCATTCAAGCCCGTTACACGCTGTTTCTGGTGCTGTTCATCCTGCTGTTATTCGCCTTGACAGTGGCGGGCATCAGCCAGTTGGTCGCGCCGAAACTTCGGCACACGGAAGAACAGGTGGCCCTGAACCGCATTGCCGAAGTGGCCGATCAGATCCAGGGCGAACTGAACAAGGTTCAAGCGCAACAACGCAGCATCACCCAAACCATCCCCCTGCTCGATAGCGCGGCCATCGACACCGTGCTGCCTGGCCTGGTGGATCAGTACGGTGAGCTGAAGGTGTTTGGTGGCGGGATCTGGCCGTTGCCTGGCCAGCGCGAAGCCGGACGCAACAAATTCAGTACCTTCTGGCACCGGGATGCGTCGGGCAAACTGGCCGTCAACACGTTCTGGAACAGCGACGCTGCACCCAACTATTACGACCAGTCCTGGTACAAGGGCGGCATGCAGACGCCGCGTGGTCAATGCGCCTGGGCCACCGCCTACAAGGACGATGCCAGTGCCGAGCCGCGTACCAACTGCGCCATGGCGATTGCGCGCAACGGCGTGCCGTACGGGGTCGCGACCATTGACGTCACGCTGGGCTTCTTCAATGACCTGGTAGCGCGCAAGGAAAAAGACCTGGGCGCCGAAATGCTGATCGTCGAGGCCGACGGCAAGATCATCAGCAACAGCTCACGCATCAATGGCCCGATAGTCCTGAAAAACATCAGTGAACTTGCAGGCAACTCGCCGTTTGCCGCGCAGATCAAAACCGCACTTGAGCGCCGTGACGCTTCGCTGCAACGCGTCGAGTTCGACAATCAAGGCGTGGCGAACACCTTCTTCATGCGTCCGATCGAAGGCACGCCGTGGTTCCTCGCCACCGCCCTGCCAACCAAACTGATTACGGCTCAACGCGACGATGTGCTGAGCACCTTGAGCCTGTTGCAGATCCCGATGGTCCTGCTGCTGGTGCTGCTGCAAATCTATGCGATCCGCCAACTGATCCAGCGCATGAAAGCCTTGAAGGCCAACATTGACGCGCTGTCTACCGGCGACGCCGACCTGACCCGGCGCATCACCATTCGCGCCGAGGATGAACTGGGCGCGATCGGTCATTCAGTCAATACCTTCATCGCCTATCTGCAGAACATGATCGGCGAAGTCACCCAGGCCACGGGCGCCATGGCCTCAAGCCTGGACAAACTGCAACAGACCTCGGCACACACCAACCAGATCCTGCAGCGTCATGCCTCGGAGACCGACCAGACCGTCACCGCCATCACCGAGATGAGTTCGACCGCCGACAGTGTCGCCGAGAACGCTGCACAAACCGCCGCGTTTACCCAGCGCGCCAGTGAACACGCCGACCGTTCGCGGGTGGTGGTGGGCGAAGCCTCAAGCAGCGTGAGCGCATTGATCGGCGAAGTGGCCAGCGCCACCCATAAAGTCGAAAGCATGCAGCAGGACGCGCAGCGCATCACCGAAATCCTTGGAGTGATCGGCGCCATTGCCGGGCAAACCAACCTGCTGGCACTCAACGCAGCGATTGAAGCCGCGCGGGCCGGTGAACAAGGTCGAGGCTTTGCAGTGGTCGCCGATGAAGTGCGCGCCCTCGCCGCCCGTACCCAGGCCAGCACCTCGGAGATCAACGAGATGCTCAGCCGCCTGACCCAAGGCGTCAGCTCTTCGGTGGCGGCGATGGAAAACACTCAGGCAAGTTGCCAGTCCGCCGCCGATGCGACGGCACGCGTCAACGCCGGGCTGGACGAAATGGCCGGTTCGGTCAGCCACATCAACAGCCTCAGCACCCAGATCGCCACTGCCGCCGAACAACAGAGCGCGGTGACCGAGGAGATCAACCGCAGCATGGTGCAGATCCGCCACATGGTCGAAGAGCTGGTGCAAAGCGGTCACGCCACCGAGCTCAATACGCGCCAGTTGCTGGACGCCAATAGCCGGGTCAGTTCAATCATGGGACGCTTCAAGGTCAAGTGAGCCAGCAAATGATGCCCGCTGAACAGGTATTGGCCTTGAACAAACGCTCTGATCTGCTCGGCGTGGCGGCTCCAGGCATGCCCATGGGCTGGATGCCTTGAATCTACGCTGCGGTCAGTTGTTAATGTCGCCCTAATCGCGACGTTTCAGCATCGGCTGATTCACAAAGAATGCGCCGACCCTTTGAAGAGGCAATGCTCATGGCTGTGCAGATTGCGGTGATTGATGACTGGCAGGGCGTGGCCCGTGATGTGGTGGATTGGTCGGCGCTGAACGGTATCGGCGAAGTCAGTTTTTTGCATGACTATCCCGCCGACCACGCCACTCTAAGTGAACGCCTGCGACCCTTCGAGGTGATTTGCGTCATGCGCGAGCGCACGCTGTTTGACGAAGCGCTGTTGCGTAGCCTGCCCAAACTGAAATTGCTGGTGACCGGTGGCATGCGCAATGCGGCCATCGACCTCAAGGCTGCTGCTGCGTTAGGGATTCAGGTCTGCGGCACCGACAGCTACAAGCACGCGGCGCCTGAGTTGACCTGGACGCTGATCATTGCCCTGACCCGCAATCTGCTTGCAGAAGCCAACGCCCTGCGTGCCGGCCACTGGCAGCAAGGCCTGGGTGGCGACTTGCACGGCAAGACCCTCGGCATTCTGGGCCTGGGCAGCATTGGCCAACGGATCGCCCGGTTCGGCCAGGTGTTCGGTATGCGCGTGATCGCCTGGAGCGAGAACCTCACCGCCGAGCGCGCTGCTGAAGCCGGCGTGAGCTATGTCAGCAAGCGTGAACTGTTCGAGCAGGCCGATGTGCTGTCGATCCATCTGGTGCTCAGCGAGCGCAGCCGCGGCCTGGTCGATGAAGAGGCGCTGGGCTGGATGAAACCCGGCGCAGTGCTGATCAATACCGCCCGCGGGCCGATTGTCGATGAAGCCGCATTGATCCAGGCCCTTGAGCACAATCGTCTGAAGGGCGCAGCGCTGGATGTCTTCGAGCACGAGCCATTGGCCGCCGAACATCCGTTTCGGACCTTGCCCAATGTGCTGGCCACACCGCATGTCGGCTATGTCAGCGAACAGAACTACCAGCTGTTCTTTTCGCAGATGATTGAGGATATTCAGGCCTGGACAACCGGCCATTCGATCCGCGTACTGAACTAGAGGATTAGTTGGCCAGGGTCAACCCATTGGCAGGCAACGGCAATGCAGTTTTGTAGCGTACCTGCTTGAGCGCAAAGCTTGAGCGGATGTTGGCGACGCCCGGGACTTTGGTCAGAAAGTCCATCATGAAACGCTCCAGCGACTGAATGGTCGGCACCAGTACGCGGATCAGATAATCCGGGTCGCCGGCCATCAGGTAACACTCCATCACCTCCGGACGGTTGGCGATTGCTGCCTCGAACTGCGCCAGCGCCTCCTCCACCTGCTTCTCCAGGCTGACGTGAATGAACACGTTGACGTGCAGCCCCAGCAACTCGGCATCCAGCAGCGTGACCTGCTCGCGAATCAACCCCAGCTCTTCCATCGCCTTGACCCGGTTGAAGCACGGTGTCGGTGACAGGTTCACCGAACGTGCGAGGTCGGCGTTGGTAATACGGGCGTTCTCCTGAAGGCTATTGAGAATGCCGATATCCGTACGGTCCAGTTTGCGCATGAGACAAAACCACCTGATTTTTATGTTTATGCAGAATTTTTATCCTCAAATGATCTGAAGCGCAACGAAACAGAGATAAATATTCTTCTTGGCCCGGCCTATGATTGTTGTAGGACAAGATTCCTCCTATCCGAAGGATGACTGTCAGCTCACTACAAGAAATTCACAAGATCGAGCGTAGAAGCCATGAACCAAGCGTACGAACCGCTGCACCTGCACGTTCCCGAACCCTCGGGCCGTCCCGGTTGCAAAACCGACTTCTCCTACCTGCATCTGACCGATGCCGGTACGGTGCGTAAACCCCCAATCGACGTAGAACCTGCCGACACCGCTGATCTGGCCAGGGGCCTGATTCGCGTGCTCGACGATCAGGGCAATGCCCTCGGTCCGTGGGCGGAAGGCGTACCTGTGGAAATTCTGCGTAAAGGCATGCGCGCCATGCTCAAGACGCGGATTTTCGACAACCGCATGGTGGTCGCCCAACGTCAGAAAAAGATGTCGTTCTACATGCAGAGCCTTGGCGAAGAAGCCATCGGCAGCGCCCAGGCGCTGGCCCTGAACATTGACGACATGTGCTTCCCCACCTACCGCCAGCAAAGCATTCTGATGGCCCGCGAAGTACCGCTGGTGGACCTGATCTGCCAACTGCTGTCCAACGAGCGCGATCCGCTCAAGGGCCGCCAGTTGCCGATCATGTACTCAGTACGCGATCACGGTTTCTTCACCATCTCCGGCAACCTCGCCACCCAGTTCGTGCAAGGCGTGGGCTGGGGCATGGCTTCGGCGATCAAGGGCGATACCAAGATCGCCTCGGCCTGGATCGGCGACGGCGCCACCGCTGAATCGGACTTCCACACCGCCCTCACTTTCGCTCACGTTTACCGTGCGCCGGTGATCCTCAACGTGGTCAACAACCAATGGGCGATCTCGACCTTCCAGGCGATTGCTGGCGGTGAAGCCACTACGTTCGCCGGTCGTGGCGTCGGCTGCGGCATCGCCTCTCTACGAGTCGATGGCAACGATTTCATCGCGGTCTACGCGGCCTCTACCTGGGCCGCCGAACGCGCCCGCCGCAACCTCGGCCCGACCATGATCGAATGGGTCACTTACCGTGCCGGCCCGCACTCGACGTCCGACGATCCGTCCAAGTACCGCCCCGCCGACGACTGGAGCCACTTCCCGTTGGGCGACCCGATTGCGCGCCTCAAGCAGCACCTGGTGAAAATCGGTCAGTGGTCCGAAGAGGAACACTTAGCCCTCAGCGCCGAACTCGAAGCCGAAGTGATTGCCGCGCAAAAAGAAGCCGAGCAGTACGGCACCCTCGCCGGTGGCCAGATTCCGAGCGCAGCGACAATGTTCGAAGACGTCTATAAAGAGATGCCGGAGCACTTGAAGCGCCAGCGTCAAGAGTTGGGGATCTGACATGAACGATCACAACAATAATATTCAGTTGGAAACCGCCATGACCACAACCACCATGACCATGATCCAGGCCCTGCGCTCGGCCATGGACGTGATGCTTGAACGCGACGATAACGTCGTGGTGTTCGGCCAGGACGTCGGCTACTTCGGTGGTGTGTTCCGTTGTACCGAAGGCCTGCAGAACAAATACGGCACCTCGCGGGTGTTCGATGCGCCGATCTCCGAAAGCGGCATCGTCGGCGTCGCCGTCGGCATGGGCGCTTACGGTCTGCGTCCAGTGGCGGAGATTCAGTTCGCCGATTACGTCTACCCGGCGTCGGACCAGATCATTTCCGAAGCCGCACGTCTGCGCTACCGCTCGGCCGGCGAGTTCACCGCCCCGATGACCCTGCGCATGCCTTGCGGCGGTGGCATTTACGGTGGCCAGACCCACAGCCAGAGCATCGAGGCGATGTTCACTCAGGTCTGCGGCTTGCGCACGGTGATGCCGTCCAACCCCTACGACGCCAAAGGCCTGCTGATCGCCTCCATCGAAAACGATGACCCGGTGATCTTCCTCGAGCCAAAACGCCTGTACAACGGCCCGTTCGACGGCCATCACGACCGCCCGGTAACCCCGTGGTCGAAACACCCGGCCGCGCAAGTGCCGGACGGTTACTACACCGTGCCGCTGGACGTCGCCGCCATCACCCGTCCGGGCAAGGACGTGACCATCCTGACCTACGGCACCACCGTGTATGTCTCGCAAGTGGCCGCTGAAGAGACCGGCATCGACGCCGAAGTCATCGACCTGCGCAGCCTGTGGCCGCTGGACCTGGAAACCATCGTCAAGTCGGTGAAGAAAACCGGCCGTTGCGTGGTCGTTCACGAAGCCACCCGCACCTGCGGTTTCGGCGCCGAACTGGTCGCGCTGGTTCAGGAGCACTGCTTCCACTACCTGGAAGCGCCGATCGAGCGTGTGACCGGTTGGGACACTCCCTACCCACATGCGCAAGAGTGGGCGTATTTCCCTGGTCCGTCCCGTGTGGGCGCGGCTTTGCAACGGGTCATGGAGGTCTGAATGGGCACGCACGTTATTAAAATGCCGGACATTGGCGAAGGCATTGCAGAAGTTGAACTGTCGGTATGGCACGTCAAGGTCGGCGACATGGTCGTCGAAGATCAGGTGCTGGCCGATGTGATGACCGACAAGGCGATGGTCGACATCCCGTCCCCGGTACATGGCAAGGTCATCGCCCTCGGCGGTGTGCCAGGTGAAGTCATGGCCGTCGGCAGCATTCTGATCAGCATCGAAGTAGAAGGCGCGGGCAACGTCAAAGAGTCGTCTCAGCCTGCGGCGGTCGCAGAAGCACCGAAGCCTGCGCCAGTTGCCGCAGCGAAAGTCGAAGCCGTGGTTGAAAGCAAACCCGTCGCACCGGTTCGCCCTGTCGTGCCGCAAGGCCCGCTGGTCGCTCGCGAAGCCGATGAACGCCCACTGGCCTCCCCGGCCGTGCGCAAACACGCGCTGGATGCAGGCATTCAATTGCGCCTGGTGCGCGGCACCGGCCCTGCCGGACGGATTTTGCACGAAGACCTCGACGCCTATCTGGCACAAGGTCAGTCGAACGCATCGACCGCTGTGGCCGCTTATGCCGAACGCAACGACGAACAGCAGATCCCGGTGATCGGCATGCGTCGCAAGATCGCCCAGCGGATGCAGGACGCGACTCAGCGTGCGGCACACTTCAGCTACGTCGAAGAGATCGACGTCACTGCGGTGGAAGAACTGCGTGCGCATCTGAATGAAAAACACGGCGCCACTCGCGGCAAGCTGACCTTGCTACCGTTCCTGTTACGGGCCATGGTTGTTGCCCTGCGCGACTTCCCGCAGATCAACGCCCGTTACGACGACGAAGCCCAGGTCATCACCCGCCTCGGTGCCGTGCATGTGGGCGTCGCGACCCAAAGCGACATCGGTTTGATGGTGCCGGTGGTGCGTCACGCCGAGGCCCGCAGCCTCTGGGACAGCGCCGCAGAAATCGCCCGTCTGGCCAGCGCCGCGCGCAACGGCAAGGCCAGCCGCGATGAACTGTCCGGCTCGACCATCACCCTGACCAGCCTCGGCGCTTTGGGCGGCATCGTCAGCACCCCGGTGCTGAACCTGCCCGAAGTGGCCATCGTCGGCGTCAACAAGATCGTTGAACGGCCAATGGTGATCAAAGGCCAGATCGTGATTCGCAAGATGATGAACCTCTCCAGTTCCTTCGATCACCGCGTGGTCGATGGCATGGACGCGGCGCAATTCATCCAGGCCATCCGTGGCTTGCTCGAACAACCCGCCACGCTGTTTGTGGAATAAGTATTTGTGGAGCAAGGCATGCAACAGACTCTGAACACCACGCTGCTGATCATCGGCGGCGGCCCTGGCGGTTATGTGGCGGCGATCCGCGCAGGTCAGCTGGGCATCAACACCCTTCTGGTAGAAGGCCAGGCGCTGGGCGGCACCTGCCTGAACATTGGCTGCATTCCGTCGAAAGCGCTGATTCATGTGGCCGAACAGTTCCATCAGACTCAACATCACAGCCAGCACTCGGCCCTCGGGATCAACGTTTCGGCGCCAACCCTGAACATCGGCAAAAGCGTCGAGTGGAAGGACGGCATCGTTGATCGCCTGACCACCGGCGTCGCGGCGCTGCTGAAAAAGCACAAGGTCCAGGTCATTCAAGGCTGGGCCAAGGTCATCGACGGCAAAACCGTCGAAGTCGGCGACACCCGTATCCAGTGCGAGCACCTGCTGCTGGCCACCGGTTCGAAAAGCGTCAACCTGCCAATGCTGCCAATTGGCGGACCGATCATCTCCTCCACCGAAGCCCTGGCGCCGAAAAGCGTGCCAAAACGGCTGATCGTGGTGGGCGGCGGCTACATCGGGCTTGAGCTGGGCATTGCCTACCGCAAGCTTGGCGCTGAAGTCAGCGTGGTCGAGGCGCAGGATCGGATTCTGCCGGCCTACGACGCCGAACTGACCCAGCCGGTCAACGAAGCGTTGAAACAACTCGGCGTGAAGCTTTACTTGAAGCACAGCGTCGAAGGCTTTGATTCACAAACAAATACCTTGCAAGTGCGCGACCCGAACGGCGAAACCCTGAACCTGGTCACCGATCAAGTGCTGGTGGCTGTGGGGCGTAAACCCAACACCCAAGGCTGGAACCTTGAAGCCTTGAACCTGGACATGAACGGTTCGGCGATCAAGATCGACAACCGCTGTGCGACCAGCATGCGTAACGTCTGGGCCATCGGTGACCTGAGCGGCGAGCCGATGCTCGCCCACCGCGCCATGGCACAGGGTGAAATGGTCGCCGAGCTGATCTCGGGCAAACACCGCGAGTTCAACCCGACTGCCATCGCCGCCGTGTGCTTTACCGACCCGGAACTGGTGGTGGTCGGCAAGACCCCGGACGACGCCAAGGCCGCAGGCCTGGATTGCATCGTGTCGAGCTTCCCGTTCGCCGCCAATGGTCGGGCGATGACCCTGGAATCGAAAAGCGGCTTCGTGCGGGTGGTCGCACGGCGTGACAATCATCTGATTGTCGGCTGGCAAGCGGTCGGTGTCGGGGTGTCCGAGTTGTCGACGGCGTTCGGCCAGTCCCTGGAAATGGGCGCTCGCCTGGAAGACATCGCCGGCACCATCCACGCGCACCCGACATTGGGTGAAGCGGTGCAGGAAGCGGCGTTGCGAGCATTGGGGCACGCGTTGCATCTGTAACAGCCTCACACTGATCGTTCCCACGCTCGCATGGGAACGATCACAGACCGAAATCCGGGCTGCGATTTAGGTCCGGAATGAAGTATTGTTGTCCCCATCCAGAAAAACGTCAGAAGCCTTGAACCGTTCAGGCGATTGTTAAGTGATAGAGGGTGTCATGGGTAACGAAAGCATCAATTGGGACAAGCTGGGTTTTGACTACATCAAGACAGACAAGCGTTATCTGTCGTACTGGCGCAACGGTTCCTGGGACAAAGGCACCTTGACCTCCGACAATGTGCTGCACATCAGCGAAGGCTCGACCGCCCTGCACTACGGCCAGCAATGCTTCGAAGGCATGAAGGCCTATCGTTGCAAGGACGGCTCGATCAACCTGTTCCGCCCCGACCAGAACGCCCTGCGCATGCAGCGCAGTTGCGCTCGCTTGCTGATGCCACCAGTGGCAACCGAAGATTTCATCGAAGCCTGCAAGGCCGTGGTCCGTGCCAACGAGCGTTTCATTCCGCCGTACGGCACTGGCGGCGCGCTGTACCTGCGTCCGTTCGTGATTGGCGTGGGTGACAACATCGGCGTGCGTACCGCTCCCGAGTTCCTCTTCTCGATCTTCTGCATCCCGGTCGGCGCCTACTTCAAGGGTGGCCTGACCCCGCACAATTTCCTGATCTCCAGCTACGACCGCGCGGCGCCACAAGGCACCGGCGCTGCCAAGGTCGGTGGCAACTACGCTGCCAGCCTGATGCCCGGCTCCGAGGCCAAGAAGGCGCACTTCGCCGACTGCATCTACCTGGACCCGATGACCCATACGAAGATCGAAGAAGTCGGCTCGGCCAACTTCTTCGGTATCACCCACGACAACACCTTCGTCACGCCGAAATCCCCTTCGGTGTTGCCAGGTATCACCCGCCTGTCACTGATCGAACTGGCAAAAAGTCGTCTGGGTATGGAAGTCATTGAAGGCGACGTGTTCATCGACAAGATCGGCGACTTCAAGGAAGCCGGCGCCTGCGGTACTGCTGCAGTGATCACGCCAATCGGCGGCATCGAGTACAACGGCAAACTGCACGTGTTCCACAGCGAAACCGAAGTCGGCCCGGTCACCCAGAAGCTCTACAAAGAGCTGACCGGTGTGCAGACTGGCGACATCGAGGCGCCAGAGGGCTGGATCGTCAAGGTCTGATCCAGCGCTTGCAGCACTAAAAAGCCCACCCATCGCTAACGCGGTGGGTGGGCTTTGGATTTTCAGCGCCAGTGAAAGCGTCAAGATCGCAGCCTTCGGCAGCTCCTACATGTATACCTTGCGCCGTAGGAGCTGCCGAAGGCTTCGATCTTTTGATCTTAAAATCACCCTGCAATCAATCGCCCTACCTCACCGGCATCTACTTCGATCCAGGCAAACAACCACTCCAGAAGCACCTGAGTCTGCGCCGTCACATCCGGCGCAACACCGTAGTAATAACGCGGCAACGGCATCCGCAGTTCGGGCAACGGGCAGATCAGGCGGCCGCTCGACACGTCACTGCCCAGCAAGGAGGCCGGACACAAGGCAACGCCCTGTCCCTCCACAGCAGCCTCAAGCACCGGATGCATATGATCGAACTGCAGCGTCGTCTGAGTCGCTGACTGCGTTTCGCCAAACAGCAGGGCCCAGTTGTGCCAGTCCTCGCGACGTGTCTTGGCGGTCAGCAAGGTATGTCGGCTGAGGGCGTTCAAGTCGTCGAGCGGTAGGCGCTTGATCAGCGATGGCGCCGCGACCAGCAGCAGTTCGTCTTCGAATAGTACCTGCGCGTGAATGTCGGGCGCCCAGCCGTCGCGACCACGTCGAATAACAATGTCGAACCCGTCTCGTGCGTGATCCGGCGCCAGAGTGGAAGTGACCACCTGCGCTTTGATGTCCGGGTACAGCGCCATGAAATCCGCCAGCCTAGGCGTCAGCCAGCGCAGGGCAAAGGTCGGGCGAACGTTGATCTTCACCGTACGCAACGAGGCCTGTTGTTTGAGTGCCGCTGCGGCGTTGGCAATCTGTGACAAGCCCGCGCTGACCTGTTCGAAGAAGCTCTGACCTGCCGGCGTCAGCACCGATTGCCGGATACGCCGCTCGAACAGCAGCACGCCCAAGTGTTCCTCAAGCAATTTGATATGCCGACTGACGGCACTATGACTGACATGCAGCTCCTCGGCCGCGAGACTGAAGCTCTGATGACGAGCAGCGACCGCGAAAGCGCGAACAGCGTTCAAGGGGGGGAGTTGATTAATCATGCGTCTAATTTAGTCACATATGCCGTGCAATTAAAGCGTTTGTCACGCCCTCCTCCTCACGCCACTCTGCGAGCACGCAACCGGCGTCACCTGATGGAGTGAGAGATGAATAGCTACGGACTATTTTTACTGTTTGCCACTTTGACCATTCTCAGCCCAGGGCCTGGCGTGGTTCTGACGCTGACCAACGCGCTGCGCCATGGCTGGACCGGCGCACTGCCGGGTATCCTGGGCATTGCTCTGGGAGCCTTTGTCGTTGCCGGGATCAGCGCAACCAGCGTTGGCCTGATTCTGGCGACCTCCGCGAGCGCGTTCACCGCTCTGAAATATGCTGGCGCGGCGTACCTCTTGTACCTGGGCTACAAAAGCTGGCGCACCGATCGTTTCATCCCTGAGCGTGAAGTGAACTCGTCCAGCCCTGGGTATCGCTTCGTCGAAGCGGCATCGCTCCAGTTGTTGAACCCAAAAGCCGTGTTCTTCTTTCTCGCGGTGTTTCCACAGTTCATCGACACCTCGGCGCACTACTACAGCCAGTTTTTTACCCTGGTCAGCTCCTACAGCGTGCTGGTGATCGTGATTCACGGCAGCTATGCCCTGCTCGCCAATGCGGCTAAAGGCTGGCTGTCGAGTCAAAAAGGTTCCTGGCTGGCCGCGAAGGTGTCAGGCGTCACCTTCGCCGGCTTCGGCGTGCTCATGGCCTCGGCGAGCCGATAGCGAACACCCGCCGCTATGGCGAAGGGCTGGCGACCGAGCGATTTTTTGGCTCAGTAGCACCACGCAGTTCCACCTTCGCCAGAGCCGGCAGTTCAACCGCGAACCTGGCCGAGAGCTCTTTGCGTCCGGTCGCCGTCAACGCCAGCGCCCGGCTGTCCAGGTCCTGCGTCAGCCATTTGCGCTTGATCGCCGTTTGCAGCAACGCCGCGCCCAATGATCCGCCGAGGTGCGGCCGACGCATGCTCCAGTCGAGACAGGAACAGGCAAAACGTCGGCGCAGACTGCTCAAGGATTTCACGTCGATGCCTAGCCCATCGAAAAAACGCTCACCGGTTTCGCTCAGCGCGTACTGCTGATCACCCAGCTCCGACATTGCCAACCAACCTGCTTCCAGCATCCGGTCGTGCAGCAACACCGCCAACGTGCCGGCCATGTGGTCGTAGCAGGTGCGGGCGAATTGCAGGCGATCGGGTGTGCGCGGACTGAACGTCGGCGCGGCGTTCTGGCCGATCACCATCAGCGCTTCCAGGGCCTGAGCGACCCGTTGATCCGCCAGGCTGTAATAACGATGGCGACCCTGAACATGCAGCCGCACCAAGGCGAGTTCCTTGAGTTTCGCCAGATGGGCGCTGGCCGTGGAGGCGCTGACGTCGGCGATCACTGCCAGTTCGGTACTCGTGCGCGCGTGGCCGTCCATCAGTGAGCAGAGGATTTTCGTCCGGGCCGGCTCGGCAATCGCCGCCGCCACTTGCGATACGCCGATGTCGTGTTGTTCAACGTTCATATTTCGCTCCCGGACGAATCGTGGCCCTTTCGGAGTGGAGATAGTAGCAACACTTTCCTCCGACGAATAAGGCAGCGCCTCATGAACCCGATCATTGCCGCGACCCATACCGATCCCTACCCTTATTACGCCAGCCTGCGGGCCGATGGCGGCCTTTCATTTCATCAGGGACTGGGTTTGTGGGTAGCCAGCAGCGCCCAGGCCGTTGCCGCCGTGCTGGCTCATCCCGACTGCAAGGTCCGGCCGACCCACGAACCGGTGCCCAACGCCATTGCGCAGGGTTACGCCGGCAAGGTGTTTGGCCGGTTGATGCGAATGAACGACGGCGAACGCCAGCGCTGCCCGAGGTCGGCCATACAGCCCGGACTGGAAGTGATCGACACCGATGAGGTCAACGCACGGGTCCGCGCCCGATTGATCAGTCTGTCCGCCGACGGGCTGCACAAGGCAATGTTCATGGGCCCGGTTTGCGTGGTCGCCTCGCTGCTCGGATTTACTCCAGCAGAAGGTCGAACCCTCAGCGAACTGACGGCTGATTTCGTCGCGTGCCTGTCGCCCTTGAGCAGCCCGGCCCAACTGGACACAGCCCATGCAGCGGCGGAACACCTGAACGGTTACTTCGTAGAACGCCTCAGCGCACAGGACCACCAAAGCCCTCTACTTGAAGGGATTCGCCAACGCCTGACAGACCACGAAACCCTACTCGCCAACCTGATAGGCCTGCTCTCCCAGACCTTTGAGGCCACCGCCGGATTGATCGGCAACACTGTGCTGGCGTTGATCCGCAACCCGCACCTCAAGGGTGAACTGCAGCGCTATCCGGCGCGGGTCAAAGACCTGTTGGCGGAAGTCCAACGCCATGATCCTTCGGTCCAGAACACCCGTCGCTTCGTGAGCGCGCCTTGTGAAATCCACGGCGTGAGTCTCAAGCCCGGCGATGTCATTCTGGTGCTGCTGGCCTCGGCCAACCGCGACCCACAACTCAACGACAACCCGGACGCCTTGATCCTCGACCGCCCGGCCCGCCGCAGCTTCACCTTCGGCGCCGGTCGCCACCAGTGCCCCGGCCAGACTCTCGCCTCGAGCATCGCCAGCGCCACGCTCAGCGAACTCCTCACGCACAACGGCGCGCTGGATCAGCTTGCCTGGGAGTACCGTCCGTCACTGAACGGGCGTATTCCGGTGTTTCGCGGGCTGTAGGAGCTTCAGTCACGACTACAATCCTAAACAAACGCGCTATCCATTCTTAAAGGCACATTTGATCGTTCTGCACCTCACGTCAGAGTGCGGTCGTAGCCGCGCTAGAACAGCAACATCCAGCAAAGGGAGAGGCTTGATGAGCGCAAACACCACGACCACACAAGCGAACGCGGCCAGCATTCAGCACGTGTTCGTATTGATGCTGGAGAACAGGTCTTTCGACCACATGTTCGCGTTATCCGGTATACCGGGTATCAACGCTGCGACGTCAGCAAACATCAATGTTTATGGTGGCAAGCAATACCCGTTTGGGGGCGGCGCCCCCGAGCAGATGCCAACCGGTCCAGGGCACGAATTTACCGACGTCGTCGAGCAGCTATGCGGGCCAGGTGTCCAGTTCCAGCGGGACAAGGCTTACCCGCCAATTAACAACTCCGGCTATGTGTCTAACTACGCGACGACACACACTGAAGGCGAACCACCGCAGCTCGCTGATGTTGGCAAAGTCATCCTCGGTATCGACACGAAGACACAAGCGCCGGCACTCTTCCAACTGGCAAGCGAATTCGTGCTGTGCGACTGCTGGCACTCTTCGATGCCGGGGCCAACATGGCCGAATCGGTATTTCCTTCACGGCGCGTCGTCGGCGGGTCTTGATCATTCGCCAAGCTCCCCGGAAATGGCCGAGTGGGAAGGCTCGGATGGGTTCTGTTACCCAAAGGGCTCGATCTTCGACGCTCTCGGCAAGGGAAGTTACCGTCTTTACCAGGACGAGTTCGGGCCGGACTTTGGTCGTGTGCCCCAAGTCGCTTCATTGAAAGGAATCAGCCCCTTCGACGTTGATAACCTGGCGCACCTTGAAAAGGACCTCGCCGCGGGCTATTCGGCGAAATACACATTCATCGAACCGAGCTATGGCGACAGCACCAATGGCTCCTACGAGGGCGGAAGCTCGCAGCACCCCATGGACAGCCTTGCACAAGGCGATGCTTTGGTTGCACGTGTCTACAGCACGATACGCAACTCGCCGGTCTGGAATAACAGCTTGTTGGTCATCCTCTACGATGAGCATGGCGGCTTTTACGACTCCGCAACACCCAGAAGTGCACCTCCGCCGAATGATGGCGCGGGTCTATCCCTGAACAAGTATGGTTTCAAATTTGACACTTACGGTGTGCGCGTACCGGCGATCATAGTCTCCCCTTGGGTGGAGAAAGGGCTAGTCGACCATACCTTGTATGACCACAGCTCAGTGCTGGCGACCATTGAGGCGTTTTTTGACATTGCTCCCCTCACCGATAGAGATCGAAAGGCGTCGACGCTATCGTCCTTGATCACCGGTGTTTGTCGTAATGATTGCCCACAAGGAGTTGGGAAATGAGTGTGACACTTTCAAATTCACGCAACGATGAGCCGTTGCGCGATGGCACTAACTTGATGGCCTTTCTGTATGTATTGAAAAAGGCTCACCGTTCACTTGTCGGCAAGGACGATGCGCATAAGCGATTTTCGGAAATCAAGACACCGGCACACGCCAGGAAATACATCGCCGAGCTGATGCCGCAGCTGCTGGAAGAGCGGGAAAAGTGTCGAACCACACGACGGTAGCTATGCATGGCGACCGGCAGCCATATCGAACGCTCGCGGGGCACCTTCGCCGATTTACCTGACGTGGTGCCCCGTAAATGCCTGTAGCGGCGTCCTCAAGCGTTGCGATATTCAACGGTCTGGCGTAACAGCGGTCAGTCGTCGCGCGTCAGCACTTCGAGCAATTCAATCTCGAAAATCAGATTGGAGTTGGGCGTGATGGCGCCCATCGAGCGCTCACCGTAGGCCAGGTGCGCTGGCACCAGCAATTTGCGCTTACCGCCGGCCTTCATTCCCACCAGGCCCTGATCCCAGCTATTTCATATGCAAGCCTCTCAGACCTATCGGATCACGGTCACGTAAGACCGTGGGATAAACTCCATCAGGACATGAAAAATGCTCTGATCAAAACTGGAACGGTCGATAACAAAGGCAACATTCAGGGAGTAAAAAAGTGAGCTTGCTCTATCAAGATCCATCTATGAACCACGACAAGGCGGCCTCCCTTCTTGCTGGAGGAAATGAGGCGGACGTTATCGCAGCACTGATTTCCATCGGCCTCAACGAGCCGGACAGCGTGTGGGCTCAGAACACTTGTCTGCACTATTTGAACAACGAGAGTGAAAACGTTGCATCAGCGGCCATCACAGCCCTTGGTCATGTGGCGCGCCGACACGGTCAGCTGGAGGTAGAGAAGGTACTCACAGCCTTTGAGCTAGCAAAGGCGCGATTCCCCTCTCTTGAACCCGTCATCTCGGACACCCTTGACGATATCGAGCTATTTATCTAAGAACCGTTGACCGCGCCACGAATCGGTCAGTCGTCGCGCGTCAACACTTCGAGCAATTCAATCTCGAAAATCAGATTGGAATTGGGTGTGATGGCGCCCATCGAGCGCTCACCGTAGGCCAGGTGCGCTGGCACCAGCAATTTGCGCTTACCGCCAACCTTCATGCCCATCAAGCCCTGATCCCAGCCCTTGATCACTCGGCCGGTGCCGATCACGCATTGAAAAGGTTTACCGCGATCCCAGGAAGAATCGAACGGTGTGCCGTCCTCCAGAAAGCCGCGGTACTGGGTGGTTATCAAGGCGCCTTTGACGGCCGCTTTGCCATCGCCCACTTCAAGGTCGATGACCTGCAATTCTTCGTTCATTACTGCTCTCTCATTAGCGATGACCCCAAACACGGACCGCGTTTTCTCAGATTTCGCCTTGCAGGGCAATCCTGTTGAAGATGCTGGTGCGGGCAGCGGTTCAACGCTCGATCGGCATGACCGCCAGAATCTGCCCGTTGCCGGTATGCACCAGCATGTACTTGTCGTTGACTTGCACCCATTGGCTCTGGCTTGGCGGGGTTTTCAAGCCGTGACTCTTCCAGTTGACCAAGGCTTTTTCATAGCGTCTGTAGATGTCCGGCGCATGATCGCCGACTTGCAGATTACGCGCATTGATCGGCGAAGCCTGGACGCTGGCTTGCACGGGATCATCGGCCAGGACCATCGGGCAGATAACGACAAGACTCGCCAGTACCGCCATGGCAACCCGTTTTTTTTGATGCAGCATCGGTATTCCTCCAGTGAATTCATGGCACCCGTTCTGGGACCGCGATTGCGTCCAGTCATTCGAAACGCTCACACCTCACTGTAGCGATGATTCCACGATTGACCTTGCCGCACTGATAATCTGCACGCATCAATAGATGTTAAATATGCACTTATCATATCGATCGAGCTGCTCCAGTATCCCGCCCTAATAAGATCCATGCGCCACGTTGCGCATGTCATAAAAAGCGCGGGAGACAAAACATGCAGGCTACAACCCATCCGCCAGCGACATCCGCTCGCAGCAAGGCCAGTGCGATTTTCCGGGTCACCTCGGGCAACTTCCTGGAACAGTTCGACTTCTTCCTCTTCGGCTTCTACGCCACGTATATTGCGGCGGCGTTCTTCCCTGCCAGCAGCGAATTCGCCTCGTTGATGATGACCTTCGCGGTGTTTGGCGCAGGCTTCTTGATGCGCCCGCTCGGCGCGGTGATTCTCGGTGCGTACATCGACGACGTCGGCCGCCGCAAAGGTTTGATCGTCACCCTGTCGATCATGGCCAGCGGCACGATTCTGATTGTGCTGGTGCCCGGCTACGAGACCATCGGCCTGTTCGCCCCGGCGCTGGTGTTGATCGGCCGCCTGCTTCAGGGGTTCTCCGCAGGCGCGGAACTCGGTGGCGTGTCGGTGTACCTGGCGGAAATCGCCACACCGGGCCGCAAGGGTTTCTTCACCAGTTGGCAGTCGGCCAGTCAGCAAGTGGCGATCGTCATTGCTGCCGCGCTGGGCTATGCGCTGAATCAATGGATGCCGGCGACGGTGATTGCCGACTGGGGCTGGCGCATTCCGTTTTTCGTCGGTTGCATGATCGTGCCGTTCATCTTCCTGCTGCGGCGCAATCTCGAAGAAACCGCAGAGTTCACTGCCCGTCGCCACCGCCCAAGCATGCGTCAGGTGTTCGGCACGCTGCTGCAGAACTGGCAGATCGTTATCGCCGGGATGCTGATGGTGGCGTTGACCACCACCGCGTTTTACCTGATCACCGTTTATGCGCCGACCTTCGGCAAAACCGTGCTGCACCTGAGCACTGCCGATGCGTTGCTGGTGACCTTGCTGGTCGGCGTGTCGAACTTTTGCTGGCTGCCACTGGGCGGCGCACTGTCGGACCGCATCGGCCGGCGCCCGGTGTTGCTGGCCATGACGTTGCTGACCTTGGCCACGGCCTATCCGGCGTTGTCGTACCTGGTCCAGGCTCCGAGCTTCATCAACATGCTGCTGGTACTGCTGTGGTTGTCGTTTATCTACGGTTTGTACAACGGTGCAATGGTTGCAGCGCTGACCGAAATCATGCCGGTGGAAGTTCGCGTGGCCGGTTTCTCTCTGGCCTACAGCCTGGCGACAGCGGTATTCGGCGGCTTCACCCCGGCGATTTCGACCTTCTTGATTCAATACTCAGGCGACAAGGCCGCCCCCGGTTACTGGATGAGTTTCGCCGCGCTGTGTGCGTTGTGCGCAACGCTTTACCTATACCGGCGCTCGACCGGTCGTTTGCAAGCCGCCGTGCAATAAGCCAACCCCTGACAGAGAGGTGTCGATGAAAACATTACTGAACCTCGCGGCGCTGACCCTGATCGGCGCCATGGGTCTGAGCAGCGTTGCCCAGGCTGAAGAACTGCGCGTGATGACCTCCGGTGGCTTCACGGCCGCCTACAAAGTGCTCGGTCCGAAGTTCGCCGCCACCACCGGCAACACGCTCGATACGGCGCTCGGCCCGTCGATGGGCAAGGCGCCTGAAGCGATCCCCAACCGGTTGGCCCGTGGCGAGCACGCCGATGTGGTGATCATGGTCGGCTACGCCCTCGATGAGCTGATCAAGCAAGGCAAGGTCTTGCCCGGGTCGCGGGTTGAACTGGCCGATTCGAGGATTGGCCTGGTGGTGCGCGCGGGTGCGGCGAAGCCGGACATCGGCTCGGTCGAGGCGCTGAAGGCGACATTGCTCAATGCCAAATCCGTGGCCTATTCCGACAGCGCCAGCGGTGTGTACATACAGGATCAGCTGTTCAAGCGCCTGGGTATCGAGCCGCAGCTCAAAGCCAAATCGACCATGGTGCCGAAAATCCCGGTGGCTTCTGTGGTTGCCACGGGCGACTACCAACTGGGTTTCCAACAGGTCAGTGAATTGCTCCCGGTGCCCGGTGTGACATTCGTCGGCAAGATTCCGGAATCCGTGCAATCAGTCACACGCTTCGCCGCTGGCATTCCGGTCGGTGCGCAACACCCGGCGCAAGCCAAGGTATTGCTCGACTACCTCGCCTCCCCGGCCGCCCAGCCAGAGGTCACGGCAACCGGACTGGATTCGGTCAGCCGCTAAGCCCGACACCGGCCTCAGACGATCTGCGCTGAGGCCGTTTCTGGCGGTTGGTTGACCTTCATTTCGACGATCAAGCGCTCCAGCTCCAACGCCGCAGGCGTCAACGTCCTCCCCCGGCGTTTGAGCAGGCCGACGCTGCGCATCACTTGCGGGTCGGTCAGTGGCACATGGGTCAGAATCGGGTGGTCATTGCCGGGCATCGCCATCAACGGCACCGCAGCAATACCCAGCCCGGCTTCGACCAGGCCGATCATCGTGGTGACATGTCGAGTTTCGCAGATGCTCTGACGCGCCGGCACGATCCCGCTCAGCGCCTGATCCAGCAGAAAACGGTTGCCCGAAGTCTTGTCGAGGGAGATGTAATCCTGCTTGTACAGCTCGCTCCAGCTCACGCTTGCGCGGTTGGCCAACGCGTGATCACGTCGGCAAGCGACCACATAACGTTCCTGCACCAGCGGTTCGAACTCGACCTCGGCCTCCAGCGTGCCCATGAAACTCAAGCCGAAATCCGCTTCGCCATTGACCACCGCACTTAGTACGTCATGGGCGCTGGAGTCGAGCACCTTGACCTTGATTCGTGGAAATCGCTGATGGTATTGGGCGACCACCCGCGGCATGAAGTAGTAGGCGGCCGACGGCACGCAGGCCACAGTGACGTAGCCCAAACGCGTCGACGCCACATCGCTGATCCCCAGTAACGCCACATCCAGATCATCCAGCAACCGCTCGACACTGGGGGCAAACGCGCGCCCCGCTTGCGTCAGGCTGACCCGGCGAGTGGTGCGCTCAAACAGTTTGACGCCCAGCGCGTCTTCGAGCTTTTCAATCCGTCGACTCAACGCCGGCTGGGAGATGCGCACCGTGTCGGCGGCCTTGCGAAAGCTGCCCTGCTCGACCACCGCGCGAAAAGCCTGCAAGTCATTCAGGTCGAAATTGATGGCCATGATGCCCACTCACCGGCAAACGAATTGATCAGCTTATCCTATGAATGCAACAAATTGATGCAAAATGTAACGCAGCAATCCGCGATAGCCGGCACTCATGACTGACTGATGCCGACCCAGCCTTTATCCTGTCCGCCCTTGTGACCCATGATTGTCCGCAATGTGTGTCGTTCTACGTATTCCCAGGAGTAAGCCATGCCCCATGAAGGCAACCTGTTGCAAGCCGCTGTCGTCTTTCTGTTCGCGGCGGTGCTCACCGTGCCTTTGGCCAAACGCCTGCAATTAGGTGCGGTGTTGGGTTATCTGCTGGCCGGGGTCATCATCGGGCCCTCGGTGCTGGGATTGATCGGCAACCCGCAACGCGTCAGCCATATTTCCGAGCTCGGCGTGGTCTTGCTGCTGTTCATCATTGGCCTTGAGCTGTCGCCGCGACGGCTGTGGGTGATGCGCAAAGCCGTGTTCGGCGTCGGTCTGGCGCAGGTGCTGTTGACCGGTTCGGTGATCGGCGTGCTGGCGTTCTACGTGTTTGGCCAGGCGCTCAACAGTGCGATCGTGCTCGGTCTGGGGCTGGCGTTGTCGTCCACCGCGTTCGGCCTGCAAAGCCTCGCCGAACGCAAGGAACTGACCAGCCCTCACGGGCGGCTGGCGTTTGCCATTCTGCTGTTTCAGGACATCGCGGCGATCCCGCTGATCGCCATGGTGCCGCTGCTCGCCGGCGGTGATCACACCTCCACGGCGGCCGAGAACTTGAACCATGTCCTGCGGGTGCTGGGCAGCATCGCCGTGGTGGTGATCGGTGGTCGTTACCTGTTGCGGCCGGTGTTTCGTGTTGTCGCCAAAACCGGTCTGCCGGAAGTCTCGACCGCCACTGCGCTGCTGGTGGTGATCGGCACTGCGTGGCTGATGGACCTGGTCGGCGTGTCGATGGCGCTTGGTGCATTCCTCGCCGGCTTGCTGCTGGCGGACTCGGAGTACCGCCATGAACTGGAAGCGCAGATCGAACCGTTCAAGGGCCTGCTGCTGGGGCTGTTTTTCATCAGTGTCGGCATGGGCGCCAATATCAGCCTGTTGTTCAGCGCCCCGGCGACGGTGCTGGGCCTGACCCTGCTGCTGATCATGCTCAAACTGCCGCTACTGTTTGTCGTCGGTCGGCTGGCCGGTGGCCTGAGTCGGCTGAGCGCGCTGCGCCTGGGCATCGTGCTGGCGGCGGGTGGTGAGTTTGCGTTCGTGGTGTTCAAGATCGGCCGCGATCAGGGCTTGTTCGACCCACGGATGTACGACCTGCAGGTGCTGACCATCACCCTGTCCATGGCCGTGACACCGCTGTTGCTGCTGATGTGCGGCCGACTGGTGAAATCGAAAATCCAGCCCGTCGCCGTTCCGCCACATTTGCGCGAAATCGACACCGACGCTCCCCGCGTGGTAATCGCCGGAATGGGCCGTATGGGGCAGATCGTCGCGCGGATTCTGCGGGCACAGAAAATCAAATTCGTCGCCCTCGACACCTCGGTTGAAACCATCGAACTGTCCCGCAGTTTTGGCGGCGTGCCAGTGTTCTACGGTGACCCGATGCGCCCGGAGATTCTCAGCGCGGCCAAGGTCGGGCAGGCGGAATTCTTTGTGATTGCCACCGATGACCCGGACACCAACATCAAGACCGCCGAGTTGGTGCACAAGCTCTACCCGCACATGAAAATCATCGCCCGCGCGCGTAACCGTCAGCATGTGCACCGCTTGGTCGACCTCGGTGCCGAGGCGATCCGGGAAACCTATTATTCAAGCCTGGAAATGAGTCGCCGAACCTTGCTCGGTCTGGGCCTGAGCAAGACCCAGGCCGATGCCCGCATCGAAACGTTCAAGCATCACGACGAACAAGTGCTCGAGGCCCAGCACGCGATCTACGATGATGCCGCGAAAGTCATGCAGACCGCCCAGGAAGCCCGGGCTGAACTGGCGCGGCTGTTCGAGGCGGATCAGCTTGAGGAAGAGACGGGCAAACCTTGAACCCCGAAAAGATCGCGCTCCCCGTAGGAGCTGCCGCAGGCTGCGATCTTTTGATCTGAAATGCTGAAAGGAATCCATGATGAGTAGCGCCGACCAATCCTCCCCGGCCCTGAAGGAAATTTTCAACGCCGAGCGCTTGCAACACATCGCCACCGAAATGCGCGCGGTGTACCCGGCGTTCAACGCCAAGGCGTTCCTGAAACGGGCCAATGACGGCCTGGGCGAGTTGTCGGTGATGCAGCGCATGGCACGGGTCGGTGAATGCCTGCACGCGGTGTTGCCGCTGAGCTATGAGCAGACGCTGGAGATCCTGCGCCCGCTTGCACCGCGCCTGAACAGCAGCTTCGTCAGCATGTTCCTGCCCCACTATGTCGCCACTTATGGTGTTCACGCGTTCGAGTTGTCGATGGATGCGCTCAAGTACTTCACCGCGTTCGGATCCTCGGAGTTCGCGATCCGGCATTTCCTGCGCAGCGACTTGGAGCGATCGCTGGCGCTGATGCGCGAATGGTCGCTGGACGGCAACGAACACGTCCGTCGCCTGGCCAGCGAAGGCAGCCGCCCGCGCCTGCCGTGGTCGTTTCGCCTCGAACAGGTACAAGCCGACCCGACGCTGGCCGCAGCAATCCTCGACAACCTCAAGGCCGACAGCAGCCTTTACGTGCGCAAGTCGGTAGCCAATCACCTCAACGACATCACCAAGGACCACCCCGAGTGGGTGCTGAGCCTGATTGAAGGCTGGTCAATGGAAAACCCGCGCACCGCGTGGATCGCCAAACATGCCCTGCGCAGCCTGATCAAACAGGGCAACCAACGGGCACTGGCAATCATCGGCGCTGGCGGTAAACCCGAGGTCCAGATCGATAACCTCAAGGTTGAACCGGCGGTGATCAGTCTCGGCGAGACCATCACGCTCTCGTTCGACCTGCATTCAACCGCCAGCGGCAACCAGCGACTGGTGGTCGATTACGCCATCGACTACGTCAAAGCCTCAGGCGCAACCTCGGCGAAAATCTTCAAACTCAAGGGCCTCACCCTGCCCGCCCACGCCCGCCAAACCCTCAGCCGCGCCCAGCAGATCCGCGAGCTGACCACCCGCAGGCATTACGCGGGCACGCATGCGATACACATCATGGTCAATGGCGAGCGACTGGGAAGCACCGCGTTCGAAATCACCCCGTAATCCCATAGGGACAAGGCTTGCCCGCGATGGCGTCGCCGGCAAGCCATGCTCCCGCAGTTTTGATTGACGTACATCTGTAAGTGAGTGGTCGACTGTCAGGCCGTCATCGCGAGCAAGCTAAGCTCCTACAAAAAAAGGCAACAAGACAAAGCGACACACACCGCCCCCACCACTCAACAGGCCGAGCGTTAGCTCGCCTGCAGCTTTTGACTTTGATCTACCCGCCCCTTCGGGAGGCTGAGTGCAGGCGTTCATCAGGGGGTTGGCGCGCAGCGCCGTACGGCGAAGCCGGACACATCGAGAGGAGGTCGTCGCGCAGCAGACCGGAGGCGATGCCCCCTGGTGAATGCCGGAGCGAAGGAACGCCGAGCCTAAGCGAGGGGCCGGACGCTTGGGGCGAGCGTTTTTTTGCTTACTTTTTTTAGGCGCTTGTAAAAAAAGTGAGTCGCCGTCAGGGCGAAACCCTAAGCGGCCGTTACCGCAGGAATGGATATGTACACCTGCAAGAGATGGGTCGGCTGTCAGGCCGCCATCGCGAGCAGGCTCGCTCCCACAGTTGAACTGTGTACATCCGCAAGAGATTGGTCGGCTATCAGGCCGCCAAGGTCAAAAGATCGCAGCCTTCGGCAGCTCCTACGCGTTTGGGGGCTGGCCGAGCAACACCCCCTGCTCGCTATCACACAACCCCACCACGTAATCCCACAACACCCGCAACCGCACCGACTTATGCAATTCACGGCGAGTGCTGATCCAGTAACTGCGCTGAATACTTTCAGCCGGCAGCAGCGGCACCAATCCCGGGTCGCTACTAGCCATATAGCACGGCAGCACGGCGATCCCCAACCCCGAGCGCGCCGCCTGCTGCTGGGCAATCACGCTGGTGCTGTGAAACACCACCTGAGGGCTGCGGCAAAAACTGTTGAGGAACATCAATTCCTGACTGAACAACAGATCATCGACGTAACCGATCCACGCCTGTCGCGCCAGGTCCTCGCGGCTGCGCAACGGCGGCGAGCGGTCGAGGTAGGCCTGGCTGGCATAGAGCGCCAAACGATAATCGGTGAGTTTGCGAGTGACCAGCATGTCGGCGGTCGGGCGTTCCAGATGAATGCTGATCTCGGCTTCACGGTTGAGGATGCTGACGAAACGCGGCACCGCCACCAGCTCCACTTCCAGCCCCGGATAGCGATCAAACAAGCCCTGCATGCGACTGGCGAGGAACATGATCCCCAGGCCTTCGGTCACCCCGACGCGGATCTTGCCCAGCGGCGCGCTGGACTGAGTGATTTCCTCCTGCGCCAGCAAGGCGACGTTTTCCATGGCTTCAGCGTGTTTGAGCAGTGCTTCACCGGCCGGGGTCAATTGGTAACCCTGGGCTTGCTGGACGAACAGCGCGGTGCCGAGGCTGGTTTCGATCGCCTCGATGTGCCGCGCCACAGTGGCGTGAGTGGTTTTCAAGCGCCGGGCGGCGGTCAGCAAGCGGCCGCTGCGTTGCAATTCGAGAAAAAACCGCAAGTCATTCCAGTCGAACATCAGCCTTCCTTGCATGCGTGGGAGTCGATCTCTGTTTAAAAACGCACAGTAGCTGAGTAAAAACTAACATTCTTTTGCCGAAAACTAACAACTAGGATGGATCCCAATAAGAACAACACGCTGCGAGGTCATGGATGCAACCTGCCGTTGATGCATACGATTACATCGTGGTCGGCGCCGGGCCGGCCGGTTGTCTGTTGGCCAATCGACTCTCCGCCAACCCGCAACACCGGGTGCTGCTGCTTGAAGCCGGCGGGCGCGACAACTATCCGTGGATTCACATACCGGTCGGTTACCTGTTCTGCATCGGCAACCCGCGCACCGACTGGTGTTTCAAGACCGAAGCCCAAACCGGCCTGCAAGGCCGCAGCCTGAGCTACCCGCGCGGCAAGGTGCTGGGCGGCAGTTCGTCGATCAACGGCATGATCTACATGCGCGGCCAGGCGGGTGATTACGACCGCTGGGCCGCCGAGGGCAACCCCGGCTGGAGCTGGAACGACGTGTTGCCGCTGTTCAAGCAAAGCGAAAACCATTTTGCCGGCGACTCGGCGTTTCACGGCGCCGCCGGAGAATGGCGCGTCGAGCGCCAGCGGCTGTCGTGGCCGATTCTCGACGCCTTCCGCAGCGCCGCCGAGCAAAGCGGCATTGCCAGCATCGATGATTTCAATCAGGGCGACAACGAAGGTTGCGGTTACTTCCAGGTGAATCAGAAAGCCGGGGTGCGCTGGAATGCCGCCAAGGCCTTTCTCAAACCGATTCGCCATCGGCCTAACCTCACCGTCTTGACCAACGTCGACGTCGACCGCGTGCTGCTGGAAAACGGCCGTGCATCAAAGGTCAGCGCCCGCTGGCAAGGCCAGGAAAAAACCTTCGCCGCCCGCCAGGAGATCATTCTCAGCGCGGGCTCAGTCGGCTCGCCGAGCATTCTGCAACGTTCCGGCATTGGCCCGAGCGATCTGCTCAAACGCCTCGGAATCGGCGTCGCCCACGAACTCAATGGGGTCGGTGGCAACCTGCAGGATCACTTGCAGCTGCGGCTGATCTATAAGCTGGAAAACGCCCGGACCCTGAACCAGATCGCCGGCAGCCTGTGGGGCAAAATCGGTATGGGCCTGCGTTATCTGTACGACCGCAGTGGCCCGCTGTCGATGGCCCCCAGTCAGCTCGGCGCCTTCGCCCGCTCCGGGCCGGAACAAGCCTCAGCGAACCTCGAATACCACGTCCAACCGCTCTCGCTCGAACGCTTCGGCGAACCCTTGCACGCGTTCCCGGCGTTTACTGCCTCGGTGTGCGACCTGCGCCCGCAAAGCCGTGGCCGAGTAGAGATTCGTTCGGCCGACCCGCAGCAGGCGCCACTGATTCAGCCCAATTACCTGAGCCATCCCGAAGACCTGCGCGTGGCCGCCGAGGCCATTCGCCTGACCCGACGCATCGTTGCCGCGCCGGCCTTGCAACCGTTCAAACCGGTCGAATACCTGCCGGGCGCGGCCTCGCAAAGCGAAGAACAACTGCACGAAGCCGCTGCGCGCATCGGCACGACGATTTTCCATCCGGTCGGCACTTGCCGCATGGGCAACGACGCAAACGCGGTGGTCGACGCTCAGTTGCGGGTCCACGGCATTCCCGGCCTGCGCATTGCCGACGCGTCGATCATGCCGCACATCACCTCGGGCAATACCTGCTCACCTACACTGATGATCGCCGAGAAAGCAGCGCAGCTGATTTTCGCCTCCACTACAAGGAGCTTTAATACCCAAGTCACCGAACTACACGCGTAGGAGCTGCCGCAGGCTGCGATCTTCTGATCTGACGTCAGATCAGGCTCCCTGTGATCGTTGGAAAAGATCGCAGCCTGCGGCAGCTCCTACAGAGGGTGCAATCCGGCGTCGACCATGCAACAACAGAGGACATCGAATCGACAGGAGCGGCGCCAGCCCACAAGGCCGGCGCTGACAGTGGAACAACAATAAATAAACACTGTGAGGGATACCGACATGTCAGAACAGGCTCAAGCAATCGCCGCGACGCTCAGCGACGGCACCAGCAAGGAAACCCAGAAAGTCATTTTCGCCTCGTCCCTCGGGACGGTGTTCGAGTGGTATGACTTCTTTCTCTACGGCGCCCTCGCGGCGGTGATCAGCAAACAGTTCTTCGCCGGAGTCAACGACACCACCGCGTTCATTTTTGCGCTGATGGCCTTCGCCGCCGGCTTCATCGTCCGGCCGTTCGGCGCCTTGGTATTTGGCCGCCTCGGGGACATGATCGGGCGCAAATATACGTTCCTCGCGACCATCATCCTGATGGGCCTGGCGACCTTCTGCGTCGGCCTGCTGCCAACCTACGCCAGCATCGGCATTGCCGCGCCGATCATTCTGGTGCTGCTGCGCATGCTCCAGGGCCTGGCACTGGGCGGCGAGTACGGCGGTGCCGCGACCTATGTCGCAGAACACGCACCGCTCGGCAAGCGCGGCTTCCACACCAGCTGGATTCAGTCCACCGCGACCCTCGGCTTGCTGCTGTCGCTGCTGGTGGTGCTCGGCAGCCGCTACTTCACGGGGGATCAGTTCGAAGTCTGGGGCTGGCGCATTCCGTTCCTGCTGTCGATTGTGCTGCTGGGCATTTCGACCTGGATTCGCCTGAGCCTGCACGAGTCGCCGGCCTTCTTGAAAATGAAAGAAGAAGGCAAGTCCTGTAAAGCGCCGATCCGTGAATCCTTCGGCCAATGGGAGAACCTCAAAGTCGTCCTGATCGCGTTGTTCAGCATCAACGCAGGGCAAGCCGTGACCTTCTACGCGGCGCAGTTCTACGTACTGTTCTTCCTCACCCAATTCCTGAAGATGGACCCGGCCCTGGCCAACACCTTGCTGATCGTCAGCGTGGTGATCGGCGCGCCGTTCTTCATCTTCTTTGGCTGGTTGTCGGACCGGGTCGGGCGCAAACCGATCCTGATGCTTGGCCTGCTGCTGGCCACCGCGCTGTACTTTCCGATCTTCAAAACCCTGGCCCATTACGCCAACCCGGCCATCGACCGGGCCAGTCAGCAGGCGCCAATCACTGTGCTGGCCGATCCGGCCACCTGCACCTTCCAGTTCGACCCGGTGGGCAAGGCGCGTTTTGACAGCCCTTGCGACAAGGTCAAAACCTTCCTGGTCAAACAAGGCCTGCCTTACAGCAGCGAAGCCGCCCCCGCTGGCAGCGCGGTGCAGGTCAGCGTTGGCGATGTAAAAATCGATGGTTTCGACGAGGCGGCCCTGCGCGGTGCCGTGACCCTGGCCGGCTATCCGCAACAGGCAGACACCCAACTGATCAACAAACCGATGATCGTTGTGCTGATCGTGGCGCTGATCATCATTTCCGCGATGTGCTACGGCCCGTTGGCGGCACTGATGGTCGAACTGTTCCCGACGCGCATCCGCTACACCTCGATGTCGCTGCCGTATCACATCGGCAACGGTTGGTTTGGTGGTTTCCTGCCGACCGTGTCGTTCGCGCTGGTGGTGTATACCGGGGATATTTTCTACGGCCTGTGGTACCCGGTGCTGATCACCGGAGTGAGCCTGGTGGTGGGCATGATTTGCCTGCGTGAGACGAAAAACGTGGACCTGGACAAAAACTGACGGATCCAGTAGGAGCTGCCGAAGGCTGCGATCTTTTCCACAATCAGCACCGCTTCAAGACAACAGAAAGATCAACAATAAGATCAACAGATCGCAGCCTTCGGCAGCTCCTACAAGCATAAAAAAGTCCGCCCATGTTGGCCCTGGGCGGACTTTCACTTCACAGAACTGCGTCTGCGGTTCTTGTCAGCAGAGTTTAGGTCAGATTACCCGTGGTTGCTGCCTGACTGACGGTACGCCCCTTCATCGCCAGCTTATTGACGTCCTGACCCTGCAAGCGCGACATGATGAGTCCGGTAGTGTTCGGGCAAGGATGGTTCAACATGGCAAAAATCAACGTTTTGGCAGGCAATTTTCTACAAGGCGATAGTGAGTACCGTGAAGGCGCGTTCCGGCTGAAAACACCCTTCAATCCAGCGCCAGGGGTCAAAGTGCAAGCCTCGGCATTCAAAACCCTGGAGGTTGCATCCCAGGAGAGCGTTACCAACAAGAAGGATGCCATTGGCTACGGCATCGCCGGCGCCATGCTGCTCGGCCCCGTCGGGGCGATCGCCGGCTACCTGATGGCTGGCAAGGATACCGAGATCACGTTCATCGCCACCTTCAAGGATGGCAGCAAGCTGTTGGCGGCAACTGACAGCGATACTTACCGGGATATATCCCGGCACATGAGTCATTAAGCATTACGCGCAAACCCTGGTGCTCATGATATTCAATCGTAATGTCATGAGCACTTCCCGCCGCCACATTGATAACAATCGAATATAAAGACTCTGCTGTATCCTCCCGCCTCCATTGGCCACACTTCCTACCTGTCTAATACCTAAACAAAGTGCTTTTAAGGTTGACTTCAGTGGCCTGCCTGAGTACATTGCGCGGGCCAGTAATTCAGGCCTTTTTTTCAACTCACTAAAGAATCCAATGGACACAGTATCTAGACGCTGTCTGGCTGATGCGAATTCGCAGAGCTGGGCATTTAACCCAGAAAATGACGGGACTCGACTCCTCGGTCGGGTAAGCTGCGCTAGGGCTTGATGCTCCAACGTAACTTGCCTCTCCGGCGTCAGTCCGGTTGCGAGGCATGTTATGAACTTCAAATCTACGGTAATGCCAGGTGTACGCGCCTTCGCCTCGACGATGCGCGTAAAGCTGTGCCGCGAGCGCGTTGTAGCGGTTCGCTCTCCATTTTCCTCCCCTTCTTCGCGCACTCAGGCTCACCTGCGTGCCAACTGGCGCGTCTGCCCGGCCACCGGCCAACTCCAGCAACGTTGGAGCTTCGACGAAAGCCAGGAACCACCGAGTCGATGCTTCGCGCACCTCTTGCAACAGGCCAGCCTGATGCTGGGCCTGTCCCTCGGGGCACGCACTTTCAGTTAATCTGAAAGTACCTGAAAGCAACTAACCAGCATTTTCCTCTTATAAGGAATTCGGCAACTTCCTATTGCCTGCTTAACACACAAACTTATTGGAGTCTGTCATGGACGAAGCCAGTAGTAGGTTCGCTGCATACCGGTTGTTATTGGTTATGCAGCGAACGTTAAAGCATAAGAAACAACACTTCCGGAATCGATCGCTTACTTGCGGCTCGACCTACTTTCGCTCGCCTTTAATTAGCTGAGTTGTCGGTGTGTCGTGCCGCAAGCCTGCGGCAGGAGCACACGCAATGACCACTGTAAAAACCCCGAAAAAACACACCCAGGGCGCCACCAGCGACGACACCAAGCTGTCGATGCGCGCTGCCCGTGAGGCGCAGAATGGCCTGGCGGTCACCCTCGCCAACGTGAAAACCTCCACGGATGGCCTGACCGAACTCGACGCCGAAGGCCGTCTGCACCGCGAAGGCTTCAACGAAGTGGCGCACGACAAGCCGCCTCATGCGCTGGTGCAGTTGCTGCTGGCCTTCAACAACCCCTTCATCTACGTCCTGATGACACTGACCGCCATCAGCTTCGTCACCGACTTCTGGCTACCCCTTCAAGACGGCGAAGAAACCGATCTCACTGGCGTGATCATCGTACTGGTGATGGTGCTGGCGAGCGGCCTGATGCGCTTCTGGCAAGAGCACCGTTCAGCCAGGTCTGCTGAATCCCTCAAGGCCATGGTCCGCACCACCGCCACCGTGCTACGGCGCGAGCAGATGGGCATGAAGCCCAAACTGCGGGAAGTGCCGATGCGTGAACTGGTGGCAGGCGACATCGTTCAGCTGTCCGCTGGCGATATGATCCCTGCGGATATTCGCCTGATCGAATCCCGAGACTTGTTCATCAGTCAGGCCGTGCTGACCGGGGAAGCCTTGCCGGTCGAGAAATACGACACCTTGGGCAACGTCGCACAGAAGTCCGCTTCGGCGACCCCGACTGATCAGTCCAACCTGCTGGATCTGCCAAACATCTGCTTCATGGGCACCAACGTGGTCAGCGGCACCGCCAAAGCGGTGGTGGTCGCGACCGGTTCACGCACGTACTTCGGCTCGCTCGCCAAAGCCATCGTCGGCTCCCGCGTGCAAACTGCCTTCGACCGCGGGGTGAACAGCGTCAGTTGGCTGTTGATCCGTTTCATGCTGGTCATGGTGCCGATCGTCTTCCTGCTCAACGGTTTCTCCAAAGGCGACTGGACCGACGCATTCATGTTCGCCCTCGCGGTGGCGGTTGGCCTCACCCCGGAAATGCTGCCGATGATCGTCAGCGCCAACCTCGCCAAGGGCGCGATGGCGATGGCAAAACGCAAAGTCGTGGTCAAGCGTCTCAACGCGATTCAGAACTTCGGCTCGATGGACGTGCTGTGCACCGACAAGACCGGCACCCTGACCCAGGACAAAATCATCCTCGAACACCACGTCGACATCAGTGGCCGGCGCGACGATTCGATCCTTGAACTGGCCTGGCTCAACAGCCATCACCAGAGCGGTCTGCGAAACCTGATGGACCAGGCGGTGGTGCAGTTCGCCGAGCGCAACCCGACATTCAAGATTCCGTTCGCCTACAGCAAGATCGATGAGCTGCCGTTCGACTTCATCCGTCGGCGCCTGTCGATCATCGTCAAGGACAGCCGCGACGATCATCTACTGGTCTGCAAGGGCGCGGTCGAGGAGATGCTGAGCATTTCCAGCCACATCCACGAGAACGGTGTGATCGTTGCTCTGGATGAACCGCGTCGCAAAGAGCTGCTGGCGATGGCGAACGAGTACAACGAAGACGGCTTCCGGGTGCTGGTCGTCGCCACTCGCGAGATCCCGAAAGCCCAAAGCAAAAATCAGTACAAAACCAATGATGAACGAGAGCTGGTGATTCGCGGTTTCCTGACCTTCCTCGATCCGCCGAAGGAGACCGCTGGCCCGGCGATTGCCGCGTTGCGTGATATGGGCGTGGCCGTCAAGGTGCTGACCGGCGACAACGCCGTGGTGACCTGCAAGATCTGCCGCGAAGTCGGGCTGGAGCCAGGCACGCCGCTGCTCGGGCAAGACATCGAGAGAATGGACGAGTCGACCCTCAGGCTGCGGGTCGAAGAACGCACGGTGTTTGCCAAGCTCACGCCGCTACAGAAATCCCGGGTGCTCAGGGCCTTGCAGTCGAACGGTCACACCGTGGGCTTCCTCGGCGACGGCATCAACGACGCCCCTGCCCTGCGTGACGCCGACGTCGGTATTTCGGTCGACAGCGGCACCGACATCGCCAAGGAATCGGCCGATATCATCCTGCTGGAAAAGAGCCTGATGGTGCTCGAAGAAGGCGTGCTCAAGGGGCGCGAGACCTTCGGCAACATCATGAAGTACCTGAACATGACCGCCAGTTCGAACTTCGGCAACGTCTTTTCGGTATTGGTGGCCAGTGCCTTCATCCCGTTCCTGCCGATGCTGTCGATTCACCTGCTGCTGCAAAACCTGATGTACGACATCTCTCAGCTGGCGCTGCCGTGGGACAAGATGGACAAGGAATACCTGCGCAAACCGCGCAAGTGGGACGCCAAGAACATCGGGCGCTTCATGCTGTGGATCGGACCGACCTCGTCGATCTTCGACATCACCACCTTTGCCCTAATGTGGTACGTGTTCTCGGCCAATAGCGTGGAAATGCAGACCCTGTTCCAGTCCGGCTGGTTCATCGAAGGCTTGCTGTCGCAAACGCTGGTGGTGCACATGCTGCGGACCCAGAAGATCCCGTTCTTCCAGAGCACCGCGGCATTGCCGGTGATCCTGATGACTGGGCTGGTGATGGCGCTGGGCATCTACATCCCGTTCTCGCCACTCGGCACGTTGGTCGGCCTGCAACCGCTGCCATGGCAGTACTTCCCATGGCTGGTGGGTACTCTGCTCAGCTACTGCGTATTCGCTCAGCTGATGAAAACCTTCTACATCCGCCGCTTCAAGCAATGGTTCTGATGCACTGAACCGCAATCCCTCCAGGGGCGGGCTTGCCAACCCTGCCCCTGTAGGAGCTGCCGAAGGCTGCGATCTTTTGATCTTTGGCGATTTCAGCTCCGCCAAACATCAAGATCAAAAGATCGCAGCCTTCGGCAGCTCCTACAAGCTCAGGTGTATTCAAGAAAGCGCAATCTGGCTCTCGGGCCGTAAATAAATGCAACACGAAATAAGGGAGAGTCCTCATGTCGGGAACTACTCTATTGATCAACCTCGCCGGCTCCATCGCGCTACTGCTCTGGGGCACCCATATGATTTCTTCGGCGCTGTTGCGCGGATTCGGCACGCCACTGCGTCACTGGCTGGGAAAAAACCTGAACAACCGCTGGATGGCCTTGCTGTCGGGCGTCGGTATCACCGGTATTTTGCAAAGCAGCACCGCCGTCAGCCTGATGGCGACCTCCTTCACCGCCGCTGGCACCCTGGGCCTTGCGCCTGCACTGGCGGTCATGCTCGGGGCCAATATCGGCTCGACGCTGGTGGTGCAGCTGCTCAGTGTCGACATTTCGATCGTCACGCCCATCGTCCTGCTGGCGGGGTTCATCGTCTTCCGACTGCGCGATGACTCACGCTACGAAAGCGTCGGTTGCGCGCTGATTGGCCTCGGTTTGATGCTGCTGGCGCTGCGCATGCTCGGCGCAACGCTGGGAGCCGTGGAAGGCACAGAGATTTTCCACGCCATCATGCAAAGCCTCGACGGTGATAGGGTCATTGCCTTGCTGGTGGCGATGCTGCTGACCTGGATCTGCCATTCCAGCGTCGCCGTGGTGCTGTTGATTGCCTCGCTGGCCGGCACCGGCCTGCTCTCGCCGGTGACCAGCATGGCGCTGGTGCTCGGGGTGAACATCGGTGGCGCCCTGCCCTCGGTGCTCAACGCCAATTCCAGCGTGGCCCGGCGCTTGCCAGTCGGCAATCTGCTGGTGCGCGTGGCCGGCTCGCTGGTGCTGTTGCCTTTCGTGCCGATGCTCGGCGAGACCCGCCAGATCACCGACCTGGCACCGGCGCTGCTGGTGGTTTACCTGCACAGCCTGTTCAATCTGGTGCTGGCGCTGGTGTTCATCGGTCTGACCGAGCCGCTGGCCAATCTGCTGACCCGTCTGCTGCCGCAACCGGTGCAGGACGTCGACCCTGGCATGCCGCAGTATCTGGACGAGGTCGGCCTTGAAGTGGCCAACATCGGACTGTCCAACGCGGCACGCGAAGCCCTGCGGCTGGCCGACATGCTCTCGGTCATGCTCAGCCGCGTGCTGCAACTGTTCCAGACCTCGGACCAGACCAACGCCGATGAGGTGCGGCAGATCGATCAATCCCTGGACCTGCTGAGCGCGGCGATCCGTGCTTATCTGGCGGACATCGGCCAGGAAGGCATCAGTGACAGCGACGCCGATCGCTCGCAGGAAATCCTGATGTTCGTGATCAACCTGGAGCACGCCGCCGACATCCTGTCCACCAGCCTCGCGCAGTTGGCCGCGCGGCGGTTGCGCCGTGGCGAGAGCTTTTCGGCCTTCGAACTGGGCATGCTCTATCCGCTGCACAACGCGCTACTGGAAAGCCTGAGCCTGGCGATCACCGTGTTTCTGCGCGAAGACCTGCCCACCGCCCACCAATTGATCAACCGCAAGGAGACCGTAAGAAGACTGGAAGCGGCGGCCAGCCGGGAGCACTTTCGCACGTTGCGCGAGGACAAAAACGCCTGGGCCGAATCCGGTGACATCTTTCAACGGCTGCTGCGCGATTACCGACGCGTGCATCACCACATCGCCGCGCTGGCCTACCCGGCGCTCGAACGTGCCGGCGAGCGGGAGATCGACAGCGGCTACCTGACCGAAGCTCATCCGCAACCCGGCGACGACAAGGATGAACTGCGATGCGCGTCCTGATCTGCGCGGGGCGCCATTACGCCGATACCCGCACCTGTCGCCGAGTACTCGAAGCCTTCCAGCGTCTGCACGAAGTGCGCGTGCTGATTCATGGAGGCAATCAGTTCCTGGGGGGCGAAATCGAAGATTGGGCTCGGGAATTGGGCGTCAACATCGTGCGCTACCCACCCAACTGGCAACTGCACGGCAAGCTGGCGGAACGTCTGCGCAACAGCTTCATGCTGCAGGACAGCCGACCCGACATCATCATCGCGCTACCCGGCGGCGAAGACACCGAAGAGCTGGTTGCGCAAGCCAGAACTGCCGGCGTTCAAACGCTGTCGGTGAACGAACGGGGCTAGTTCGCCATAACTGTACATCCATACAGATAAAGGTTGATCCGATTGCCTTCACCGCGCATGCTGTGCACCTCTCAAACCCTGATAACTGATGGTGGTCATGCGGCTGTTTCTCTGTGAAAAACCTTCCCAGGCCAAAGACATTGCGGCGGTGCTCGGTGCCAGCCGGCGCGGCGACGGCTGTTGGCTGGGAACGGACGTCACAGTGACCTGGTGCATCGGCCACCTGCTGGAAACCGCGCCGCCGGATGCCTACGATGCACGCTATAAGCGCTGGGTCCTGGAAGACCTGCCGATCATTCCCGAAAAGTGGAAGATGCTGGTCAAACCCAAAACCGCCAGCCAGTTCAAAGCAGTCAAACGGCTGCTCGGCGAGGCTCATGAGCTGGTGATCGCCACCGACGCCGACCGTGAGGGCGAGATGATTGCCCGTGAGCTGGTGGAACATTGTCGTTATCGCGGGCCGATCCAGCGCCTGTGGCTGTCGGCGCTGGACGACGCCTCGATTCGCAAGGCCCTGGCGTCGCTCAAACCCGGTGCCGAGACCTTCAGCCTCTATCACTCGGCACTCGGGCGTTCACGCGCCGACTGGTTGATCGGCATGAACATGAGCCGGCTGTTTACCCTGCTCGGGCGTCAGTCCGGCTATCAAGGCGTGCTGCCGGTGGGCCGCGTGCAAACCCCGACCTTGCGTCTGGTGGTGGATCGCGACCGCAGCATTGCCGATTTCGTGCCCGTGCCATATTGGGCCATCGACGTACAACTGCTGCATGACAACATCCCATTCACCGCCCAATGGCGTGCGGCGTCAGACGTCTGCGACGAACATGACCGTTGCCTGAATCAGGCTCTGGCCCAGGAGGCGGCCACGGCCATGCGCAACGCCGCCAGTGCGCGGCTGGTCAAACTGCGCACCGAGCGGGTCCGCGAAGCCGCTCCGTTGCCATTCGACCTTGGCACACTGCAAGAAATCTGCTCGAAAAAACTCGGCCTCGGCGCCCAGGAAACCCTGGACGTTGCCCAGGCACTCTACGAAACCCATAAAGTCATCACCTATCCGCGCAGCGATTGCGGCTACCTGCCGCTGAGTCAGCACAGCGAAGCACCGGGCATTCTCGCCGCGCTTGGACGTGCCGATCCGGGTCTCGGCGAACTGCTCAACTACCTTGAGCCGCAGCGCCGCTCGCGGGCCTGGAACGACGCCAAGGTCAGCGCCCACCACGGGATCATTCCCACGGCTGCGGCGAAAAACTTCGAACGCCTGACCGGCAAGCACCGTGCGGTCTACACCTTGATCCGGGCGCGGTATCTGGCGCAGTTCCTGCCCAATCACGAATACGACCGCACCCAGGCTGACTTCGACTGCGCCGGACAAGCGCTGCGGGCGGTCGGCAAACTGATCGTCGAGCCAGGCTGGAAGCGCGCGCTGCCTGAAGCGTTGGCCCCGGCCAAAGGGCGGGAAGCGCCGGCACCGCAGATGCTTCCGACACTCGCTGAAGGATGGGATTACGCCGTCGCCAACGTGACGCTGAAGGATCTCTGGACCCAGCCACCCAAGCCGTTTACCGAAGGTGACCTGATCAAGGCGATGAAGAATGTCGCCAAACTGGTGGAAGATCCGCTGCTCAAGCAAAAGCTCAAGGACACCACCGGCATCGGCACCGAGGCGACCCGCGCCGGGATCATTCAGGGGTTGCTGGACCGAGGTTATCTGGTCAAGAACGGCAAAGCCCTGGCCGCCACACCGCCGGCCTTCAGCCTGATCGATGCCGTGCCCCGGGCCATCGCCGACCCCGGCACCACAGCCATCTGGGAACAAGCGCTGGACATGGTGCAAAGCGGCGAAATGAGCCTTGAAGAGTTCGTCGCCAAACAAGCCGCCTGGATGAGCAAACAGGTCGGCCGCTGCACCGGCCTGCGCCTGACGATCAGCGGCCCGGCAAGCCCGGCCGGCAAGGGTGCGACACCCTGGAAGAACAAACGTAAAACAACCAAGCGCAAAACCGCACCAACCACCCGGCGCGTGGCCAAACCCGCCGGCAAGACTTAGAACACCGACCAGCCAATGCGCTGACTTAGCAGCTCCAGCGCCGCCATGCCGGCCAGCGAGTTACCCGCCGGGTTCAGCTCCGGTGACCAGACGCACACGGTAAAGCGCCCCGGCACGACGGCCACGATGCCACCGCCCACGCCACTCTTGCCCGGCAAACCGACGCGATAGGCAAAGTTGCCGGCTTCGTCATACAGACCGCTGGTGGCCATGATCGAGTTGACCTGTTGGGTCTGGCGGGCAGTGAGAATCTGTTCGCCGCTGTGCTTGCAGAACCCGTCATTGGCCAGGAAACAGAAGGCCCGGGCCAGGTCGACACAACTCATGCGTAGCGCACAATGGCTGAAATAGCTGCGCAGCACTGCTTCCACATCGTTATGGAAGTTGCCGAACGACTGCATCAGGTACGCCATGGCCGCGTTGCGTGCGCGGTGCTGGTACTCCGACTCGGCGACTTTGCTGTCGACCATCACCTGCGGGTTGCCGGACAAACGCCGTACAAAATCACGCATCGACAACGCCGGCGCGGCAAATCGCGACTGGTTGATGTCGCAGATCACCAGCGCCCCGGCATTGATGAACGGATTGCGCGGTCGACCGCGTTCGAACTCCAGCTGCACCAGCGAGTTGAACGGCTGGCCGGAAGGCTCGTGACCGAGTCGCTCCCAGATTGCCTCGCCGGAATGCTCGATGGCCTGCACCAAACTGAACACCTTGGAAATGCTCTGCACCGAAAACGGCGTGTGCGCATCACCTGCGCAATACAGCTCGCCGTCATTGCCATACACCGCAATGCCCAACTGATCGGCCGGCACACTGCCCAGCGCAGGAATGTAATCAGCCACCTTGCCCTGTCCGATCAGGGGGCGAACCGTGTCAAGGATCTCGTTCAACAACGCTTGCATGCCGGGTTCCGAATTCACGCCCCGTACCACTGCGGGGACACAGACGCTAGACGCCACAGACGCGCGTCAGAGCACAGTTTTGCGCTCAACTGCTTTTGCCTCAGGCCATTTCTGCCTGTTTGGCCACGGCCGCTTTCTGCACTTCAAACCGATCAGCCAGGAATGGTGTGATGTCCAGCGGCAACGCTTCGTTGTTCACCAACTTGTCCAGCAGCACCCCGGTGATCGCCGAGGTCAGGATACCGGTGCGGAAATGCCCGCAGGCATTGAGATAGCCCTGAATCCCCTTCATCGGCCCGAGAATCGGTAATTCGTCCGGTGAGCCCGGTCGCAACCCCGCCCAGCAGCGCTTGAGGTTGATGTGTTCAAGCTCTGGAATGCAGCGGATCGCGCCTTGCACCAGCCCATTGATTTCCGGGTAGGTGGTGGTCACGTCGAAGCCCTTGTCTTCGGTGGTGCTGCCGATCAGGATCTCGCCGTTGTCCTTTTGCGCCAGATAGCAATCGCTGGTGGTCAGGCAGCCGCGCAAGATCTTCGGCATACGCTCGGTCAGCAAAATCTGGCCTTTGACCGGATTCACCGGAATGCTGATGCCCGTGGCTTGCAGACTGAGTTCCGCGGCCCAGGCACCGGCGGCATTGATCAAGGTGTCGCAACGGAACTCGCCGGCTTCGGCAGTCTGCACCCCGACCACCCGCGAACCCTGGCGCAACACGTCAGTGACGTTGGTGTTGAAGTACAGGTCGACGCCATTCTGCCGGGCGCCTTCGGTGTAGGCATCCGCCAGACGGAACGGGCTGACCTGATGGTCGCAGAGAAACTCCAGCGCCCCGCGCGCTTCATGACTGACGCTCGGCTCGGCCTCGCGCAGCGCGGCCTGGTCCAGCCAGCGCACCTGATCGGCCAAATGTGGGATGCAAGCGACGATGTGCTCGGCGTACAAGCGATCCTCATCGTCATAGATCACGAACTTCAGCCCGGTTTTTTCAAACTTGAAGTCCATACCGTGGTTCTCCTGCAACTCGCGGTGCAGGGCTGGATACATCGCATTCGATTGCAGGGCAAAGTCAAAGAACGAATCCGGCAGGATGTGCGGCGTGCTGGAGTCGACCGCCACCGCCGTGCCCTGGGTTTCGCGCTTGCGGTTGGCCGACATCATGCGAAAAAAGATCACCCCGCAGCCCAGCCCCACCGACTCGCCAATCGCCCAGAGACCGCCGGCCGATGCACGGGTCGCATTGCCAGGACGCTTGGCGTCGATCAGCGCGATTTTCAGATTTTTGCGTTTCGACAATTGATAGGCGCAAGAAGCCCCGATCACACCGCCACCGGCAATCACCACATCGTAGAACTTACTCATGATTCAACGCCTCCGTGCCGAGGTTCTGGAAAGCCGAAAAAGGAATCGGATCAATCGGGAAACGCGGTCGCAACCAGCCTACATCCTGGCGCCCGGTGGCTTCACGCAAGCGGTCGCTGCAATAGCCGACGCACATCCGCCCCTGACAATCGCCCATGCTCACCCGCGTGCGCATTTTCAGGCTGGCCATGTCCTCGACGCCCTGAGACAAAGCCAGATCAATGTCGGCTCGGGTTGCGTTTTCGCAGCGGCAAATCACCGTATCGGCAGCCGGCAACGCCGTTTGCCCGGCACCGCGTTCGGTGTAGCGATCCACCGCCGCACGAAAGCGCACGATGGACTTGAGCTTCGCCAGATAGCGGTCACGCAATTGCAACGTACGGTCAGCGTCCAGCACACCGCGCTGCATGAGAATCGAGAGTGCCGCGATCCGTCCGCCAAGCATCGCCGCCTCACCACCACGAATCCCGCCCATGTCGCCGGCCAGGTGGACGTGCGGTTCGCTGCTTTGCTGCCAGATATTGGCCGTGGCGCGCAGATAACCGTCATCGCTGAAGCCATGTTCCAGACCCATTTGCTGACTGAGCTGAGTACGCGGAATAAAGCCATAGCCCACCGCCAGAGTCTGCGCCGCAACCTGCTCGGCGCGACTCAGGTCTGGCTGCCAGCGGCTGGAATACGGTGCGACCGTCACGCTGCGCAACTCCCCCTCGCCTTGCGCCTCGACCACGCCCCAACCGTAACGCATCGCGATTCGGTGCAATTTCAGGTAGGCGAGCATGCTCAGCCCGTCGAGGAACAGTTGCGGTTTGTTCAGCAGTGCCAGGCTTTCCTTGGCGATCTTGCCGAACGCGCAGGCCTCGAACACACCGGCAACCTTCACCCCGGATGCATGCAATTGACAGGCAACCAGCGGCAACAACGGACCGGTACCGGCGATCACCACCGGGCTTTGCGGTTTGACCACGCCACTTTTGATTTGCAGCTGTAAACCGCCCAGCAATATCACTCCCGGCAAGGTCCAGCCGGGGAACGGTACGCTGCGCTCATGGCATCCGGCGGCGAGCAACAACTGCGGGTAGGTGATTTCCTGCAAACGTTCGTCAGCGTCCAGCAGCAACAGCGCCCGAGTGCCTTCTGCGCCGACGACGCGACTGTTCAAGCGCACATTGATCAACGCCGCACGGTCCTGAAACTCGCCATGCAATTTGGCCAG
Organism: Pseudomonas sp. GW822-FHT02D10; assembly: GCF_058802345.1. NCBI lineage: Bacteria > Pseudomonadati > Pseudomonadota > Gammaproteobacteria > Pseudomonadales > Pseudomonadaceae > Pseudomonas > Pseudomonas sp. GW822-FHT02D10. Next base: position 50,367 of record NZ_JBXAOB010000007.1, read on the forward strand.
CGCCTCCGAATAGCGCGGCCCGAGGTATTCGAGTTCGACGCCGTCACGCAACGGCCCGCGATAGACCACACCACCGAGTCGTGAGGCCTCTTCGAGCAGCGTGCAGCGCACGCCGTGCTTGGCCAGCTCGATGGCCGCCGCCATGCCCGCCGGGCCTCCCCCGACGATTACCGGATTCACGCTCATAACGCCTCCTGCTCGGCAATACGGTTGACCTGGGTTTCGACCTGCATGCCCGGTCGAACCAGGGTCTGGCAAGCGCGGCGTTTATGTCGGCCGTTGATTTTCACCAGACAGCATTGGCACACACCCATGCCGCAATAGGCCCCGCTGATCTGATCGTGATCGTTGCGTGCGACCTGGCGCACGCCGAGGGATTGAATGACCGTCAGCACGGTTTCGCCAATGGCGGCGCTGACCGGCTGGCCATTGAGTTCGATGGTCATGTCCGCCCGCATGAGCGGCTGAATATCAAAGGTACGGTCTAGGCGTTGCATTGCATATTTCATCCGTGAAAAGTTATTGAGGGTGATCAGCGTCATGCTGCGGTATTTCGACGACGCCACATCGGTACGCCGGGGCAATGTAGCCGATAGTGCCAGAAGCCCCTGAATCTTTAACGTTACGTGATATGCCAAAGCGAAATATTGACCCAGGCCAGTGAACTGCCCTGCTCTTTCATCGGTCACCCGCCTGAAAAAACCGCGCCTGCCTGAAGGGGGATCTACCCTGTATGAAAGTTTTTTCAGAACCCTCGCGGGCATTTCTTGGCACACTGCCGCCTGTGTATTTCACTCACTCTCAGGCAAGCCCCATGACCCGAATCCTGACCATTGAAGACGACGCCGTCACCGCACGGGAGATCGTTGCCGAGCTGAACAGCCATGGATTGCAGGTGGACTGGGTCGCCAATGGTCGAGAAGGCCTGGCGCGGGCAGTCAGCGGTGACTACGACCTGATCACCCTTGACCGCATGCTGCCGGAACTCGATGGTCTGGCGATTGTCACCACCTTGCGCACCATGGGTGTGTCGACGCCGATTCTGATGATCAGCGCCCTGTCCGACGTCGACGAGCGCGTTCGCGGCTTGCGTGCCGGCGGCGACGATTACTTGACCAAACCCTTCGCCACCGACGAAATGGCCGCCCGGGTCGAAGTTCTGCTGCGCCGCCAGAACACCGTCAAGGACTACACCACGACCCTGCGCGTGGCCGACCTCGAGCTCAATCTGATCAGCCGCGAAGCCAGCCGCGCCGGGCAGTTGCTGAGCCTGCTGCCCACCGAATACAAAGTGCTGGAGTTTCTGTTGCGCAATACCGGGCAGATTCTCTCGCGGATGATGATTTTCGAAGAAGTCTGGGGCTATCACTTCGACCCGGGCACCAACCTGATCGATGTACACATCGGACGTCTGCGCAAAAAGATCGACCCCCCGGGCCTACTGCCGCTGATACGGACTGTACGAGGCTCGGGTTATGTCATTGCTGAACCCGTCTAAAGGCTGGCGCTCCTCCAGCAGCCGTTTGCTGGCGCTCTACAGTGCGCTGTTCGTGGTCTGGAGCGGCCTGCTCATGGGGGTGATGTATTACGAGGTTTCCAGCTACCTGGAGAACCTTGCCAAACATTCGCTGATGCAACGCCAGCACCTGTTTTCACGCTTCCACGGCGAACAACTGGATGAGGCGCTGATTGCCAGCATCACCTTCGACCAGCGCGGCATCGACGCCTATGGGCTGTTCGACGAGCAGCATCGGCCCCTGCACGGACTGATCCGCAAGATCCCCGCCGGTCTGCCACTGGACGGCAAGATCCATGAACTGCCCGACTGCGCCGACCCGGATGACGCCAGCATGCCGTCCGACAGTTGCGACGCGGTGGCGACTCACACTCTGGATGGCCGCTGGCTGGTTCTGGTGCGTGACAACGGTTCGTTGTTCGCGGTCACGCGGATCATCCTGTATGCACTGTTCTGGGGAGTCTCGCTGACGATTATCCCCGGCATCGCCGGTTGGCATCTGTTGCGCCGTCGGCCGTTACGGCGGATTCGTGCCCTGCAAGCGAGCGCCGAAGCCATCGTCGCCGGTAACCTGAACCACCGTTTGCCGCTGTCCAGCCGCCGCGATGAGCTGGACATGCTCGCGGCCATCGTCAACGCCATGCTTGAACGCATCGAGCGGCTGGTGAATGAGGTCAAGGGGGTTTGCGACAACATCGCCCATGACCTGCGCACCCCGCTCACCCGGCTACGCGCGCAGCTTTACCGCATTCAACAGCAGGCCGCCGAGGGGTCCGACGAAGCGACGCAACTGGATCAGGTGCTCGCCGAAACCGACACCCTGATGGCGCGTTTTCGCGGGTTGCTGCGGATTTCCGAGCTGGAGGATCAACAGCGGCGTTCGGGCTTCGTGCTGTTCGATCCATTGCCGCTGCTGCAGGAACTGCACGATTTTTACCTGCCACTGGCCGAAGAAGGCCACCTGAACTTGAGCCTGCAAACGCCGCAGACCTTGCCAGCGCTGACCGGTGACCGGGCGTTGTTGTTCGAAGCACTGTCGAACTTGCTGAGCAACTCGATCAAGTTCACCCCGGCGGGTGGTCAGGTCATTGTGCGGGCGAGCGACAACGCCGGTAGCACACGCATCGAGGTCCTCGACTCCGGCCCCGGCATCCCGGCGGACAAACGCACGGCGGTGTTTCAACGTTTCTACCGCGTTGACGACAACGCTATCAAGGGTGGTTTTGGTCTGGGTTTGTCGATTGTCGCAGCCATCGTCAACCTGCACGGGTTCAACCTTGACGTCGGCAGCAGCGAACTCGGCGGCGCCCGCCTGACACTCGATTGCCGCCAGCGTTTGCTGCCCGAAGGCGCTGCAAAATAAATACATCCGTCCTGTTTCTTTGTAGGCCCCGTGGGTTGAACCAGGCGCTATGCTTCAGGCTTCACTTCCAGGAAGGTAACCGGTCATGACGTCCACATCGGCTCAATCACACTGCGCCCTACTGGTCATTGACGTACAAAACGACTTCACCCCCGGTGGCCGCCTGGCGGTACCCGAGGGCGATCAGATCATTCCCTTGATCAATCGCCTTGCCGGTCAGTTCACCCAGGTGATCATCGCCCAGGACTGGCATCCGGCCGGGCACGCCTCGTTCGCGTCCAGCCACGCCGGACGCGAACCCTATGACGTCATTCAACTGCCTTACGGCGCCCAGACCCTGTGGCCGGAGCACTGTGTGCAAGCCACGACCGGCGCAGCACTGCACGCCGAACTGAACCTGCCCCACGCCCAACTGATCATCCGCAAAGGCTGTAACCCGGACATCGACAGCTATTCGGCGTTTCTGGAAGCGGATCGCACGACCCCCACCGGATTGGCCGGATACCTGAGGGAACGCGGAATCGATACGGTGTATGTGGTTGGGCTTGCGCTGGATTTCTGCGTGATGTTTACAGCGCTGGATGCCCGGGCCGCCGGGTTCAATGCCACGGTGGTGCTGGATGCCTGCCGGGCGATCGACTTGAACGGCTCGCTGGCCTTGGCCATGGAGCGGATGGACCAGGCGGGCGTCGGGTTGATAACCGCTGCCGAAGTCACGCTTTGATCAGACCGGTGTCGGCAACCACAACCGGAACCGCGCCCCGCCCAGTGGCGAGGTTTCGGCCGTCAGCGTGCCGGCCTGGGCTTCCAGTGCCCGACGGCTGATCGCCAGCCCCAGACCAAACCCGCCCGTGGCGCGATCGCGGCTGCGGTCCAACCGATAGAACGGTTCGAAGATCCGCTCACGTTCGTCTTCCGGGATGCCGATACCGTCATCGTCGACCCGGATTTCGCAGCCTTTGGCGCAGACCTGCACGCCGATCTGAATGCGTTTTTCGCAGTAACGCATGGCATTGCGCAGCAGATTCTGGATCGCTCGGGCGGTCAGGCGTGGGTCGAGACTGAAGCGTTCGAGCTGGCCGTGCAGCATTACGTCGATGACGATGTCCGGCGACTCCAGTTCTTCATCGACGCTGCCCAGAATACTGTCGATGAACTCATCCAGCGACACGTCCACCTGCTCTGGCACCCGCGCCGGATTTTGCAGGCGGCTGTAGGAGAGCAATTCCAGCACCAACTCATCCAGTTCACGAATGTGTGCAACCAAGCCCTGCAAACGCTCGCGGCTGGCGGCCGGCAAGTCGTCGGACAACGCCAGTGCCAGACCAAAGTCCAGACGGGTCAGCGGCGTGCGCAGTTCGTGGGACACCGCATTGAGCAAGTCACGTTGCTGGTTCAGGAGATTCTCTATATCGCCGGCCATGGTGTCGAAGACGTTGGCCAGGCTGCCGATGTTCGAACTCGACGGGATTTGCGTGCGCTCGCTCAAGTGGCCCTTACCGAAGCGCTCGGCAGTATTTTTCAGGCGTTCCAGGTCGCGCCAGTGCGGCCGCAACCAGATCAACAGGCAGGCCAGCAGCGCGGCGCCGATCAGTACGTTGATGCTCCAGTACAACACATTGACGTCCAGCGGATCCGGCGGCACCACCAGTTTCACCGACAGTTGCTCATCCAGCGGTGACACCGCCAGCGTGCGCCAACCCCAGTCGCCCATGCGGATAACCTTTTCACCGCGCTCCAGACGTTCACGTTCGTAGGGTGTGAAATCCGCGTCGTCATTGCGCACCAGCACCACGTGCAGCGGGCTGAAGTCTTTGTCCAGCTGCGCAGCCAGATGTGTCCATTGCTCGCTCGGCACCGCGTGAAACTGTTTGACGATCAGGTTCTGCAAGCCCCGGGACTGATCAAGGTTGTAGTTCACGAATCGCTCATGAAAAACCTTGATCACCAGATCCGGGATGAAATAGATCGCCGCGCTGAAGGTGACGATGGTGATCAGGTAGAGGCGGATCAGAATACGCAGCATGGCTTCAGCATTCCCACTCGGAGCGACTGAACAGATAGCCCTTGCCCCACACGGTCTTGATCTTGCGCGCTTCGCCGGCGTGGTCGTCGAATTTGCGCCGCAGCTTGGAGATCGCCACATCCACCGAACGGTCGGTGCCGTTGAATTCGATGCCGCGCAGACGTTGCAGAATCTGGTCGCGACTGAGCACTTCACCGGCATGGCGCGCCAGCACCACCAGCAGGTTGTATTCGCCGCTGGACAGTTCGACCAACTGCTCGCGCCAGGTCACGGTGCGCTCCGACAGGTCGATACAGAGGTTGCCCATGAGGATTCGGTCGCTGGCGGTCTGGGGTTCGTTCAGGCTGCTGCGTCGCAACAAGGTGCGCACCCGCGCCAACAATACCCGTGGTTCGCAAGGCTTGGTGACGTAATCGTCAGCGCCCATCTCCAGGCCCAACACCTGATCGTGACTGTCGTCGCGGGCCGTCAGCATGAGAATCGGCAGGGCCGCCGAATCGGCGCGCAGCAAACGACAGACTTGCAGCCCATCAAGGCCCGGCAGCATCAGGTCGAGGATCACCAGGTCCGGCGGATTGACCCGCGCTCGTTCGCGCACATGATCGCCACGGCTGATCACGCTGACCTGATAGCCATTGCGTTCAAGGTAGCTGGCAATCAATTCAGAGAGCGCGGAGTCGTCTTCGACCAGGAGGATATTGGGCATGGGTGTTTCCAGAAAGTGCAGTGGCGTTTGATACACCGCCATCGCGAGCAAGCTCGCTCCCACAGGGATTTGATGTGATCACAGATTTTGTGGACACCCCGGTCAACTGTGGGAGCGAGCTTGCTCGCGATAGCAGCCGATCAGTCGCAAAAGGAATCAAGCGACCAAGGATATACGCCCTCACGCACGCGCGAGTAAAACCCTTACACAATTTCACACAGCCGCTACAAAGCTTCACCGCTACCCTGACCGCCTCCCCGTAGGATGTTGGGGGCGTTCTCAATTAGTTTCCCCGCCGCGTTGTCGCCTTAAAGCGGGCCAGGCAAGGCGCAGGCCGCTGGAAATGGTTGCTCCCTTTCCAAGGCCTGCAACGCAGCCTGGCCCGTTTTAAGGCACAACCCGAAGGGCCGGGCCTGCTGCTGTGCAGGGCGGCGTTGCTCGAAGCTTATTTGGAATGACCAAACCACGCTTCTCGCGCCTTGCCCTGCACAGCAGCAGACCCGGCGCGGTGTGGAAACTAATTGAGAACGCCCCCTAGGGGTCATCATTGGGGTATTCACATGTCAAAGAACCTGTTTGCGAAGCTCGGCCTGATTGCCTTGGCAATGACGCTGAGCGCGTGTGACAAGTCCTCCACCGCCGAAGAAGCAACGCCGCTGGCCACGGTCCGGATCGAAACCCTCTCAGCCCGGCCGCTATCGATCAGCAGCGAACTGAGTGGGCGGATCGCCGCACCACGGATCGCCGAAGTCCGTGCCCGGGTGGCCGGTGTGGTCTTGCAACGGACCTTCCGCGAAGGCAGCGACGTCAAACAAGGCGACGTGCTGTTTCGCATTGATCCGGCACCGTTCAAGGCCGATCTGGACAGCGCCCAGGCGTCGCTGCGCAAGGCCGAGGCCAATGCCTTTCAGGCGCGCTTGCAAGAGCAACGCTACGCGCAACTGATCGAAGGCAACGCCATCAGCGGTCAGGATTACGACAACGCCCGCACCAATGTCCGCCAGACTGCCGCCGATGTCGCGGCCAATCAGGCCGCCGTGCAACGGGCGAAACTGAACCTGGGTTACGCCACCGTCACCGCACCGATTTCCGGGCGAGTTGGCCGTGCATTGGTCACCGAAGGCGCGCTGGTCGGGCAGAACGAAAGCACGCCATTGGCGCTGATCCAGCAGCTGGACCCGATCCACGCGAACCTGACCCAGTCGACCCGCGAACTCAACGAGTTGCGCCGGGCCTTCCGCGCCGGGCAGCTGCAGCAGATCGGCCAGGACCAGGCCAAAGCCACATTGATTCAGGACGACGGCAGCCTCTATCCGTTGCCGGGCAAACTGCTGTTCGCCGACATCAGCGTCGACCCGAGTACCGGCCAGATCATTCTGCGCAGCGAGTTTCCCAACCCGGACCTCGACCTTTTACCGGGCAGTTTCATCCGCGTGCGTCTGGAGCAAGCGGTGAATCAGCAAGGTATCAGCGTACCGCAACGGGCGATCCTGCGTGACAGCGCCGGCATTGCGCAGGTGCTGTTGCTCGATGCCGACGCCCGCGTCAGCCAGCAACCGGTGCAGCTTGGCCAGGTGCAGAACGATCGCTGGATCGTCACCGGCGGCCTGAAACCCGGCGACCGCATTGTCATCGAAGGCCTGCAGCACGCCCGTCCCGGCGAAAAAGTGCAGATCGACGACACCCCTCTTCCCCTTGCCCAAGTCACCGGGCAGTAGGCAGGACGCAGACTTTATGCCGCAATTCTTTATCGACCGCCCGGTGTTCGCCTGGGTGGTCGCGCTGTTTATCCTGTTGGCAGGCAGCCTGGCCATCCCGCAGCTGCCCGTCGCGCAGTACCCCAACGTTGCACCGCCGAAGGTCGAGATTTACGCGGTGTACCCCGGTGCCTCGGCGCAAACCATCGACGAAAGCGTGGTCAGCCTGATCGAGGGTGAGCTCAACGGCGCCGACCACCTGCTGTATTTCGAATCCCAGAGCAGCCTCGGTGCCGCCACCATCACTGCCACCTTCCAGCCCGGCACCGATCCGGAAATGGCTCAGGTCGACGTGCAAAACCGCCTCAAAGCGGTCGAGTCGCGCCTGCCGCAAGCAGTGACTCAGCAAGGCTTGCAGGTCGAGAAAGTCTCGGCTGGCTTCCTGTTGTTGATCACCCTCACCTCCAGCGACGGCAAGCTCAATGACGTGGCGCTCAGCGATTACCTGGCGCGCAACGTGATGAACGAGATCAAGCGTCTGGACGGCGTCGGCAAGGCTCAACTGTATGGCGCCGAGCGAGCCATGCGGATCTGGATCGACCCGCAGAAACTGATCGGTTTCAACCTGACCCCGGCCGACGTCAACGCGGCGATTGTTGCGCAGAACGCCCAGGTCTCGGCCGGTAGCATCGGCGATTTGCCGACCCGTACCACCCAGGAAATCACCGCGACCGTGCTGGTGAAAGGTCAACTGTCGACCCCCGAAGAGTTCGCCGACATTGTGCTGCGGGCCAATCCCGACGGTTCCACCGTGCGCGTGGGCGACGTGGCACGGGTCGAGATCGGCAGCCAGGAATACCAGTTCTCCACCCGCCTCAATGGCAAGCCGTCGACGGCGGTCAGCGTGCAACTGGCCCCCGGCGCCAACGCCTTGAGCACCGCCACCCTGGTGCGCGAGAAGATGGACGAGCTGGCGCGCTACTTCCCGGCCGGCGTGGAGTACAAGATTCCGTACGACACCTCGCCGTTCGTCAAAGTCTCGATCACCAAAGTGATCTATACCCTCGGCGAAGCCATGTTGCTGGTGTTCGCGGTGATGTTGCTGTTCCTGCAAAACATCCGCTACACGCTGATCCCGACCCTGGTGGTGCCGGTGGCATTGATGGGCACCTTTGCCGTCATGTTGGCGCTGGGTTTCTCGATCAACGTGCTGACCATGTTCGGCATGGTACTGGCCATCGGCATTCTGGTGGACGACGCCATCGTGGTGGTGGAGAACGTCGAGCGGATCATGGCCAATGAAGGCCTGTCGCCCAAAGAAGCCACGCGCAAGGCGATGAGCCAGATCACCGGGGCGATCATCGGCATTACTCTGGTGCTGGTGGCGGTGTTTATCCCGATGGCGTTCATGCAGGGCTCGGTCGGGGTGATTTACCAGCAGTTCTCGCTGTCGATGGCCACTTCGATTCTGTTTTCGGCGTTCCTCGCCCTGACACTCACCCCGGCACTCTGCGCCACGCTGCTCAAACCGATCGCCAAAGGTGAACATCACGCCAAGGGTGGTTTCTTCGGCGGGTTCAATCGGCGCTTCGAGCAAATGACCGAGGGTTATCAGCGCTGGGTCGTTTACGCGCTGAAACGCAGCGGTCGTTTTCTGCTGGTCTACGGCGTGTTGTTGATCGGTCTGGTGTTTTGCTTCAGTCGCCTGCCCTCTTCGTTCCTGCCCGTCGAAGACCAGGGCTACACCATCACCGACATTCAACTGCCACCGGGCGCGAGCAAGAACCGCACGGTGCAGGTGGTCGAGCAGATTGAAGCGCACAACGCCACTGAACCTGGCGTTGGCGACAGCACGGTGATTCTCGGTTTCAGCTTCTCCGGCAGCGGCCAGAACGCAGCCCTGGCGTTCACCACGCTCAAGGATTGGTCTGAGCGCGGCAGCAATGACTCGGCGGCCTCGATTGCCGATCGGGCCAACATGGCGTTGAGTCAGATCAAGGATGCTGTGGCCTTCTCGGTGCTGCCTCCACCGGTTGACGGCCTCGGTACATCGAGCGGTTTTGAGTTCCGCCTGCAAGACCGTGGCGGCCTTGGTCATGCGGCGCTGATGCGGGCTCGCAGCGCCTTGCTGGAAGCGGCCGAGAAGAGCCCGATCCTGATGAACGTGCGCGAAAGTGCCTTGGCTGAAGCACCGCAAGTGCAACTGATCGTCGATCGCAAACAGGCCAACGCCTTGGGGGTTTCCTTCGCCGATATCGGCAACGTGCTGTCCACCGCCGTGGGCTCGGCGTATATCAACGACTTCCCCAATCAGGGACGGATGCAGCGGGTGGTGGTTCAGGCCGAGGGCGACCAACGCAGTCAGGTTGCCGATTTGCTGAAGATCCACGTGCGCAACAACGCCGGGAAAATGGTGCCGTTGTCGGCGTTCGTCCAGGCCACGTGGACCCAGGGCCCGGCGCAGCTGACGCGCTACAACGGGTACCCGGCCATCAGCATTTCCGGTGAGCCCGCACCCGGTCGCAGCACCGGTGAAGCCATGGCGGAAATCGAGCGCCTGGTCGCCCAAGGTCCGGCGGGGCTAGGTCAGGAATGGACAGGTTTGTCATTGCAGGAGCGATTGTCCGGCAGCCAGGCACCGATTCTGCTCGGCCTGTCGTTGCTGATCGTGTTCCTGTGTCTGGCGGCGCTGTACGAGAGCTGGTCGATTCCGACTTCGGTGCTGCTGGTGGTGCCGCTGGGTGTACTCGGCGCGGTGCTGGCCGTGACGTTGCGCGGGATGCCTAACGACGTGTTCTTCAAGGTCGGACTGATCACCATCATGGGTCTGTCGGCGAAAAACGCGATCCTGATCATCGAGTTCGCCAAGAGCCTGTACGACGAAGGCCATGACCTGATCGACGCCACGGTGCAAGCCGCTCGTTTGCGCTTGCGGCCGATCATCATGACTTCGCTGGCGTTCATCCTTGGCGTGGTGCCGCTGGCGATTGCTACCGGAGCCAGCTCGGCGAGTCAGCAAGCGATCGGCACTGGCGTGATTGGCGGGATGATTACCGCAACAATGGCCGTGGTGTTTGTGCCGGTGTTTTTTGTGGTGGTGATGAAGTTGGTGCGCAAGCGACATAAAAACATCTGAACAACATAAATCAACTGTGGGAGCGAGCTTGCTCGCGATAGCGGTGGGGCAGCAGACATCAATTCTGAATGTTACGCCCTCATCGCGAGCAAGCTCGCTCCCACAGGGGTTATCGTCTACCTGCTGACTGTGGTCACAACGGACTGTGCTGAGCTAAGGTGTTGCAAAGCCCTGACGTATCGAGCCTCCATGCCCCACCTCCTGCGCACCCACCCGCGCCTGACCGCCGCCACCCTGCTGGGGGTGGCGGTCAGCCTCCTGGCTCCGGCCGACTCACTCATCAGCAAGATCCTGATCGGCTGGAATGCCGGCGTCTGGACCTACCTGGTGTTGATGCTCTGGCTGACCGTGCGTGCGCGAGCCGATGACGTCAAACGCATCGCCGAAGTCGAGGATGAAAACGCCGGGCTGGTGCTGTTCATCGTCTGCATGGCGGCGATTGCCAGCCTCGCCGCTATCACCTTCGAACTGGCGGGCAGCAAAGACCTGGAAACCAGCCGAAGGCTATTGCACTACGCCTTCACCGGGATGACGGTAATCGGTTCGTGGTTATTGGTCGGGGTGATTTTCAGCGTGCACTACGCGCGGCTGTTCTACACCTGGAACGGCAAGGACCCGGCGCTGCGTTTTGCCGAGGGCCTGTTGAACCCTAATTACTGGGACTTTCTGTACTTCTCCTTCACCATCGGCGTGGCGGTGCAAACCGCCGATGTCGGAGTGGCCACACGCGGTTTACGCAAGACCGTACTTGCGCAGTCATTGATCGGTTTTCTGTTCAACACGGCCATCCTTGGTTTTTCGATCAATATCGCCGCGGGGTTGTTTAGTTGATGAAACGCCTGAAAAATTCAAAAAGCCTTTCAACTAGCGGTTATATGTTTTTGAAATAACATTCCACATACATAAAACCTCACAACAACGACCCACATAAAACACCCTCTGTAAACTGTTATATATGACAGTTTACAGCGCAGTGCGACTGCGTTCTGATTAGTTAATCCATGAGTTAGCGATGGTTATCTATCTGTGGATTCTTTGTTAATTACCAGGGAGAAAGCAACCATGAACGTAGCCGCAAAAAAAACCAGCACACAAGACTACTTCGACGTCACGCTGGAGGGTGCCGACGAGTTCAAGGCCAGCGGGACAGCGCTGCGCAGCAGCACAAGCCCGAACCGGGGTGAAACCTGGGTAGTGGAAGCGACTGAAAGGGATAGCGATGAAAAACGCCTACGGGTATTTTTAATCGTGTTCTCCAAAACACTCTCCGACGGGAATCATCAGGTTGGTGAGGACAGACCAGGCTTCGTTACCATTGAACTCGTTGATTACACGGACCCACAGAACCCGACCAGTCAGCTGGCAGTATCAGGAGATATAGATTTTCAACTCAATGTTGCGGGCAGCCGATTCTCAGGTGCCTTTAACGCGCAGATCAAAAAGAAAGACACTGATGCCCGCTCCACCGCGGCTGATGGCGCATTCGATACCCTGTTAACCAGTGAAAACCCTTAAGTACAAAAGCCCTGTCTCGATAGAGACAGGGCTTTACGATTGCGCAGCGATAAAAAGCTACTCACCCATTACCACTTGAACTGCACGCCCAGCGTCCCGCCAATCGGCATTTCGATGTTCTTGCCGTTCATGTACTCGACCTCGGCGTGTGCACTCCAGCGATCCGTCAGTTTCATGGCAACCCCCGCCCCTACTTCAAAGCGCGATCCGGAGAGGTTATGGCTGAACGCAGTGTCGTTGACCTTGAACTCGTCACCTTTGGAAAACTCGTGGGCCAGCGCCGCACGGACATAAGGTTGCAGCGTGCCACCGTTGGCCATCGGCATGTCACGACCTGCCGTCACCCCCGCCTTGCCCACGAATGAATAGGTCCGATCGCCCTTGGCCTGCATGCCGTTGTCCAGCTCATAGTCCTGGCCCTGAATGAACGCGGTCGTCCACCGAGTGAAGGGTTCGATGAAATAGCCATCGTCGAGTTTGATGTTGCGGCCGAACTCCACGGAGCCGCTCACACCGGTGTTGCCATAATCCCCCTTGGACTTGGTACCATCACTCATCGCGACATCCGCCTTGCTCTCGAAGCGGTTGAGCTTGACGGTACCATCGACATAGTACCCGCTCACGTCATCCATCCAGGTCAGGTAGCTGCCCAGATAGTAACTGTCGACGGTGCCGGAAGAACCGTGGCTCAGACTGAGGTCCGACTGGCTGTACCCGGCCATCACACCCAGCAACCATTGACCGTCGCTCAAAGGTGCATCGACACCCAGCGCGAAGCCTTGCTGGGTTTGCCGATAACCATCGCCGAAATCCCCGCCAACGCTGTACTTATTGCCATATGCGCGACTCCAGGCACCCGACTTGTCGGTGTTGAAGCGCACTTCGCCCATGCGCGTGCGCAACGAGGCGTCTTCGCCGTACAACACGGTGAGCGGCGCACCAAACAAGGCACTGACGACCTGAGTGGAAGGGCTGACAGTGCGCTTGGTCGGATCGAGGAACCAGTCTTTGCCGGCCGCATCCTGACTCAGCCCGTAGGAATAGGTCCCTAGATCGACCGCACCATCGGCATTGGCCAGCGAGAACTGCGCATTTCCCCCTTGTGTGTGCACCACAGTGATCGGCTGGCCGCTGGCTGGATCGACACCACTGCTGGTGATCAACAGCTGATGATTGCCGGCAGTGGTCCCGGTGACGTTCAACAGATCGGTCTCACCCGTGGTGAAATGGGTGCGCATGATAAACAGGCCTTCGCCCGACAGGTTGGTCACATCCAGTTGTTTGTAGTCATTGCCATTATCGGCACCAAACCTGACAGTGCCCTCTGTGTGCAGGTCACCGACCCGGCTGTTACCGGTCAACGTCCATCCAGATTGATGGTCGATACCAACCACGGCTGCGTTCTCCATGCGTCCGATCAAATGTGAACCTTGCTGCAGCTGAACATTCGCCGTGCTGCCCGACTCGGCAATCACATCACCGGTCAGCGAGCCTTGATTGAAGCTCAGGTTCGCGGTGCTGTTACCGGCCACCTGAACATTGCCTTGCAGTGCGCTTGCGCCAACGTTCATGTTGACCGACGCCGCACCCGCGACCTCGAGAATCGTGCCGTTGCCACCCTTGAGGGTCGAGCCATTGCGGACTTCAATTTCCGTCGCAGCGCTGGTCGCACCAGCGTAATCGACAACAATCGCCGACCTCGTTCGACCTTCCACGCTTGAATTGTCCAGCACCAGCTTACTGGGCTGCACATCGGCACGTTCAAGACCGAACACCACGCCATCCTGGCCACCGATGATGTGGCTGCGATTAGTGGCAGACACATTGCCATTCAATATCGAAAGCCCAGAGCTCGTTGCTCCGGTGCCTTCCAGTGTGGTATCCGATAACCCAAGGGTGCTGAAGGCTGTGACGCGAGCGCCTCCTGTTTCACCGCTGATGGTACTGCTGGTCACCGTTGCGGTAGACCCGGTGGTAGAGCCATTCACATGGGCGACTTGCAGACCCAGGCGGTTGCTATTGATGGTGCTGCCGGTAATGTTCGCGGTGCTGTTGGACAGTTCGACACCGGCCCGGCCGCCGATACCGTTGACGGTTGCGCCCACAAGATTGACCGTTGAACCACCCACGGCCGAGATCTCGAAGGTCGACATGCCGTCGACCGTTAACGTTGCCCCCTGGGAAAGCCTCCAGCTCTCGGTCAGCCCAGGGGCGCTGACCGTACGGCTTGTGCCGACCAGGTCTGCTGCACTGGCATAAGGGGGCATCAGCGACACAAGAGCCAGTGATGGTGTACAGAACCCGATGAAAAAGGGGCTCAGGCTAAACCGTTGCATTAACGACATGATGAAATTTCCGGATGATAGTCGCGGACAGAGATTCGGTAGGGTTGTGACCCTTCCCGTGATGGCCGGCAGACTACGGCGATAGCTGACACCGGTATGTAGGACTAATCATCAATACCAATGAGATTGTTCCCGCATCGTTTGAATAGAGTCATCAAAAAAAGAGAGAGGCGTCGGACCTCTCCCTTCTATTTTTGAAACGACACCTATTTATTAAAGTGTTGGTGTTCCCTCACAATAGTTACCACCAGAACCCAGCAGCGCCACTTCATTCAAAAACTCAAGAGACTTGGTCTGCTTACCACTTACCGGCACGGTGTACCAGATCTTGATATAGCCATTTGGAAGACCAGAGGCTTGCGTTGGTTGAATGGGTTTGATTTTTGTCAAGTACGGTTGAATATTCACCTGGAACACTCCACCGACCTCTCCTCCATTGATTGGATAGTCCTCAAAGAACTCGGTACCTAAGATCTCATCAAGCCCGGCAGCGTCCGTAGTACCGATTGAATGCACCGTGACAGTGGTGCCCGTTGGCATGTGTGTAGAATCAATAATGACGGTCACAGGCAACAGGCGATTTGTTCCAGAGCCCGACACGCTTCTGCAGTTCACTACCCGCTTCTTGCCACCACTACCATTACCATCATCGACTTCATAAGTGGGTGCCGTAGGTGCAGGAAAAGTAACGGAGACTTCATCAATCGTTACTTCGGTTTTCGGAGAGAACATGACGTTGCGACCGCCGTCTTCCTCGATGCTCCACTGGGCAATTTTTTTGCCCGGCCCGGCGTTATCAATGACGTCGGGACTCATATCAAATGTACGGTCTTCCTCTGGTACAGGCCCCCCCCTAAGAGCAAAGCTTGCGACTACCTTGCCGTCGAACCAAAATTTTAGAATTTCATCGCCGTACGATTGCCAGGGATCTGTCGGCTTAGTCAAGGTGCTCTTGATAGTCACCGGCTTTCCACGGTCGGCCGCGGTTACATGATTCAGTGTTCCGGAGCCCCCTAAAACATCAACGGGCACCATCTCACCGTTTTCCAGTTCCGGCAGGTTCGGGTTGACCGGGCCTCTGTACGTGAAGTCAATGGTGAAATCTCGTTCAGGCGATTTACGAGGGGTCTCAATACCGCGCTTCAGGTAGTAATAAAGTTTAGTGTCAACCAGAGCATAAGGATCGGTGATCAAGTGCTTGAGGTGAATGTAGTTCAATGTGAACCGAAGTTGAGTCCCCGAGCCCATCGGCAACTGTTGTACAGGAGAGGCATCCGTGTCTACACACAGTAAAATGTCATCGTTATCCAATGCATGTAATGGGCGCTCTACGATGACATAAACAGGTGACTCGAGATCCTTGAAGTCCAGTACATCCGGCAATACAGCTTTGGGGATTGTGGGGGCAAGCAGCACAGGTTCAGGTCGCAGGTTTACTTCCAACGTACTGGCGAATGAAACTTTACTGATATTCCCTACGCTATCGGTCAAATTATAATAGACATAATATTTCCCTGTCGTCGGCGACCCCAAATCTGCAACAGGAATATTAACCAGACCGCTGGGAGGTAACGTTGTGGAATACGTCGGTGTTGGCGGAGCGGTATCCGAATAAGTATCCGAGACAAAAACCCGAACGGTATCATTGGTCCGGTAGAATGGATAAGTGGCGTCAATAGTCAACTGAAGTTCAGTATTGGCCTTGAGCCAAGCGTCATCAATTACATCGCCGGGTACATTTCGATAGATTGGTTTCGGGCCCGAGCTACGAACGCCATCAACTTTGCTTTGATAAGGCGCAAACTTGTCAGCTCTAAGCTCCAGCGGGTCAGAATGATCAGAGTTCCCTGTATCACCACGCCAGACTCTGAGCCTTAACTTGTAAAAGGTTGAGTAATTACCCCCGTCATCATCAGGTATTTGGTCGGTCGGTAGCGGAAGATTGATTGGGTAAGTCCTTGGCGGTGGAGGTAAAAGCACGGTTGCACCAATAACTACCCCACCCTCAGGATCATCCACATTTCGCTGATCGTACAAAACGAGTTCAACCTCATCACCCCTTTTTTCTTCAATCATCCCCATCATTTTAACGGTGAGTTCAGGGGTATCCAGTAGCGCTTTAGGCACCAGCCCCTCTTCAATCAACCCGTCAATTTCCGGTTTCTGATTATTCGCCTTCGGACCTGAAAGGTTGAAAGAGCGATAGTTGAAGCGAGATTGTTTGGCAACAATTTGTGCGGCGCTGAGCTTCGATACTGGCCCCAGACTTTCTTTAGCAGTCATTTCACGTTCTCCATCACAGTTGAACTGATGTATGTCCGGGTCGATAAAACCCAAGAACAATCCACTTTCCTCTGGGCAACATTCAACGTGCGCCGAGAGGCGTTTTGTCGGTAACGTTCTGCGATCAATAACATGCGCCTGCTTCTTTCAGAATCCAGTGCCGGCGATGTCTCTTTGATAACCGAGAGGGGGTCTGCAACCCTTGCTAGAAATTAAACGCCCTATCCCCGACACCGGCTACTGTCAGATCTGACAGGTCTAACGACCGTCTGTCGGTTTAATGCGACTTTTCTCACAGGCGCCTAAACGCCGACCCGATGACGCGCAGCTGAAACGCAGGCGTATCCGGGCAATCGGCATGGGGGGTTGAAGGAGTGGGTAGCGAGGTTAACGATGGGTTTTCAGCAAGTCTGCCGCGCAGCGTACGATCCGGCGGCAGGCTTCGGCCAGGCGCTGTTGGTCCAGCACCAGCCCAATGCGGATATGCCCCGCCGCACTCGGCCCGAACGCTTCACCGGCCAGTACTGACACGGCATAACCTTCCAGCAATTTCTCGGCGAACGCCTGCGCGCCGACTCCGGTCTGGCGCACATCGACCATCACGAACATCCCGCCATCCGGGACGACCGGGTTGATGCCCGGGCAGTCGCTCAAGCGCGCGCACACCAGATCACGCCGTGCGCGGTACTCGTTGCGCATCAGTTCGAGCTCCGGCAAGTCAGCCTCCAGCGCCACACACGCGGCGTTCTGCACGAAGTCCGGAAGGCCAAAGAGCATGCACAACGACAGGTTCTCCAGGTGTTCGGTCAGCGGCTTTGGGCCGATCACCCAACCGACTCGCCAGCCACTCATGGCGTGGGATTTCGACAGACTGTTCACGGTCGCCGTGCGTTCGGCCATCCCCGGCAGGCTGGCCGGACTGATGTGCTCACCTTCATACAACAGGTCACTGTAGACCTCGTCGCTGATCAGCCACAGGTCATGCTGGATGCACAAACGCGCCAGGGCCTGCCAGATCGGCAACGACAGGCTGGCCCCGGAAGGGTTGTTCGGACTGTTGAGCAGAATTGCGCGGGTTTTCGGGGTGATCCGTGCGGCGACATCGGCCGGGTCAACGCGAAAACCGTTCTCCGGCCGCACCGCAATCGGCACCACTTTCGCCCCGCAGGCGCCGAACACGCCTTCGTAAGTCACGTACATCGGTTCGGCGACCAGCACTTCATCACCCGGGTCGAGCAGGCATTGCACCACCGAATACACCGCACACTGCGCGCCCGGCAGCACCAGCACATGGTCGGCATCCACCCGCTGACCGCTGCGCCGGGTGTGACGACGGGCGATGCTGGTGCGCAGCGACCGCGTGCCGCGCACTTCCGAATAGTGGGTATCACCGGCCAGTAAGCTGTCGATGGCCGCCTGGACGATCGGCTTCGGCGTATCGAAATCCGGGTCGCCGACCGACAGCAGCAGTACATCGACGCCCCGCTCGCGCAACTCCAGCGCTCGGTAGTGAATCTGCCAGGCATCGGCTCCGTCACCGGCGATTCGTTGGGTCAAGGCTGAATAGCGCATGTACTTCTCCTGTCGCGCACACTCCACATTGAACCCTATCTCAAATCACGAAACGCGCCACCATCGCATTCAAATCAACCGCCAGACGCGACAGCTCATGGCTGGCGGCGCTGGTCTGGTTGGCACCGGCGGCCGATTGGGTGGCCAGATCGCGGATGTTCACCAGGTTGCGGTCCACTTCGCGCGACACCTGGGCCTGTTCTTCCGAGGCGCTGGCGATCACCAGGTTGCGCTCGTTGATCTGGTGGATCGACTGGGTGATCTGCTCCAGCGCCACGCCGGCAGCACGGGCCAGTTCCAGCGTAGAGTGAGTGCGCTGGTTGCTTTGCTGCATGGAATCGACTGCTTCGCCGGTACCGTTTTGAATCCCCGCGACCATTTTTTCGATTTCCTGGGTCGATTGCGCGGTGCGATGCGCCAAGGCGCGGACCTCGTCTGCCACCACCGCGAATCCGCGCCCGGCTTCACCGGCACGCGCCGCTTCTATGGCGGCGTTGAGTGCCAGCAGGTTGGTTTGCTCGGCAATCGCCCGAATCACGTCCAGCACCTTGCCGATATCGCGGCCCTGAGTGGCCAGGCCTTCGATCATCAGCGAGGTGGTTTGCACGTCATGGGTCATGGTCTGAATCGCGTTAACGGTTTCCACCACGCGGTCGCGACCTTCGCGGGCGGCCTGGGTCGATTGATTCGACGCTTCGGACGTCGACACCGCATTACGTGCGACCTCTTCCACGGCGGCGGTCATTTCGTTGACGGCGGTCGCGGCCTGTTCGATTTCGTTGTTTTGCTGTTGCAGACCGCGTGACGCTTCCTCGGTCACGGCGCTGAGCTCTTCTGCCGCAGCACCCAGCTGATTCGCGGAACCGGCGATCTGCTCGAGGGTTTTGCGCAAGTTGGCTTGCATGGTCGACAAGGCGCCGAGTAAACGCGCCGGTTCGTCCTTGCCGTCGACTTCAATGGGTTGGGTCAGGTTACCGCCAGCGATGGATTCGGCCGCGGCAACGGCACGGTTCAGCGGTGTGACGATGCTGCGGGTCAGCAGCCAGGCCAGCAACACCGTCACCAGCGCGGCGATCACCGACACCGCGATGATGCCGTTGGTGGCGTAAGAATATTGGTCGCCGGCTACGGCATCGGCTTCGGTTGCGCCCGCCTGGTTAATAGCGATCAGCTTGTTCAACTGCTCGCCCATCAAATCGGTACCTTCCTTGATACGCGTATTGATCAGGTTGCGCAGGTCATCGAGTTTGTTCTGCCGCGACAGGTCCATCATCTGGCTTTGCGCTTGCAGATAGCTGTCCAGGGTGGCGGCAAAGGTTTTGTACAGCGCCGCTTCCTCCGGGCCGGCTGGCAGGGCTGCATAGCTCTTTTGAGCTTGCCTGGCCTTGTCAGCGAGTACGGTGATGCGGGTTTCAGCTTCTTGCAACCCGGCCGCGTCGCGGTTGACCAGCACACGGAACGACAGAATGCGCATGCGCAAAACGCTCTCCGAGATATTCCCAAGGAAGGCTACGCTGGGCAGTTGGTTGGTTTGCATGTCGATGGACGCCTGACGAATGATCGACATTCGATTCGCGGCAAATACGCCGAGCCCGATGACCAGCAACGCAATGAAAGCAAAACCCAGGAAAGCTCGAGGCGCGATATTCATGTTACGCAAAGACATAGGATAACTCTCGGGGCAGTGAAGTCTTTGAGCATCCATGCAGTGAACGCTGGCAGGCAGGGGATCGCTCCCGGCGTGCAGGTAGGCGACTTTGTCTGGGGGGGTGTGCGCCTATACCCTGTATCGGCAGGGCTTTAGGTTTTATGCAGGCGCGAGAGAAATATATTTCTGGACATGACAAGTGTTTCAAGGGTGAAACACTTGTCAGGCAATGACTGTCATCAGTCCTTGCGAAGCGCCGTGCGCCAGACACGGGCGATGTCCCGTGCTCGATCACGCAACAGGCACGGGGCGTCGGTGCAGGCTTGCTCCAGTGTCATGGGCCCGGACGCGAGCGCGAATGCTGCGTCCACACCCTGTTCGTACATTTGCTGATAGCCCTCGCCGAGGGTGCCGGCGATGACAATCACCGGCACGCCCTGCTGTTGGGCGATACGCGCCACGCCAAATGGCGTTTTGCCGCGCAAGGTCTGGGCGTCGAAACGGCCCTCGCCGGTGATCACCAGATCCGCATCGCGCACCGCATCCGCCAGGCCAACCAGATCGGCAACCACTTCCACACCCGCGCGAAATTGCGCGCCGAGAAACGCCTTGGCGGCAAAACCCAGTCCGCCCGCCGCGCCACTGCCCGGCTCGTCACGCAGATCGTTTCCCAAGGCCTGGGCACAGAGCCCGGCGAAATGCCCAAGGGCCTGATCCAACTGTTGAACCTGCTCGACCGATGCACCTTTCTGCGGGCCGAATATTGCTGAGGCACCGTGGGGGCCGCACAGTGGATTGTTGACGTCGGCGGCGATCTCGAAGCGCACGTTGGCCAAACGCGGATCCCTGTGACTCAGATCGATCTGCGCCAGTTGCGCCAGCGCCAGGCCACCCGGTTTCAATGTCTGCCCCCGGTCATCGAGCAAGCGCACACCCAGCGCCTGCAACGCACCGGCACCCGCGTCGTTGGTGGCACTGCCGCCGATGGCCAGGATGATCCGCTGCGCCCCCGCATCGAGTGCCGCGCGGATCAGTTCGCCCGTGCCGAATGTGCTACTGATGCACGCATCGCGCTGGCCCACCGGCACCAATTGCAAACCGCTGGCCTCGGCCATTTCGATGATCGCGGTGTGGCTATGAGGCAACCAGCCCCAATGCGCCTCGACCTGTGTGCCGAGCGGCCCCCGTACGGTGACGCTGCGTAGCTCACCCTCGCAAGCGGCAAGAATTGACTCGACCGTCCCTTCCCCGCCGTCAGCCATCGGGCACTTGACCAGCGTCGCGTCCGGCCAGACCTCGGCCAGTCCCAACGCGATGGCGTCGGCCACGGCTTCGGCACTCAGGCTGTCCTTGAACGAATCAGGGGCGATGACGATTTTCATGTGAATTCTCCAGTTCCAATGGAGCCCATGCTGCCAGTTGAAATGAACAATAACGCCGGTCCGTTGCACAAGTGCAGCAGGGGTTTATTGTTCATTCTCACAAAACCCACAGGGATTTGTGTCGTTCATGGTTTGGTGTCGGTCTGCGGCAGCAGTTGCACGCCCAGGTACAGCGCGAGCATGCCATCGAGGCGCAACGGGTCAACGCCACTGAGTTCGGCGATGCGCTCCATGCGGTAGCGCAAGCTGTTGCGATGGATGCCCAACGCATCGGCACAGGCCTGGCTTTGTCCGTCGTGCTCGCACCAGCTGCGCAATGTCGCCAACAGTTGGCCGTTAGCGTCCTTGGCAATGACTTTGCGCAGTGGGCTGAGCAACTCGTCCAGCGCATCGTCGTTGCGATGGCGCCAGAGCATCACCGGCAGTCGATAGCGGTTCAGCGTCAACAATCGACTGTTGGGCAGCACGTCACGCCCATAGGCCAGCAAGTCGCCAACCCTTCGATAGCAACGGCGCAAGCCTTGCAAACCGTTAGCCTGGCCACCCACGGCGATCCGTAGAATGTTCCAGCCCAGACCTTCGAGTTTTTCCAGCAAGCGCTCGTTTTCCACCGTTTGCGTGGTCGGTCGGCACCACAGCAACGATGACTTGGCGGAACTTACGCACCAACTGTCGGGATAGCGCGAGATCAGCCAGGCACTCAAGGCCTCGACGGTTTGCCCGGCCCCATGCTCCAGGCCCAACTCGAACAAATAAGGGGTACGCGACAGTTGCGGTTTGAGGCCCATTTGCTGCGCTTCGTCGATCAGTCGCGGCGAATCCCCCGCCTCGCTGAGCAGCAGCGCCAGCAGATCGTCGCAACGCTGACGACGCCATTGCTGCTCGGCCTGCTGGTTACGCTGGCCAACCAGCATCTCGGCAGTCATGCGCACCAGCTCGGCATAGGTTCGCAGTTGTTCGGGCTCACCGGTAATGCCCAACACGCCGATCAGGCGCTGATCGAGCAGCAACGGCAAATTGATGCCCGGCTGCACGCCTTTGAGGTGCGCGGCGGTCTGGGCGTCGATTTCCACCACCCGCCCATTCGCCAGCACCAGCTGCGCACCTTCGTGGCGGGTATTGACCCGCTCCGGCTCGCCGCTACCAAGGATCAGCC
Source organism: Pseudomonas sp. GW822-FHT02D10 (assembly GCF_058802345.1). NCBI lineage: Bacteria > Pseudomonadati > Pseudomonadota > Gammaproteobacteria > Pseudomonadales > Pseudomonadaceae > Pseudomonas > Pseudomonas sp. GW822-FHT02D10. The sequence goes on from NZ_JBXAOB010000007.1 coordinate 72,712, forward strand.
CCTGGCTGTCCATGACATTGACGTTGTACGGCAGGATAGCCATCGCCCGGTCGACGATATCCTGCGCCAGGTCGTGATCGAGTTCGAACATGCGGGGTAATCCTTGAAAACGTACGGTGATTGATTGTTCACCCGCACAGGCTGTTGGCGCAAACCCTGTGCTCAGGCACAAAGACATCCGCTTAGGGGTGACCGAGACTCTCCAGGCGATCAACGTTACCCTCGCATCGCAAAAAATCATAATAAAGAGAGACCCGCCATGTCACAGAGCGCCGCTGCCACCCTGGCCACCGATGACGATAAAAACGCCGTCTACAAGCGCGTTACCCTGCGCCTGATCCCCTTCATCTTCATCTGCTACCTGTTCAACTACCTCGACCGGGTCAACGTTGGATTTGCCAAACTGCAGATGCTCGACGCGCTGAAATTCAGCGAAACCGTGTACGGCCTCGGGGCCGGAATTTTCTTTATCGGCTACGTGCTGTGCGGCGTTCCGAGCAACCTGGCGCTGAGCAAATTCGGCCCACGGCGCTGGATCGCGCTGATGATGGTCACCTGGGGCACGCTGTCGACCTGCCTGCTGCTCGTTACCACACCCACCGAGTTCTACACCCTGCGTCTGTTTACCGGAGCCGCCGAAGCCGGGTTCTTCCCGGGCGTGGTGCTTTACCTCTCGCAGTGGTTCCCGACATTCCGCCGTGGCCGCATCATGGCGCTGTTCATGTCGGCGATCCCGGTGTCCGGCCTGCTCGGCAGCCCGTTCTCTGGCTGGATCCTCAACCACTTCGCCGCCGGTCAGAGCGGTCTTGCCGGCTGGCAGTGGATGTTCCTGCTGCAAGGCATTCCGACCATCACTCTCGGCGCCCTAGCGTTCTTCCTGCTCAGCGACAACGTCGCCAGCGCCCAATGGCTGAAGCCAGAAGAGCGTGCAGTCCTTGAGGCGGATCAAGCCGTCGATTGGGCCAACAAACCAAAAGCCTCCACCGACTCATTGCTGGCGGTGTTCAAGAACCCGGCGATCTGGGCGTTCGGCCTGATCTACTTCTGCATTCAGAGTGGCGTTTACGCGATCAACTTTTGGTTGCCGTCGATCATCAAGAACCTCGGTTTCGCCGATAACCTGGTGATCGGTTGGCTCAGTGCGATTCCGTACCTGCTGGCGGCGGTGTTCATGTTGATGGTGGGTCGCTCGGCCGACCTGCATAAAGAACGTCGCTGGCATTTGGTGGTGCCGATGCTGATGGGCGCAGCGGGGCTGTTGATCGCGGTGAACTTCGCCGCCAACCCGGCCATTGCCATTCTTGGCCTGACCATCGCCACCATGGGCGCCCTCACCGGCCTGCCGATGTTCTGGCCGGTGCCGACCGCCATGCTCAGCGCCGGCGCTGCTGCCGGTGGCCTGGCGTTGATCAATTCCATGGGCCAGATGGCCGGTTTCCTCAGCCCGTACCTGGTGGGTTGGGTCAAGGACAGCACCGGCTCGACCGACACCGCGCTGTACCTGCTGGCCGGCGTGATTGTCAGCGGCAGTTTGCTGGCACTGCGCATGACCCGCACCTTGCGCGTGTAATCCCCAGCAATCAGTGTGGGAGCGGGCTTGCTCGCGAAAGCGGTCTATCGGTCAATATCAATATTGAATTGACCACCGTCTTCGCGAGCAAGCCCGCTCCCACATTTGATCTGAGGTGTTCGATAATTCCGTTTGCCCCGTGCGGTTGTTCTGGTATTTGATTGAACCTTTCCCACCGGTAAAAGGACTTTGCACATGAGCTACCGCACCCTCGGCCATTCCGGACTACAGGTTTCCACATTGACGCTGGGCACCATGATGTTTGGCGAGCAGACCAGCACCGCAGATTCGTTGCGCATCATCGAAAAGGCCTGGGATCAGGGCGTCAACTTCATCGACACGGCGGACGTGTACACCAACGGCCGCTCCGAGGAAATCGTCGGTGAAGCGATTGCCAGTCACCGTCAGGAATGGGTGGTGGCCTCCAAGGTCGGCTTCGGCCCGGTCGACGGTGTGCCGAATCGCAGTGGGCTGAGCCGCAAGCACATTTTCAATGGTATCGATACCAGCCTGACCCGCTTGGGCACCGATTATCTGGACATCTATTACCTGCACCGCGAAGACCACAATACGCCGCTGGAAGTCACGGTGTCGGCCATCGGCGACCTGATTCGCCAAGGCAAGATCCGTTACTGGGGCCTGTCCAACTACCGTGGCTGGCGTATCAGCGACGTGATTCGCGTGGCCGAGAAACTCGGCGTCGACAAACCGGTGATCAGCCAGCCGCTGTACAACATTGTCAACCGCCAGGCCGAAACCGAACAAATCACCGCCGCCAACGCCTACGGCCTTGGCGTGGTGCCTTACAGCCCGTTGGCCCGTGGCGTGTTGAGCGGCAAGTACGCGCCGGACGTCACCCCGGACGTCAACAGCCGCGCCGGTCGTCAGGACAAGCGCATCCTGGAAACCGAATGGCGGGTCGAGTCGTTGCGCATTGCCCAGCAAATTCAGGCGTACACCCAGGAGCGCGGCGTCGGCATCGTCGAGTTCGCCATCGCCTGGGTCCTGAACAACTCAGCCGTCAGCTCGGCCATCGTCGGCCCGCGCACCGAAGCACAATGGGACGCCTACACCAAGGCCCTGTCGGTAAAGATCACCGCCGAAGACGAAGCCTTCATTGATTCGCTGGTGACGCCAGGGCATTCGTCGACCCCAGGGTTCAACGATGTGAGCCATTTTGTGTCGGGGCGTAAACCGCATAGCAACTAACTGAACACACACGCCTGAGTGGGAGCGAGCTTGCTCCGGGCGGCGCTCCGACGATAGCGGTCTACCAGCCAACATCAATGTTGAATGTGAAGCCGCCATCGCGAGCAAGCTCGCTCCCACATAGGGTCGGTGTTGATCGCTCGGGCAATATTTAGCTGGAAAACCACGTATCCTCTGCACCCGCTTCACGCTCACATCAAGTCTCGCGAGGACAGTTTGTCTAAAGGTATTGCTCTATCGGTGTCAGCCTCAGTGCTGTTCGCCGTCATGTATTTCTACACCTCATTGCTGTCTCCCCTGAGCGGCGTGGAAATCTTCGGCTGGCGGATGCTGTTGACCGTCCCGTGCATGACGTTGTACATGGTAATTTCTGGCGAATGGAAACGCGTGGTCGAACTCCTCCGCAGGGTGGCAGGCAAACCGGCATTGCTGGGGGGGCTGCTGCTGTCTTCGGCCTTGCTGGGTGTGCAACTCTGGTTATTCATGTGGGCACCGCTGAACGGCCACAGCCTTGATGTTTCGCTGGGCTACTTCATGCTGCCGCTGACGATGGTCCTGACCGGGCGCGTCGTCTATGGCGAACAGCTCTCGTACCTGCAAAAAATCGCCGTGTTTCTTGCCACCCTTGGCGTGCTCAATGAGCTGTACCAGGTGAACAGTTTTTCTTGGGCAACGTTGTTGGTGGCCATCGGTTACCCGATCTACTTCGTGCTGCGTCGACGCCTGGCGGCGGATAATCTCGGCGGTTTGTGGCTGGACATGGCGCTGCTGCTACCCGTGGCGTACTGGTTCGTGCACAGCGGTGAACAAGGTTTTGCGGTATTCGATCAACATCCGTGGCTGTCGCTGTTGATCCCGCTGCTTGGGGTAATCAGCGCCTCGGCACTGATGGTGAACATCATCGCCAATCGGTTGCTGCCCTTCAGTCTGTTCGGACTGCTGAGCTATGTCGAACCGGTGCTGTTGCTCGGCGTTGCGTTGCTGCTGGGGGAAAGCATCAAGGCTGGAGGATGGCTGACCTATATACCGATCTGGTTGGCAATGCTGGTGTTGATGCTCGAAGGGTTCAAGCACTTGGTCCGGCAGCGAAAGAAGTCAGTATAAAAAAAGCCCGGTCAGACGTTATGTCTGACCGGGCTTTTTCACATCTAAAGCAAATTACTCAGTCGCGAGCACACCACGGCGGACCTGGTCACGTTCGATGGATTCGAACAGTGCCTTGAAGTTGCCTTCGCCGAAGCCATCGTCGCCTTTACGCTGGATGAATTCGAAGAACACCGGGCCCATCAGGGTTTCCGAGAAGATTTGCAGCAGCAAACGCTTGTCGCCCGACTCGGACGAACCGTCCAGCAGAATCCCCCGCGCTTGCAGTTCGTTGACCGGCTCGCCGTGGTTCGGCAAACGGCCTTCAAGCATTTCGTAGTAGGTTTCTGGCGGCGCGGTCATGAAGCGCATGCCAATCTTTTTCAAATGATCCCAGGTCTTGATCAAGTCATCGGAGAGGAAGGCAACGTGCTGGATGCCCTCGCCGTTGAACTGCATCAGGAACTCCTCGATCTGCCCGGCGCCCTTGGACGACTCTTCGTTCAGCGGGATGCGGATCATGCCATCCGGAGCCGTCATGGCCTTGGAAGTCAGGCCGGTGTATTCGCCCTTGATGTCGAAGTAACGGATTTCGCGGAAGTTGAACAGCTTCTCGTAGAAGTTCGCCCAATAGGCCATACGGCCGCGATACACGTTGTGGGTCAGGTGGTCGATGATCTTCAGGCCGGCCCCTGGCGGATTGCGGTCGACGCCTTCGATGAACACGAAGTCGATGTCGTAGATCGAGCTGCCTTCACCGAAACGGTCGATCAGGTACAGCGGCGCGCCGCCGATGCCTTTGATCGCCGGCAGGTTCAGCTCCATCGGGCCGGTTTCGATGTGGATCGGCTGGGCACCGAGTTCCAGGGCTCGCTTGTAGGCTTTTTGCGAATCCTTGACGCGGAACGCCATGCCGCACACCGACGGGCCGTGTTCAGCCGCGAAGTACGAGGCCACGCTGTGAGGTTCGTTGTTGAGGATCAGGTTGATCTGGCCCTGACGGTACAGGTGCACGTCTTTGGAACGGTGGGTCGCGACCTTGGTGAAACCCATGATCTCGAAGATCGGCTCAAGGGTATTCGGGGTCGGCGATGCGAATTCGATGAATTCAAAGCCCATCAGGCCCATTGGGTTTTCGTATAAATCTGCCATGGTTGGCGCCTCATCATGCTGCTTTTGGAATTAACGGAACGTTAGTTACAAGCAATGCTGAGAGCGGCAGGTGGCGCGCAGGAGATACCTCGCACACTGCGGGCGAGAAAATCACCGTAGATCAATTGGAACCCAAATATCTTCATTGTCGACCCAAGGCTCTTGCGGGCGAGGCTTCTGCTGCCAGAAGACGTTATTCTTATATGCGTAACTCGATTCTACACAGCGTAACCAGGTTTGTCCGCCTTCTCTATAAAATCCCCCTTTTTGAGGCCGGTGCAAGGGGTTTGTTGCACAGGTAGATCCCCAGCAGAATCGCCCCGCCTCCCAGGTACATCGCCAGGCTCAGTTGCTCGCCCAGCAACAGCGCGCCAAGCAGCACCGCCGTCAGCGGATTCAGCGCGATGAACACCCCCGAACGGGTGGCGCCGATTTTTCGGATACCGTCGTAGTACCAGATGTAGGCCAGCGCCGAACCGAGTACGCCCAGATACAACAGGCTGAGAATCTGCCCCACCTGCAATCCGCGCAGCACCTCAAGACTCACCTCGCCGCGCACCGCGCTGGTCGCCCATAACATCAAGGTGCCCAGCACAATTGAATAGGTGACGGTGTGCAGCGGGCCTAACGTTTGGCTCAGGCCTTTGGAAAACAGCGAGTAAATGCCCCAGCCCAACACACAACCAAGAATCAGCAAATCACCGACCCAGGTGTTCGCGGCGCCGCCAGCAAACACGTGCTGGTTTCGACTGACAATCACCACCCCTGCCCCCGCGATGCACACCGCGATGCCCGCGACTTTGGCTCGACTCAAGCGCTCCTTGAACAGCAGCCACGACGCCAACCCGATGACAGCCGGATTGAGCGCCACGATCAGCGATGCACGAGAAGCGTTGATGTAGTGCAAGCCGTAAAAGAAACACAGGTTGTAAAAGAAGATCCCGAAAAAACCCAACACCGCCAACTGCAACCACTGCCTGAAGGTCGGGCGCGCCAAAGGGATACGCGCCAGCGCCATGAACAGCAGCAAGGCCAGGCTGGCCAGCAGAAAGCGCAGGCTCGCGGCCAATAACGGGCTGAGCGAGTCGGCAAGAAACCGGCCGGCAACGAAGGTCCCGCCCCAGATCATGGTGACGGTGGCGAGCTTCAGGTAAACCGGAACATCCGAATCACGGAAGCCGCTCTGGACAAGGCTTTTCATAAATCTCCACGGTAAGAAAGCAGTCAGATGACGTATTCTTTGCGTAATGTCCGATCATCGTAAAATGAGTAAATGCTCATGACTCTGACCCAACTCGAGATTTTTTCGCTGGTGGCCGAGCTGCACGGTTTCACCAGTGCGGCCAACCGTCTGGGCATCACTCAGTCAGCGGTGTCCCATGCCATCAAGTCGCTGGAGCAGGAACTCGGCGTCGAGTTGCTCAGACGGCATCAGTCCCACATCGAGCTCAGCGATATCGGTCAACAGCTGTTGTTACGCGCCCGCGCCATGCTCGGGCTGGCCAGCACCCTGCGCCAGGAAGCTGCTGATGCCCGTGGGATGAAGCGCGGCACGCTGCGCATCGGCTCATTCGGACCGACCTCGTCGATCAAATTGCTGCCGAAGATTTTGCAGCACTACCGCGCGGCTTATCCCGGGATCGAGGTCCATATCGATGAAGGCCCGGATCGGCAAGTACTGCAATGGCTTGAAGAACGGCGCATCGATATCGGTTTTGTGGTGTTGCCCGAGGAGCGGTTCGACACCTTTGCGCTGGTGGAAGACCAGATGGTCGCGCTGATCCCGGCCAATCATCGGCTCGCCGGGCGCGACAGCCTGACCTTGGGTGATCTGTGTCACGACCCGTTCATTCTCACCGAAGCAGGCTCCTCGGAACTGGTTTCGCGCCTGTTCAGCGCTGCCCGGCTGACCCCGGACATTCGCTATCGCAGCTCGCAACTGCTCAGCACGCTGGAAACCGTCAGCCGTGGCGATGCCTTGACACTGGTCGCCGAACTTTCGCTGCCAAACGCGGAACAGCCGCGCTACGTGACAAAGCCCCTCACACCGCCGGTCAAACGCCAGGTCGGTCTGGCGGTTCTCGACCAGCGCCAGTCATCGCCGGCCACCCTGGCGTTTATCAAGTTGGCCATAAGTCTGGACTACCGTTGAAAGCACAAAGCCTGTACGCCATCTATCATGGCCCGTGTCTGTACTCTTTTTGAGAGGCAAGCCTGCGCCCTTCCTGCATTTGAGAGCCCTTCTCTATCTGAGTGCCCTAGTCCATCGTCACAGGTTCCACAAATGCCCTTGACCGTCAAAGCCCGCCGCACGCCGCTGACTCGCCACCTCATTACGCTGCTGATTGGCCTGGTTCCGGTGCTACTGGGTGTCGTCATTCTGCACATGCAAGCCGAACGGGTGCTGGAGCAAAGCACCTACCAAACGGCCGAAGAAGCGGTGCACCAATTTGATTTGATGCTCGACAACACCGCGCAGGCGGCACAAGAACTGCTGCCGCTGGCGGGACAACCTTGCGTCGACGTAAAACTGGCATTGCGCGAACAAGTCACGCGCCGGCCCTTTGTGCGCTCGACCAATCTGGTGTGGGACAACAACCTGTATTGCAGCTCGCTGTTTGGCGACTATCAGGCAGAGGTTGATCCTGGCGAGTACACCCAAGGCACGTTGTGGTTGATGAACGGTAATCCGGTCACGCCCAATACCGCATTGTTGGTGTATCGCCTCAGCAATGGCAAACAAGGCGCCCTGACCTCCCTTGACGGCTATCACCTGAGCAATGTCCTGCGGCTGATTGGCCGCAAGACCCTGCTGTTACTGCAAGTCGGGCCCCACTGGTTGTCGGCCGATGGCAAGGTCCATGAGGGCGCCCTGCCCGTATTAGCGGTAGCCCGAAGCAATCTTGAATCTTCGCGGTATGCCTTTGAGGTCGAGGCCGGTTTTCCCGAAGGCGAAGTCTGGCGCTACATGAAAAGTGAATACCCGCCGCTTTTCAGTCTGCTGATCTTCTTCGGGGTGATTGCCGGGACCATTGGTCATTGGCTACAGAAGCGCTCGTCATCACAGAGTCACGAACTACAGCGGGCACTGGAAGCCCATGAGTTCATTCCTTACTTCCAGCCGGTGGTCCACGGCGACACTAAACAGTGGGCCGGCATTGAGGTATTGATGCGCTGGAAGCACCCGAAAGAAGGTCTGGTGCGTCCGGATCTGTTCATTCCGTTCGCCGAGCACTCCGGCCTGATCGTGCCAATGACTCGCTCGTTGATGCGCCAGACTGCAACGTTACTCGCCCCGCATGCGCAGTCGTTCCAGGAGCGCTTTCACATCGGGATCAATATCACCGCGAGCCACTGCAATGACCTTGAGCTGGTAGACGATTGTCGCGAATTTCTCTCGGCCTTCCCGCCAGGCAAAGTCTCGCTGGTTCTGGAGCTGACCGAGCGCGAGCTGATCGAGCCCAGCGCCATCACCCTTCAATTGTTCGAACAGTTACATGAACTGGGGGTAATGATTGCGATCGATGACTTCGGCACCGGGCATTCGAGCCTGGGCTATTTGCGCCAGTTCAATGTGGATTTTTTGAAGATCGACCAAAGTTTTGTGGCGATGATCGGGGTCGATGCCTTGTCCCGCCATATACTCGACAGCATCATCGAACTCTCGGCCAAGCTGGACCTTGGTATCGTTGCCGAAGGGGTCGAAACCATTGAACAGAGTGATTATCTTGCCCGCCATGGGGTGAACTTTCTGCAAGGTTACCTATTTGGACGACCGATGCCGGGCAGCGACTTCATTATTGCGTTGAACAGCCACTAATTAGCCACTCGTAGCGCTCCACAGAAACCCTCAACAAATGGCCCCCCGTACCCAATTGCATCAAATAGCCGCATGCGTTACATGAAGAAAAAGACGTGATTTACTCTGAGCGAATTAACTACTACAATTTTTATTGCCTGTGCACGATTGGCAGGTGAGCCGTTAACACCGAGTCGCTACAAGGCTCTTGGCTTATAGCTTTGTTTGCGGTTGGTATCAGCCAAACACACTATTGGAGTAAAGATATTGTCCAGACTCGCTGAATTTCGTGCCGCTGAAAAGGCCCTTCAAGAACAGCTCGCGCAGCTGGAATCGCTGAAGAACGACGCCGGGCTCAAGAAAGAAATCGAATTCGAAGAAAAGCTCCAGGGGCTGATGAAAACCTATGGCAAGAGCCTGCGCGACATTATCGCCATTCTCGATCCGAACCCAAAATCCAGCCTCCAGCTGGCCGCCGCGCCCAAAACTCGCCGCGCCCGCGTAGTCAAGGTTTATCAAAACCCGCACACCGGTGAACTGATCGAAACCAAAGGCGGCAATCACCGCGGCCTGAAAGCCTGGAAGGAACAATATGGTGCGAGCACCGTTGACTCCTGGCTGCGCGCTTAAGCTTCCCTGCGCCCCTCCAAAAGCCCTGCCTGTGCAGGGCTTTTTATGCTCATCTGCACTCAATGCAACGATGATCGCCGATCTAGTTGAAAACACCCGGCAAATACCGTCGGTGCCCTGCACAACTTTATGCTTAATCCCTTTGGGTATTGAACAATAACCCTCGGCACTGAAAACACGCAGGCGTCGCGCACTACTAAAGTTTCAAACTGTTTCGTGCATCGCGTATCTCACCCTGACTTGCGGCATAAGCCTCAGCCTGGCCTGCGTAGGAAAAAACATAGGCCTTATCGGCATCTAGCGCTGCGACTAATGTTTGCGACAACACATGTCGTCCATTCTGGGTGACCGTACAAGTGGTTTCCAACGCTTGCAGCCTGCTCAATGTAGCGGGATGAATTTTGTTGCAAACACTTTGATAGCCGCCCTGAAAAAAATCCTTTTGCACGGACTTGCGCATTTCCAGCAGCACACCTTGCAAATTGACTTCATGCCCAGGCTCAACCTGGGTCATGGTCAACTCCATGACCAGGACCGGATCACCGTTTGCATCGTTTTTCACCGCCCGCTGCCTTGAAACCCTGGACGGTGTTTGAGCTGTCGCATCATCTTGTGGCAACACTTGCACTTCCCAGCCGCTGGGCCAGGTGATCTCGGAAAGCACAGTCTCGGTGCGGGCAACAGCCGAAAACAGGCAGGTCAACACAAACAGATAGCGATACGGTCGAATCATTGCACTCAACACTGACAGGGCGAACGTTAAAGTCTGAGCCCAGCCACGTCACCAGGCAATAGCCGACGGTTTTGCTTTTGCGCAACGCGGGCCCTTGCGTATCATTGGCGCACTGCAAGGAAGCCCAATCAACCGCAAGCCAAGGGACAGCTCTTATCTGGAGCGCCGTTTGCCCCACTTATTTTCCGGAGGGCCCATGAGCCTGCACGAACTGAACACGTTCCCCGGCGTTACCGCCCAACCTGACACCGCCACGCAACAATTCGTCTTCAACCACACTATGTTGCGGGTCAAGGACATCACCCAATCCCTGGACTTCTACACGCGAATCCTAGGCTTTACGCTGGTGGAAAAACGCGATTTCCCGGAAGCCGAGTTCAGCCTGTACTTCCTGGCGCTGGTCGACAAAAACCAGATCCCGGCCGACGCCGCTGCACGCACCGAGTGGATGAAATCGATTCCCGGCATTCTTGAGCTGACTCACAACCACGGCACCGAGAGCGACACGAATTTCGCCTACCACAACGGCAACACCGATCCTCGCGGTTTCGGTCATATCTGCATCTCGGTACCGGACATTCGTGCCGCGTGCGAGCGCTTTGAAGCCCTGGGCTGTGATTTCCAGAAACGCCTGAACGACGGACACATGAAGAGCCTGGCCTTCATCAAGGACCCGGATGCGTACTGGGTTGAAATCATTCAGCCGGCACCGCTGTAGCCTCACCACAGATCCCCTGTGGGAGCGGGCTCGCTCGCGAAGCTTCTGTCGGCCTGACAGTGTCAGCGACTGTAATGGCCTCTTCGCGAGCAAGCCCGCTCCCACACTTGAAATGTGCGAGACACAAAAAACCCCATGATCGCTCATGGGGTTTTGTGTTTTCAGCGTTGACGTTTATGCCGGCGCCGAGGTTCGAATCAGGTGATCGAAGGCACTCAGCGATGCCTTGGCGCCCTCGCCTACCGCAATCACGATCTGCTTGTACGGCACGGTCGTTACGTCACCGGCAGCGAAAACACCTGGTATCGAGGTCTCAGCGCGGTTATCGACGATGATCTCGCCGCGCGGCGACAGCTCAACGGTGCCTTTGAGCCAATCGGTGTTAGGCAGCAAACCGATCTGCACGAAGATACCTTCCAGCTCGACACTCAGCACTTCGCCTGACTGGCGATCCTTGTAACGCAACCCGTTGACCTTCTGATCATCCCCCGTCACTTCCGTGGTCTGGGCGCTGGTGATGACGGTCACGTTCGGCAGGCTGTGCAATTTGCGCTGCAACACCGCATCTGCACGCAACTGCACGTCGAACTCCAGCAGGGTGACATGGGTGACAATGCCGGCCAGGTCGATAGCCGCCTCGACACCCGAGTTGCCGCCACCAATCACCGCAACACGCTTGCCTTTGAACAGCGGGCCGTCGCAGTGCGGACAGTACGCCACGCCTTTGTTGCGATATTGCTGCTCGCCCGGGACGTTCATTTCACGCCAGCGAGCACCAGTCGCAAGGATCACGGTCCTGGCTTTCAGTGAAGCGCCGCTGGCGAACTTGATCTGGTGCAGCTCGCCGTTTTTCCCCGGCAACAACTTGTCGGCGCGTTGCAGGTTCATGATGTCGACGTCGTATTGCTTGACGTGCTCTTCCAACGCGACAGCGAGCTTCGGCCCTTCAGTTTCCTGCACCGAGATGAAGTTTTCGATCGCCATGGTGTCCAGCACCTGACCGCCAAAACGCTCGGCCGCAACGCCGGTACGAATGCCTTTACGGGCCGCGTAGATCGCCGCCGAAGCACCGGCCGGTCCACCACCGACGACCAGCACGTCAAAGGCTTCCTTGGCGCTGATTTTCTCGGCCTGACGCTCGATACCGCTGGTGTCGATCTTGGCGAGGATTTCTTCCAGGCCCATGCGGCCCTGACCGAAATTCACGCCGTTCAGGTAAACACTGGGTACGGCCATGATCTGACGATCGTTGACTTCATCCTGAAACAACGCGCCGTCGATGGCGACGTGACGGATGTTCGGGTTCAGCACCGCCATCAGGTTCAACGCCTGGACCACGTCCGGGCAGTTCTGGCACGACAGCGAGAAGTACGTCTCGAAATTGAACTCGCCTTTGAGCGAGCGGATTTGCTCGATCACATCATTACTGGCCTTCGAAGGGTGACCGCCGACTTGCAGCAAGGCCAATACCAACGAAGTGAATTCGTGGCCCATGGGGATACCGGCGAAACGCAGGCTGATATCGCTTCCCGGGCGATTCAACGAGAACGACGGCTTGCGCGCATCGGTACCGTTGTCGAGCAAGGTAATCTGCTGGGAAAGACTGGCAACGTCTTTCAGTAATGCGAGCATTTCCTGGGATTTCGCACCGTCGTCGAGGGAAGCGACGATCTCGATCGGCTGGGTGACCCGTTCCAGGTATGACTTCAACTGAGCTTTAAGATTGGCGTCCAACATACGGGCGATTTCCATTTTGAATACGGTAGAAAAAACAACGCCCGAGCGAATCTCGCCCGGGCGTTGTTTTGGGCGGTGCAGCTTACTAAGTGCGGATTACCGCTCTTGAGTGACTCACAGACTCAGATCTTGCCGACCAGGTCCAGAGACGGCGCCAGAGTGGCCTCGCCTTCTTTCCACTTGGCTGGGCAGACTTCGCCCGGGTGAGCTGCGACGTACTGAGCCGCCTTGATTTTGCGCAGCAACTCGGAAGCGTCACGGCCAACGCCGCCATCGTTCAGTTCGACGATTTTGATCTGACCTTCAGGGTTGATCACGAAGGTGCCACGGTCAGCCAGACCGACTTCTTCGATCAGCACGTCGAAGTTGCGGGAAATGACGTGGGTCGGGTCGCCGATCATGGTGTAGCGGATTTTTTCGATTGCAGGCGAAGTGTTGTGCCATGCGGCATGGGCAAAGTGGGTGTCGGTCGACACGCTGTAGATTTCTACGCCCAGCTTCTGGAACTCGGCGTAGTTGTCAGCCAGGTCTTCCAGCTCGGTTGGGCAAACGAAGGTGAAGTCGGCCGGGTAGAAGAACACGACAGACCATTTGCCTTTCAGATCGGCGTCCGACACTTCGACGAATGCGCCGTTTTTGAATGCGGTAGCTTTGAACGGTTTTACTTGGCTGTTGATGATAGGCATCGTTGACTCTCCGTCAGGGTTGAAAAGTTGATGAGGTGAATCCTACCCAGTCGATCGCCTGATCGCTCATTGGCAAACCTGATGCTGCTAATTGGTTTTCGCTATTAGCCAGCACTCTTAATAGAAGAAAACCGTATCTATTCGCCAACAACCTTTTCAGTAATCCGGGCCATCCCGAGAAACGGGCTGGCTTCAACATAGCGCATGGCAGACTTCACATCCTTCCAGCCCACATAACTCATCAACGATTTCAAATCCCAGCCACTGCGATGAGCCCACGTCGCAAAACCGCGTCGCAGCGAGTGACTGGTGTATTGCTCGGCGGGGATACCTGCACGCTCCAGAGCCTGGCGCAGCAATGGGATCACGCTGTTGGCGTGCAACCCCTCTTCGCTCAGGTTGCCCCAGCGGTCGATCCCTCGAAACACCGGCCCGCGTACCAGCGCCGAGACCTTCAGCCAGTCGATGTAGGCCTGCACCGGGCACAAGCGCTGCAACGCAGGTGTCTGATAGGTCCTGCCGAGGTTCTCGCGATCACTCTTGCTACGCGGCAGGTACAGACTGATCCCCGATCCCGCTGTGGCCTGTACATGCTCGACCTGCAGGCGGCACAACTCATCACTGCGAAACCCGCGCCAGAAGCCCAGCAGGATCAGCGCACTGTCACGGCGTGCGCGCAACAGCGTGGGTTGGTCGTTGTTCTGGGTGGCTTGTAGCGCCTCCTGCTCAAGGCTGGCCACTACCTGCTCCAGATGCTGAAGCTGCAGGGGTTCCGCCTGTTTTTCCTGGACCGGGTGCAAGGCTCGAATGCCCTTGAAGACTTTGCGCACCACGGGCGCCTTGGTCGGATCGGCAAAACCCTGACTGTTGTGCCATTGCGCCAGCGCCGACAAGCGCAGCTTCAGTGTGTTGATCGACAACTCGCCAGCGTAAGCCACCAGATAGCGCGCCACGCTGTCGCTGGTCGCCGGCAAAAACCCGCCCCAGCTGACTTCGAAATGCTCGATCGCCGCTCGATAGCTGCGACGCGTGTTATCGCGGGTGGCCGCTTGCAGATAACGATCCAGCTCGGTCATGGGCTCAATTCTCGAAACGTACGGTAAAGGCGGATCAAAACCGCGCATGGGCCGCTTTACACGGGATAATCCCAGTATATCCCATGTGAATATCTAGCCATGTTTCAACTTATTGATTGCGTGGTACAGTGCCTATATTCATGGTACGTACCACAGTACGAAATCGTAGGAGAAGACATGGCTCGGGGCGGCGTAAATAAGGCAGTGGTGCAGACAGCACGCTTGGCGATCCTCGCGCGCGGCGAGCACCCGAGCATTGATGCGGTACGTATCGAAATGGGCAATACCGGATCGAAAACCACTATTCATCGCTATCTGAAGGAGCTGGATGATGGCGTTGAGCGCTCGAGCGATCCGCAAGAACTGATCGACGACGAGTTGACGGGACTGGTTGCACGTCTGGCGCAACGCTTGAAGGAGCAGGCGCAGGAGCCGATTGACCGCGCGCAAGAGCGTTTTGATCAGTCGCGAAAAGCACTGGAGGCACAACTGGCTGACGCCCTCCAGAATCAGTCTCAGCTCAAACAACAGCTGGACATTCAGGGCATCGCACTGACCAGTGAAACCGACGCGCTGCAACACACCCGCTCCATGCTTCAAAGCGAGCAAACCCGCAACGCCGGGCTGAACCAGGCACTGAGCGATTTCGAATTACGCTTGAAAGACAAGGATGAGCAGATTCGCTCACTGGAAGAAAAACACTTGCACGCCCGCGACGCGCTTGAGCACTACCGCAACGCCGTCAAAGACCAGCGCGAGCAAGAGCAACGTCGTCACGAAGGGCAAGTGCAGCAAATTCAGATGGAGTTGCGCCAGGCCCAGCAGAGCGCGCTGATACGCCAGGACGAGATCACCCAGCTCAACCGTGACAATGAACGCCTGCTGACCGAAAACCGCGGCACATTGCGTGAACTGAACCAGCTACAGGATCAACTCAAGCAGAGCGAGAAACGTCAGGAACAGGTCCTGGAGCACACCCGCCGCACCGACGCTGAATGCACCCTCCTCCAGGAACGCCTGCGCGTTGCCTTGCTGGAAAGTTCGGCACTCAAACAAAGTGCGACCGAACAATCACAAACCAACAAGGATCTGGAGCTGCGCGCAACCAAGGCAGAAGCCAGTCTGGAAGCGCTACATCTGGCGTCCGCGATTAACGCGCAGCCAGACGCAACTTCAGAGGCACCGAAGGACGATTAACCCGCTACCGGCGTGCGCATGGTGACGAATTCTTCGGCGGCGGTAGGATGCACACCGATGGTTTCGTCGAAATCGCGCTTGGTGGCGCCAGCCTTCAAGGCAATCGCCAAGCCCTGAACGATCTCCCCCGCTTCCGGGCCGACCATGTGGCAACCCAGGACCTTGTCGGTCTTGGCGTCCACCACCAATTTCATCAACGTGCGCTCCTGGCACTCGGTCATGGTCAGCTTCATCGGCCGGAAACGGCTTTCGAAAATCTGCACCTCATAGCCTTCTTCCCTGGCCTGCTCTTCACTCAGGCCAACGGTGCCGATGTTTGGCAAGCTGAATACCGCCGTGGGAATCATCTTGTAGTCGACCAGACGATACTGCTCAGGCTTGAACAGCCGACGCGCCACCGCCATGCCTTCAGCCAGGGCTACCGGCGTCAGCTGCACACGACCGATCACATCGCCGATCGCCAGGATCGACGGCTCAGCGGTTTGATACTGCTCGTCGACTTCGACAAAGCCTTTCTTGTCGAGCGTGACTCTGGTGTTCTCCAACCCCAGGTTGTCGACCATCGGACGACGACCCGTAGCATAGAACACGCAGTCCGCCTGCAACTCGCGACCATCCTTGAGGGTCACGTTCAAACTGCCGTCGGCCTGTTTCTCGATGCGCTCGATATCGGCATTGAATTGCAGATTCATCCCACGCTTGGTCAGCTCTTCCTGCAAATGCTTGCGCACCGAACCATCAAAGCCGCGCAGGAACAGATCACCGCGGTACAGCAAGGTGGTTTCGGCGCCCAGCCCGTGGAAGATCCCGGCGAACTCTACGGCGATGTAGCCGCCGCCGACCACCAGAACGCGCTTGGGCAGCTCTTTGAGGAAAAATGCCTGATTGGAGCTGATGGCATGCTCATGCCCCGGAATTTCGGGGATCTGCGGCCAGCCACCCGTGGCAACCAGAATGTGCTTGGCGGTATGGCGCTCGCCATTGATCTCGACCTCATGCGGGCCAATGATTTTGGCGAGACCTTCATGCAAGGCTACGCCGCTTCCGACCAGCAGATTGCGGTAGATACCGTTCAGCCGACTGATTTCGCGATCCTTGTTGGCAATCA
Organism: Pseudomonas sp. GW822-FHT02D10; assembly: GCF_058802345.1. Classification (NCBI taxonomy): domain Bacteria; kingdom Pseudomonadati; phylum Pseudomonadota; class Gammaproteobacteria; order Pseudomonadales; family Pseudomonadaceae; genus Pseudomonas; species Pseudomonas sp. GW822-FHT02D10. The sequence continues at coordinate 89,410 of NZ_JBXAOB010000007.1, forward strand.
GCGTTGCCCAATCGAAGTTCGCCTCGCCCAACGACCAGCCAAAGCCCTGCGACTGCTCGAAGTCTTCGGCGAAATGCGCACCGTAGACCAGCAATTTTTTCGGAACACAGCCAACGTTAACGCAAGTCCCGCCCAGATAGCGGCTCTCGGCCACTGCCACTTTTGCGCCGAAACCTGCAGCGAAGCGCGCTGCTCGTACACCACCGGAACCGGCGCCAATCACGTAAAGGTCAAAATCGTAGGCCATTTTTCAATCTCCTTGGCAGGCCACAGCATACCCGCTGCAGCTTTCTCGGTCAGCACTGCGAATTACATGGGGCCGGAAAATGAAAAAGCCACCCGAAGGTGGCTTTTCAGAACAAAACAACGAAGCGCTTTTAGTAAGCCTTGCCAGTCTTGTAGAAGTGTTCGAAGCAGAAGTTGGTCGCTTCGATGTAGCCTTCAGCGCCACCGCAGTCGAAACGCGTGCCTTTGAACTTGTAGGCAATCACGCAACCGTCTTGCGCCTGTTTCATCAGGGCGTCGGTGATCTGGATCTCGCCGCCTTTGCCCGGCTCGGTTTCTTCGATCAACCTGAAGATGTCTGGAGTCAGGATGTAACGACCGATGATTGCCAGGTTGGATGGAGCATCTTCCGGCTTTGGCTTCTCGACCATGTTGCGTACGCGGTACAGGTCATCACCAATCAGATCGCCAGCGATTACGCCGTATTTGTGGGTTTCCTGCGGGTCGACTTCCTGGATCGCCACGATGGTGCAACGGTACTGCTTGTAGAGCTTGACCATCTGGGTCAGTACGCCGTCACCGTCCAGGTTGACGCACAAGTCGTCCGCCAGCACGACCGCAAACGGTTCGTCACCGATCAATGGACGGCCGGTCAGAATCGCGTGACCCAGGCCTTTCATTTCGGTTTGACGGGTGTAGGAGAACGAGCACTCGTCGAGCAGCTTGCGGATGCCGACCAGGTACTTCTCTTTGTCAGTACCCTTGATCTGGTTTTCCAGCTCGTAGCTGATGTCGAAGTGGTCTTCCAGAGCGCGCTTGCCACGACCGGTAACGATGGAGATTTCTGTCAAACCAGCGTCCAGCGCTTCTTCAACGCCGTACTGGATCAGTGGCTTGTTCACCACCGGCAGCATTTCTTTAGGCATGGCTTTAGTCGCTGGCAGGAAGCGAGTACCGTAACCGGCTGCTGGGAACAAGCATTTCTTGATCATAAAAGTCCTTAAAAGGGCTGTGTGTACGAGTTTTGGCGCAGTCTAATCAGGAGGCGAGCACCTTACAATGCCCCCACACTGGCTAACCGATGCCATCATAGAGAAATATTCCCGCGGATAGTTCCACAGCGATGCATATATCGCCTCCAGGCAAACGCTGGCGGAACAACGCAAAGCCTTCACTTTAGACCAGCGAACGCGCCCAGGCACTTTTCCAGTTATCATTGCGCGATTGAACCAGCCAACGAGGCAGATAGATGTCGGCAGCAAAAAGCGTAAACGGTTACCTGATCAATCAGGCCAAAGATGGCCAATGGTGGGTCGACAGCGCCAGTGGCGAAAACATCGCCGGGCCTTTCCCTTCTGAAGCAATGGCGATTGAAGTCGCCTCAGTGCTGCAAGACACCCCGCCTGCACCCAAGCGGCGCGGCGCCAAGCCTGAGTAACACCAGCACCTCAAAAGAGCCCTGCCGCCAACGCGCAGGGCTTTTTGGTGTTTGTTTGTACCGAAATGGCCGTTCGCTATAGCATCTCGCCACAGGGCGACTAGTGCCCTGTGCCGCCCTTTCCACTTGAGGACGCGCATCACATGAAAAAATATCTGGCTCTGATTGCGCTGTTGGCCTTGAGCGGTTGCGCCACCGCGTCCAAAACCTATCTGGATAACGGCGAACAAGGTCTGTCGATCGACTGCTCGGGCGAAGTCAATTCCTGGGCCAAATGTTATGAAATGGCTGACGCTTCCTGCGCTGGAACCGGCTATCGGATCATCGGCACCGAAGGCTCGCCAGCCACCAAGGAAAGCGACAAGACCCTGGGCGTCGACGTCGGCAACTTCAAGAGCCGCAGTGTCGTGGTGGTGTGCAAGTAACCGGCAAAATGCTGTTGGCCATTACATGTGAATTTCGGCGAACTTGATCCCGAGGCCACGCACCGTCTCGATCAGATCGTCCAGCCGACTGAAGGATTCGACCTCGTCGTTTTCGTCCACCAGGAAAAAGCTGCGCCCTGCACTTTTCTTGAAGAACACGATCCATTCCCCGGAATTTGCCGGGTCTTGAATCACATGGGTCGCAGAGATTTGCCCCTCTGCATGCCGCTCTCTTACTTGCTCTCGCTTCATTGACCACTCCAGAAATGACAATGCCGCCGAAGCGCTGACCCGGACGGCATTGTGTCGATGGACGACAGTTTATCGGATGCCTTGACCCATCAGCACGCGATACTGTCCGCCGCCGACTTGCCGTTCATGCCGTACTGGAAATAGTTGAGACCTCAGCCGGAAATGCACGCATTGGCGGCATCACCGATATCCCCAGGCCGAAACGGCACATTGGACATGCTCTCGTGGAGCTTGATGCTGCTTCCGCCAGATCGCTCTTCGATATCAAATACCGCAGCAGGACCTGCGGACAGTTTCCCGGGAACAATCACCCGCACGCCATCCTTGTGCGGCTCCATCTGCAGCGCGTCGCGGGTCTTGGCCAGCTTACCGGCCACGCAACTGGCATACTCCTGAGGCTTTTTCCCCGAGATCACATTCATGGTCGGCAGCGTCTGGCTAATGTCCGAGACTGTCGCACAACCACTCATCGCCAACGCCAGTATCAAAACACCCCGCTTCATACAATTCCTCCGATAAAGACCCTCCGACAGCACATATACTGTTTTTCTCCGGAGACTGCTGCTTTATCCCTCATAAAAACCCGAATAACTGTTTTTAATTGTCAAAGCGCCCAGCGGCAGCCGGATAATAAACCGTTCGGGCTGATAAACTGCGCTATCGCCCATGCTATCGTTTTGATTTTGTAGAAAAAGCCCTTCTGGAGGCGCCCCCATGAAATTTATCCACCAGCGCGAGCACCTCAATGAAGATGACATCGTCGTCATTCAATGCTCCCAAATGTGCAACATCCGTCTGATGAACGACGCCAATTTTCGCAGCTTCAAGAATGGCGGCCGTCACACCTACCACGGCGGCGCATTCGACACCTTCCCTGCGAAGATCACTGCGCCAAGCACCGGTTTCTGGAACATCACCATCGACACGGTCAACCGCCGGCCGATCAGCGTGACCCGCAAACCGACCCTGACTCACTCGATCAAAATCATCCGCCGGTCCAGCTCGAAACTCAGCTGAGCCCCCCAGCCCGCACCGCTACAGACAGGTACGACCGTGGCCCAAACGACCAAGTACGTCATCAAATACAAACTCAACGGCGAGCGTCGCTTCGAATTCGCCCAGCTTGAAAATGGCACCGAAGCCGAGGCCAAGGCCGCGCTCACCGCCATTCATGGTGAAACGTCAGACATCATCAGCGATATCAGCGTGAGCAAAGCGCTGTAACGCTGACAGCAACGGCGCAAGACATCATGCGCCCTGGCCCCCTCGGCAGCCACTCCGGAGTTCGACCGCAAGCACCGGAGTGTCGCCCACCCTTGAGCCCCCTAGACTGGCGCACCTCAACCTTGAGTTCAGGAGCCGGAACATGCCTACTTCTTCGCAGCACAACGCCCCCGTAGCGAGTGGTATCAGCGGCGTCTGTGCGATGGCCGAACACTCTCTGACCTCGCGTATCAATGCACTGGATTGGCCTTCCCTGGAGCAAGACCTCGACCGGGACGGCTGCGCGACGATCAAAGGACTGCTGAGCCCTGAGCAATGTGAAGACCTCAGCGCACTCTACGCTCAGCCTGCGCTTTTCCGCTCGCAAGTGATCATGGCTCGGCATGGTTTCGGGCGCGGCGAATACAAGTATTTCAGATACCCGCTGCCGGATATCGTTGCTCGCCTGCGCGACACGCTGTACCCAGGGCTTGTCCCGCTGGCCAATCGCTGGAATGAACGGATGGACTTGCCCACCCGCTTTCCCATGGAACACGCAGCCTTCCTGCAACGCTGTCATGACGCAGGACAAGAACGCCCTACGCCGCTGTTGCTGCAATATGGTCCGCAGGACTACAACTGCTTGCATCAGGATCTGTACGGCGAGCATGTGTTCCCGCTACAAGTAGCGATTTTGCTGTCCGCACCCGGTGAAGACTTTACCGGCGGCGAATTCGTGCTCACCGAGCAGCGCCCGCGAATGCAATCACGGCCCATGGTGATGAGCCTTGAAAAAGGCGATGCGCTGATTTTTGCCGTGCATCAGCGCCCGGTCAAAGGGGTTCGCGGCGATTACCGGGTGAACCTGCGCCACGGTGTCAGTCGCCTGCACAGCGGCAAACGGCACACCCTTGGAGTGATCTTTCACGATGCGCAGTAAAGTGATGCCCCCAGCGACCTTCGACCTGTTTGCCGGTGAAGATCAGCAACCGGCCAGGACCGAGCAAATCGGCGAACAGTCTTTCGTTCTCCGAGGTTTCGCTCTGCCCTGGGTGGAGCAATTGCTACCGGCGCTGGAGAAGATTTTACTGGCCGCACCGTTTCGGCAGATGGTGACCCCCGGCGGTTTCACCATGTCTGTCGGCTTGAGCAGTTGTGGCACGCTGGGCTGGACCACCGATCGCAGCGGCTATCGCTACACTCGCATCGATCCTCTCAGCGGTGAGCCGTGGCCGGCAATGCCTGAAGTCTTTCGGGAGTTGGCGCAAGCAGCCGCACAAGAAGCCGGCTTCCAGCATTTTGAGCCTGACGCCTGCCTGATCAACCGTTACCTTGCGGGTGCCAAGATGTCATTGCACCAGGACAAGGATGAAAAATCCTATGATCCACCGATTGTTTCGGTGTCCCTCGGCCTGCCGGCGATGTTCCTGTTCGGCGGCTTCAAGCGTGCCGACAAGAGCCAGCGAGTGCCGCTGTTTCACGGTGACATCGTGGTGTGGGGCGGCGTGGATCGCTTGCGTTATCACGGCGTGCTGCCGCTCAAGGAGGGTCACCACCCGCAACTGGGCGGACAGAGGATCAACTTCACGTTCCGCACCGCAGGATGACACCCGGAATTTGACCGCAAGTGCCGGAGTGTCCTCACCGCTTGCACTCGCTAGGCTGAACCGAACCTTCAACCGGTAAGACTTTATGACCACTGCCAAACACACCACTGAGCAAGATCCCCGTTGGTCCGCGGTACTGGCTCGCGACCCGCGTGCTGACGGTCAGTTTGTCTACGCGGTGAAAACCACCGGGATCTATTGCCGCCCCAGCAGCCTGGCGCGATTGCCGAAACCGGAAAACGTCGAATTCTTCGACACCGAGGAACAGGCTCAGGCTGCCGGTTATCGCCCGAGTAAACGTGCGGCGGCAGACCAGACCCATCTCGCCGCACAGCACACGACACTGGTCGCAGCAGCCTGTCGGCAGATCGAGTCCGCCGAGACGTTGCCCAGCTTGAACGAGCTGGCAGAAACCGCGCGAATGAGCCCTTTCCATTTTCACCGGGTGTTCAAAGCGGTCACAGGTCTGACGCCCAAGGGTTACGCCACCGCACAGCGTTCACGCAAGGTTCGTGAGCGCCTGGAGGTCGCAGGTTCAGTGACTGACGCGCTGTATGACGCAGGCTTCAACTCCAACAGCCGTTTTTACGAGTCCGCCGACCACCTGCTCGGCATGAAGCCCAGCGACTATCGCGCTGCGGGCCAGAACATCGACATCCGCTTTGCCGTCGGCCAATGTTCATTAGGCGCGATTCTGGTGGCGCAAAGTCAACGCGGGGTGTGCGCGATCCTCTTGGGTGACGATCCCCACGCGCTGGTCTGCGACCTTCAAGACAAGTTCCGCCAGGCCAACCTGATTGGCGCCGATCATGAGTTCGAGCAACTGATTGCCAAGGTGGTGGGTTTTATCGAAGCCCCAGCGCTTGGCCTGGACCTGCCGTTGGATGTGCGCGGCACGGCGTTTCAGGAGCGGGTGTGGATGGCGTTGCGAGATATTCCGGCGGGCAGCACTGCCAGTTACGCCGAAATTGCCCAGCGCATTGGCGCGCCAAAAGCGTTCCGTGCCGTGGCCCAGGCCTGCGGTGCCAATAGCCTCGCGGTGGCGATTCCCTGCCATCGGGTGGTGCGCAGCGACGGCAACCTCTCGGGTTATCGCTGGGGCGTGGAGCGCAAGCGTCAACTGCTTGCGCGTGAAACCCAGCCTTAGTAAATGCCGATATGCACTGCCACTGACTCAGGGCCGGTATAGGCCTCGAAGTCGGTGGCAAATCGGCGTTTGACCTGCGGATTAGCCTCGAAATACACCCAGACTCTGCCCCATGCCTCGATCACACAGCCCGGCATCGCCCCTTTCGCCTCGAAAACCAGGTACTCGCCGCCCTGCACCTCAATGGTTGCGTAACCAGAGGCCGCTTCACTGACTGCCACCCCGGCCATCACATCGAAAGATCCCGAGGCATCAGACTCATAGTTGGAGTACACCCCATAAGCCGGTGAGTCCGGTTTCTTATTGGCAATCTTGTCAAACAACCCATCGACAAAAAATCGCTGCCACATCGGGCCGATTCTGGCGGTAGCTGCCTGCTGCTCAGCACTGTTGAGCGTATGTACACGCAGTCCCGACACGCGGAATGGCGAAATCTCAAGTTGCTTCAAATCCATGGAACAGTTCCTCCGTAGTTAACGATTCACATCCACCACAACCCGACCACGCAACTGGCCGGCCAGCAACCGCGACGCTGCTTCAATCGCTTCGCTCAAACCAATTTCATGACTGATCAGCGGCAACAAAGCGAAATCCAGATCCTTGGCCAGACGATCCCAGGCAACGATGCGGTTGGCTTTGGGCTGGGTCACGCTGTTGATCCCGGCCAAGGTGATGCCGCGCAAAATGAACGGCGCAACGGACGCCGGAAAATCCATGCCTTGCGCCAAACCGCATGCGGCCACGGTGCCATTGGCCCGAGTACTGGCGCAAGCGTTGGCCAGGGTATGGCTGCCGACCGAATCAATCACCGCTGCCCAACGCTCCTTGGCCAACGGTTTGCCCGGTTCGGAAAGACTGGCGCGGTCAATGATCTCGCTGGCACCCAGTTGTTTCAGGTACGCGTGTTCCGAGGTGCGGCCGGTGGAGGCAACTACCCGATAACCCAGTTTGGCCAGCAGTGCGATGGCGAAACTGCCGACGCCACCGTTGGCGCCCGTGACCAGCACTTCACCTTGCTGCGGGGTCACGCCGTTACGCTCCAGTGCCAGAATGCTCAGCATCGCCGTGTAACCGGCCGTGCCGATCGCCATGGCCTGGGCCTCGGTGAACGCCGCAGGCAACGGGATCAGCCAATCGCCATCGAGCCGCGCCTTCTGTGCCAGCCCACCCCAATGACCTTCACCCACGCCCCAGCCATTGAGCAATACCCTGTCGCCGGCCTTGAAATCCGGATGGCTGCTGACATCGACCGTACCTGCCAGATCAATCCCCGGCACCATCGGGAATTTGCGTACCACGGGACTTGCACCGGTAATCGCCAGGCCGTCCTTGAAATTCAGTGTGCTGTACGCCACTCGAACCGTGACATTGCCGTCGGGCAATTGATCTTCGCCAATTTCCCGGAGATTGGCGTGGTAACCGCTGTCATCTTTCTCAATCAAAATGCCGTTGAACATGGTTGTCTCCTGACTTGATCGTTAGTCGAAGGGCGAGCCCGAACGAACACCTTCGCAGCCGTTCCACAAAAAAGCCATGACCGATATCACAACCGAGGGCTACGCTTTTCTGCACTCGGCATCTGCGCTTAAAGGCCACTGGCCTTGTGGCGGCGACTCCTGTTACAAAATCCGCTCTTGTCATGAAGAGGACGTCCCAATGAGCCAGTGGCCTGACACGCGCATTCTTGATCTGCTCGGCATAGAATTGCCGATTATCCAGGCCCCCATGGCCGGCGCCAACGGATCGGCCATGGTCATCGCGGCCAGCAATGCCGGGGCCCTCGGCTCAATGCCCGCGGCCATGCTCAGCGTCGAACAATTGCGCGAAGAGCTGAAGATCATTCGCCAACACAGCCAGCGCCCGTTCAATGTGAACTTCTTCTGCCATCAACCACCGCTCGCCGATGAGCAACGCGCAGCACAATGGAAAACCCTGCTGGAACCGTATTACCGCGAACTGGGCGCTGACTTTGACGCACCGACACCGGTTTCCAACCGTGCACCGTTCGACGCCGCCGCCTGCGCGGTGATCGAGGAGTTCCGCCCGCAGGTGGTGAGTTTTCACTTCGGCCTACCGGAAAAATCCCTGCTGGAGCGGGTCAAAGCCACGGGCGCGAAAGTCCTGTCTTCGGCGACCACTGTTGATGAGGCGATCTGGCTTGAACAGCACGGCTGCGACGCGATCATCGCCATGGGTTACGAGGCCGGCGGCCATCGCGGGATGTTTCTCAGCGATGATCTGAGCAGCCAGGTCGGCACCTTTGCCCTGGTGCCGCAAATCGTCGATGCGGTCAACGTACCGGTGATCGCCGCTGGCGGGATTGGCGATGCGCGCGGAATCGTCGCCGCATTCGCCTTGGGCGCCTCGGCGGTGCAATTGGGCACCGCTTATTTGTTTACGCCTGAAGCCAAGGTCAGTGCCTCCCATCACCGGGCACTGCGTATTGCCAAGGAAAGCGAGACGGCGCTGACTAACATTTTCAGCGGGCGTCCGGCACGGGGGATTATAAATCGGGTCATGCGCGAACTCGGCCCGATCAGCCCGCAAGCACCGAGCTTCCCGCTGGCCGGCGGCGCACTGATGCCACTGCGGGCCAAGGATGAAGCAGATTTCAGCAACCTCTGGGCGGGGCAAGCGCTGCGGCTTGGGATTGAATTACCAACCGCTGAACTGACCCGGCGGCTGGCTGACGAGGCGCTGGCCTTGATGGCGCGTCGATAGCGCAAAAAATTGTATACATTTTTTGCCCGGAGAAAGCCTGTGAGTTCCGTTCGTCGCCAATTCGCTATATATTCCGATATATAGCGTTTCGCCTCAGCCCCGGCGCAGTCGACTTACAACAACAAACTGCCCACCTCACCTGCACCTCGGAGCCGCTCCATGACCATTTGTGCCTCACGTTTTGCCCCTACTCGCCTGGCGTCTTTGCTCGCCGTGTTCGCGTTTGGCTCAGCCCAGGCCGATGAAGTCCAGGTTGCGGTCGCAGCCAACTTCACCGCACCGATCCAGGCCATTACCGCCAACTTCGAAAAAGACACCGGGCACAAACTGGTCGCCGCTTATGGCGCCACTGGCCAGTTCTACACCCAGATCAAAAACGGTGCGCCGTTCGAAGTGTTCCTCTCGGCTGACGACACTACCCCGCAAAAACTTGAGAGCGAAGGCGACACGGTCAAAGGTTCGCGTTTCACCTATGCTATCGGCACCCTGGCGCTGTGGTCGGCCAAGGACGGTTACGTTGACGCCAAAGGCAAAGTGCTCATCGACAACACCTATCAGCACCTGTCGATTGCCAACCCGAAAGCCGCCCCTTACGGTCTTGCTGCAACCCAGGTATTGGCAAAATTGGGCCTGACCGACAAGGTCAAGGACAAGATCGTAGAAGGTCAGAACATCGCCCAGGCCTACCAGTTCGTTTCCACCGGTAATGCTGAAGTTGGCTTCGTCGCCTTGTCGCAGATCTATAAAGACGGCAAAGTCACCGGCGGTTCGGCGTGGATCGTTCCAGCCGACATGCACGACCCGATCAAACAAGACGCGGTGATCCTCAACAAAGGCAAAGACAACCCGGCCGCCAAGGCACTGGTTGCCTACCTCAAGGGGCCTAAGGCCGCTGCTGTCATCAAGTCCTACGGTTATCAACTCTAAATGACGCTATCGAGTGCCGACTATTCCGCCATCTGGCTGACCCTCAAACTGGCGTCCCTGACGACGGTCATCCTGTTGATCATCGGCACTCCGATTGCGTTATGGCTGTCGCGCACCCGCTCCTGGTTGCGCGGGCCGATCGGCGCAATCGTCGCCCTGCCCCTGGTGTTGCCACCCACAGTGATCGGCTTCTATCTGCTGCTGACCCTCGGCCCTAACGGGGTCGTCGGCCAGTTCACCCAAGCACTGGGGCTCGGCACGCTGACGTTCAGTTTTGCAGGGCTGGTGATCGGCTCGGTCATCTACTCGATGCCCTTTGTCGTCCAACCGTTGCAGAACGCGTTCTCGGCGATCGGTACACGCCCGCTGGAAGTAGCCGCCACTTTGCGAGCCAACCCTTGGGACACTTTTTTCAGCGTGATCTTGCCGTTGGCCAGGCCAGGCTTTATCACCGCGGCCATTCTCGGCTTCGCCCATACCGTCGGTGAGTTCGGCGTCGTGCTGATGATCGGCGGCAATATCCCAGACAAAACCCGCGTGGCGTCGGTGCAGATCTACGATCACGTCGAAGCCATGGAATACGCCCAGGCCCACTGGTTGGCCGGGGCGATGCTGGTGTTCTCATTCCTGGTCTTGCTGGCGCTGTACTCCAGCCGCAAAACCAAAGCTGGCTGGAGCTGATCGATGACCTCAACGATTCACGCTCGCCTGCAACTGCACTATCCGGATTTTTCCCTGGACGTCGACCTGCACCTGCCCGGTCGCGGTGTGACTGTGTTGTACGGTCATTCCGGTTCGGGCAAAACCACCTGCCTGCGCTGCATCGCCGGCCTGGAAAGAGCCGCGCAAGGCTTTATCCAGATCAATGACGAAGTCTGGCAGGACAGCAGCAAAAAACTCTTTGTCGCCCCACACAAACGAGCGCTGGGCTATGTGTTTCAGGAGGCCAGTCTGTTTCCCCATCTGTCAGTGCTGGCCAATCTGGAGTTTGGCCTGCGGCGCATTCCACGCCAGCAGCGCCGGGTCGACATGGTCCACGCCACCGAACTGCTGGGAATCGGCCATTTGCTCGGCCGTCATCCACAACACCTCTCGGGCGGCGAGCGTCAACGGGTCGGAATCGCCCGGGCACTACTCACCAGCCCGAAACTGCTGTTGATGGACGAACCACTGGCAGCGCTGGATTCACAGCGCAAAAGCGAAATCCTGCCATACCTCGAACGGCTGCACGACGAACTGGAAATCCCGGTGTTGTACGTCAGTCACTCGCAGGATGAAGTCGCGCGGCTAGCCGATCACATTGTCTTGCTCAGCTACGGCAAGGCTCTGGCCAGCGGTCCTGTCGGCGAAACCCTTGCGCGGCTCGATCTGCCACTGGCATTGGGTGATGACGCGGGCGTGGTGATCGAGGGTCAGGTGACGGACTACGACGCCAATTACCAACTGCTGACTCTGCAACTGCCCCGCAGCCTATTGAACGTGCGGGTCGCACATTCGCCGTTGGCTGTGGGCAAACTGCTGCGCGTCAAAGTCCAGGCTCGCGATGTCAGTCTGAGCCTTCAGGACGGCGAACTCAGCAGCATCCTCAATCGCCTGCCGGTGACGGTGACCAGCGAAATTTCCGCGGATAACGCCGCCCACGTGCTGGTGCGCCTGGACGCTGCCGGAACGCCCTTGCTGGCGCGCATCACCCGCTATTCCCGCGATCACTTGCAACTGCATCCTGGCCAGCAGTTATGGGCGCAGATCAAGTCAGTGGCGGTCCTTGCATAAGCGACGAACAGCGCCGCGCTGTTTTGCACCTTTTCAACTTGCTTCTATAGTTGATGTGAACACGATTGCACCTCGGTGAAGCCATGGAAGACATTTTCGTTGTGAAACGTTGCAACAAGATCACCGTCCAGGGTCGCCGTGAAGGAGAAGTGGCTCATCAGCAGCCGATTGCGGCGGTCTGGTACCGGATTGCCGATACTCGCACCGGTGGCGGTTTTATCGGCGACGGTTACGATCGTATGGAAGATGCCATGCGTGAGTGCAGGCGTCTCAATGCCGCCAGCTCGCGGGGCTCGCGTAAAGTCTGAAACGCAGGCCTATGGCTGCGCCGTTGCAATTGATTTTCTGGGTCTATACTGGTTTTAGCTGAAGGATCGGCGACCTCATCGGCAAACGCTCGCTTCCGGCGAGCGTTTTGTTGCTCGATCAAAAGCTTCTCTGATACGGAGGTGTTTCTCATGTCCGAAAAAGAGTCCATCACCACATTGCTCACCCTGCTCGACTCGCGTCAGGCGCGTTTGGCGGCTGCCTGCAAGGAAATTGCCGACTGGGTCGACATCCATGGCGGCCACCCCACTGCGATGAAAATTCGCGACCGTCTGCAAGACATCGAGAAAGATGCACCGCTGATTCAGAACGCGCTGACGTCGCTCAAACCTATCGACCGGCCACTGCCTCGATTCCGCTAAGCAAGCTCCGGCTCGTACGCTCAAGCCAACTGAAGCCGGGACTCGCTCAGGATCGGCACCCCACCGATACGGTGCTTTTTCAGAGCCGATCCCGAGCAATACCGCTGCGAATACGCAGAATATCGGCGAGCACCGCCAAAGCGATTTCCGCCGGCGTCTTACTGCCCAGATTAAGCCCGATGGGCGCGTGAACACGTGCCAGCTCAGCCTCACCCAAACCACCGATGCGCCGCAAACGCTCAAAGCGCTTTTGCGAGGTTTGCATCGAGCCCATCACACCGATGTAAAACGCCTCGGTGCGCACTGCTTCCATCATGGCCAGATCATCAATGCGCGGATCGTGTGTCAGCGCCACCACCGCTGTATCTCTGTGGCAACCACCGTCGGCAATGAACACCGACGGCAACTCGCGACGAATCTCCACGTTCTCCAGGACCACCCCTTCGAGGACCTCCTCACGCGGATCACACAGAATCACCTCGAAACCCAGGCCAACCGCAAACTCGGCACACGCCTGCGCCACGCTGGAATAACCGGCGAGCAGCAGTCGCTGGGCCGCACCGACGCGCACACGCACCCGATCGATTTCTCGTTCGATACGCGATCCGTGTTCACGGTCAACCCGCAAACTGCGTGCGCCGCTGGCCAGATTCACTTCACGAATCAAGCGACGCTGGCCGAGCAAGGCGGACTCCAGCTCACGCAGATGGGCTTGCACCTCACAGTCCGGTTCAAGCTTTTCCACCAACACGTCGAGCAACCCGCCGCAGGGCAGCTTTACCTGAGCGCGCGGGTCATTGCCTTCGCCGTAGCGCACCACCGAAACGGCGTCGAGAAACACCCCTTCGGCCATGCGCTCAAGAAAGTCATCTTCGACACAGCCGCCCGACAGCGAACCAATCCAATGGCCGCTATCGTTGACCGCCAGCATCGAGCCCGGCGCCCGGGGCGCCGAACCGTAGGTGCTGAGCACGCTGCAGAGCCACACACGCTGACCGGCGCTGGACCAGGCCAACGCTCGTCGAACCACTTGCAGGTCAAGATGCTGCATATCAGTGCGCCTTTTGCTCAGCGGGAGCGTCCATCTTCAACTGCTCGATCTGACTGACCAGCAGATCTGCGATGACCCTGCTCCAGTGCGCTGCACTGCCCCAAAAGCCGTGTACCAACAAAATCGTGGGTTTGTCGCTCATCAGATCGCTCCCGATTTCGTAGAGTTGAGTCGCTCAGTGCGTCTACCCAATTTATCCTTTAACGCCCTTGAGCAACGTATTGAATGTAGGGGATCTGCATAAATGACGGGATTCATTGGAGAGCCTATCGACGAATGGACAATATTCAGGTCGAAAAAAAGCCCGCATGCGGGCGGGCTTAAAGGGAATATCTCAAAGGAGTCAGGTCAATCTAGGCAGGTCAGGGTGAAGACTTCGTGAAAGGGTTGTCACGGTTACGGAAATCTGACAATTCCAGACATCCGGACCAAAGTCTGTGTATCAAGCGGTTGAAACCATCGCCTTATCTAACACCCTCACATTTACGTTGTCTTTTTTTTTGCCTCGCACCTTTACTCCACTTTTTTCTCGACCACTTGTGGAAGGGCTCAAGCAGAAAAAACAGTACATAGCCCGAGAGAACGAGCGCGAGATCGATCCAGGACTCGGCAATGGGCCCTTCAAAGTACTCGATGCAGTACTTGATAACGAACAGCAACGAGATTCCACCGAGTGCCATTAATGTGACAACGGCCAGACTTGATAACCTATCCTTCAATTGGGTACATCTCCCTACTGTATAAAGGCGACTTCATGTGAGACGCCTGGAAATTTCCATCGTTCCGTCAAATCCAAAAGGATGCACCAAGCCCGGGCCCTGAAATGACGGGGCCCGAAGAGCAGAAAGAGTGAGCCATGCTCATTTAAGGCTGATTCGATGAGCCTTCACTTCCTCCGCATAGGTTGCCAGCCGCTCTTCGGCGGTCTCCAGCACTTGACACGTCTTGAGCAGTGACTGAGCGTCGACCTCATTACCAGCCTGCCTCAGTCGCTCGGCAATGCTTTTGAGCTCCACCGCTGACCATCGTAAATCAGACGCAAGGTTCTGGAAATCGCTGCGCAGTTCGTGTTCGGGTTTGTTGAGTAACATGGCAACTCCCTCCGCGTCACGGCATCACTCGATGCGACGCTCTGAAAATCGGTATCACTGCATAAGACTTGATAACCCTCTCGTGAACTTGATGCAACTACCAGATTTCCACTGCCAGGCTCTTCCCGAAAATCAAGCCTTCCGTCCGATTATTCGCCAGACGCCTACACAGGCGCAGCGAAAACCGCCATCACCTCGGCCAGAAAAGCGCTTCCGGCGTCACGCTGACGGGCTGAGTACCGAACAGCTGCGTGGCGACATAACGTCCATGTCAGCAGGTCGCTGACTGATGGACGCTAGAGTGTGTAGCAAGCAGGCAAGTGGCAGACCAGAAACCAACAAGGGTTTGCATTAGCCTTCGCCAGCAAACCCTTGGTTTATTCGATCTCTGTATCAGCCTGCGAACGCTCTACGCCCGGCTTTCATCTCAGTCCGTAACTCGCCGATAAAGTTGGATATTTCCCGGACACTGGTCAACTTCGCGGTCGATACGCCGGTGATCAGTAATTCAACGCGTGCGGATTCTGGCTCGACAATTTCGATCCTCAACGATCCGTCGGGACTCACCGTGCAGCTGCACGAGAGTGGATGGAAACCGGACTCCACAATTTGGCAAAGCTCAAGAAGAGGAAACATGGCATTCCGTCCGTGGGGGATTGTGTACTGGAGTGTTACCTGATCTTTACAGGTTAGCTGACCCCGGCGAATGCGAACGAATTAAGCGCAAAGTGCTATGTGTTTCTCACCTGAGTAATGCTGCGTTGCCCGAAACAGTCCTCTGCAAACCACCGAGACTCCAACGAAGAAGTACTGAGGGTTCATGCAAGTATTAGCCCTTGATAGCGAGCCACTCCCACCCAAACCGTGAGTACACAAGACTATGTGTGAATCCTGTGATTCAAACCCTGCGCTCGAAGCGGATGGTCGTCGGCGCTTTCTCCGACTTGCAGGACTAGGGGCCGGCGCCCTGTTACTTGCCGACGCACTCCCCGACAGCATCGTCCAGGCCGCCGAAAAAAAGGCCCCACCGCCAAAACCACAAAACTCGATCAGCCCGGACATGGCCCTTCAACGACTGATCAAGGGCAATCAGCCTGGCCAGAACCCGTTTGCGGCAGTATTAAGTTGCGCTGACTCGCGCATCGCCCCCGAGTATGCATTTGACACCGCCCGCGGAGACCTTTTCGCGGTGCGTGTCGCGGGCAACTTTGTCACGGAAGAAGGCTTGGCAAATCTGGAATATGCAGTCCTGGCGCTCGGCGCCCCGCTGATTCTGGTGCTAGGGCATCAAGACTGCGGCGCCCTCACTGCCGGCATCAAGGCAACAAAGGACAGGTTTTCCCGGGCCAAATCCAGAAACTGACTGACGCGCTCAGACCCGCTATCGAGAAGGTCCTCAAGGAGCCGGGAGATCTTCTCGAAAACGCGACCGTGCAAAACGTCAAAGACTCGGTAAACAACGTCAAGAATACCTCACCCGTACTGACGGAAGCACTGAGCAAGGGCACGCTGAAAGTCGTCGGAGGCATCTATCGCCTGGCAAGCGGCAAAGTAGATTTGATTGCCTGATACGAAAAATGCATCTCGCCCGGCGGTGAGATGCATTTTTTGAAACTCACTGACTCGCGTTGTTTACCGCGAGGTCAGAGGCCTGGCTTTGTCGTGGAGTTTTTCGAGCTCGTTATCGACCGAGTTTTGATCATCCCTCCACTTTTTCGGATTATTTGTTTCGAGCTCGTCGCGGTCCTGTTTCGCTTCACCTGTAAGGATCGGCTCAACTGTTTTGTTGGCGCCCGGTGCATGCTGATCGGTCTTCATGGCTCACCTCTCGTAGGCCCTGCGGTCGATACGTATTAGAGGTTTCGAAACGGCCAATGTTCAAAAGCCGGTTCCAGCCAGCGACAAATTTCAGGCAAAAAAAAACCCAAGCAGCTGATGGACGCTTGGGCCTTAAAAATGCGTAAACCGTGGTAGGTGAACACGGAGCTATCGTAGCTCATCAGTCAACATGCAACAAGATATTTACATCTTGATTTCACTCAAAAAAATCACCTAACCCCTTAAATAACCACACTTTTTTCAAGTCTACGTCTCTGCGGGACTAGAGATTCACATGCCCGTCACAGTACGTGCGCAAACGCAGTCAGATCCGGTAATTCTTGAACAGTTCCTCTTTGATGATCAGCAAGGCATCTTCGTAGTAGCGCTCACCGCGAGCCTCACTAAGCAGCACGGATCTGACGCTGCCTTCACCCTCACGAGGTGTGTGCTCGCAGGTAATGAAGAACGCTGCCGTTTCTGCCTTGAACTCCAGATAATAGAAAAGCTCCCTGCCTTCGCGATCCCAATAACCAATTTCTCTACGCATCAACAACCACCGCAGCACTGTGAAGTTGCCCCATTCTAGCGGGTGTGGTCGACACCAACGAACGATACATGGCTACTTCAGCGGGAGCTTGGAGCTATGGAAATACCGTCGCTCACATCACCGTAAATTCGAAAGCGCTTTACCTCTCCGGCAGTCATGGTCGTTACGACCTCACGCAAGGAAATACCTATCGAGCACAAGCCGTTACCCTTCAGGTCTTCTCCAGCGCCTACAAAGACTTCCCCCGGCTTGGTGAAAAACCTTGCGCCTTCACCAGGCCCTACTCTCGCGACAAAATCACCGTTCACGTAGACACCGATGTAGCAGGCCGAACCAAGCAAGCCAGCATCACGAGTCACAAGAATCGTTCCGCTGTCCCCCTTGATCGGTTGCTGAAATGCAAAAACCCGGTCACTCGGAACCCCAGCTGCTTTTTCTGCTGAAATCGGTGAAGTCATGCACCCTGAAACAAGTACAAAGGCTGCAATCCCTATCAGAATCCGCATGTCGAGCCCTCGCTGAACGATGCCAAGACTTCATCACCACCGAGTGAATTGGATATGCACCAGGATCGTGACCCCATGGCTGAACATATGACAAACAGTATAGATGTCTGGAATGAGAGCCTTGTCTGTTGGGGTGGCTGACCAAAAAATATTCCTGCACCGTTGGCGATCCAAATATCCAGTCCCGCTATCCGAAGTCGCGCTCCGAACACGGCACTGCACACTGCGGGTCAGGAGGGAAATCAGAGCGGCGATTAACCGCTCTGAAGGGCAGGCGTCTAAACGTCAGTCGTCTCTATCATCGTGATCGCGACCGTGGTTACGACCATACCCCTGATCATTGTCACGACGATCGTATCCTCGGTCATACCCCCGATAATCGCGGTGATCATAGCCACGGTGATATTCACGACCATGCTCACGGCCGCGATCATGATCTCGACCGTACCCTCCTTCATCTTCCCAGTAAGGCCAACAGCCTCCCAGCAGGAGAGAGCTTGAAATGGCCAGGATCATTATCGCTGTGCGCTTCATTTGAACACCCTAAAAGCAAAGGTCAGAGCTACGGAGATGGGTCGTCGCTACCCCCGAATTCAACTCGGAAAGCGTTCAACCGTAGATACGACCATGAAGCAGATCAATGATTCATTAGCGAGATGCGACAAGCAAAAGAACGAATCCAATGATCGTAAAGCCTTACAGCGGTTTTTGGTCGTTACCGGTGCGTCTAGCGATTTCGATCCCCCAGTCCAGAGCGTCCTCCATGTCCAGCAGATGCGGTTTTGGGTCGTTATCCTCCAGGATAACCGTGCCATCTGGCCGGTAAACACCGATGAACATCTGCAGCGATCCGTCCCTCAGTATCTTGGCCCTAACCTCGATCTTGCATCCATTCGAAAGAGTTTCCGAGTGGATCAAATGGCGCTCAGTCATTGTTGCATCCCTCTCGTAGTTGATATTCGAGTAACGCACACACCCATAACCACGGCGACAAGCCATTTGTTACAGCTCCCGCTGTAAATGCCATTTTCACGGGTCGAACTTTAGCTTTGCAGCGACCTCTACATTTCTAGATATCCCTCAGACTAGAACACACTGCAGAGAGAAGCTTGGCGATAGAATGCAAAAGCGTACCTTTTCAAAGTGCTCAACACTCTGAAATAGCGCCCTGAACGAAATAACTACTTCTTGAGGTCCACAGCATGCGCATAACACTGCTTACTCTTGCTCTAGGTGCTCTGATCACACAAGGAGCAATGGCCGCTGGGGATGGTACCGCAGCCGTCGGTGGCGGCGTGGGTGGCGTACTGGGTAACATAGTCGGCCAGCAAATCGGCGGAAGTACCGGTGCAGCGATTGGCGCTGGTGTAGGAGGTGCTGCCGGTAGTGCCGTCGGTGCGCCGAAAGGGAACAAAACCAACGCAGCCATCGGCGGCGGGCTCGGATCGGCAGGCGGCTCGGTCATTGGTCATCAGCTGGGCGGCACAACCGGCTCCACCATCGGCGCTGGTCTTGGTGGCGCCGCAGGCGGCGCAGTAGGCAATAGCTTGTCTGACGATAATCGTAATCGCAGTTCAGGTGACAAGAGTTATAACGGCAAACACAAACATAAGTACAAGAATAAGTACAAGCACGATTAAGTGACTGAATTTACTTGTACGCGAACAGCCCGACCTTGCGTCGGGTTGTTCTTCTCGCCCCTGTCATACCCTCGTCACACCTGCCAGGCACAATGAGATCAGCTGGCCCCATCTACAGAGAGCCTGGCCCCAATACAGCGATCTTACCAGCGGCGATACTCTTGTCCCCGATGATCGTCACCGTAGTAACGTCCATGATCATGCCCGCGCCCATCATGGTCATGCCAATACGGCCAGCACCCGCCAAGCAGCAGCGTTGCTGACATCACCAGGATCAAAGTCGTTGTGCGTTTCATTTGATCAGCTCCCGGCAGGCAATGCCTGACACTTTGTTCGTTTGATCCCCCCAAATTAAGGAGGTTCAAACGCCCTATCGCCTGATCACGGGCTGGCCGAACCCTGTGATCGCCTATTACGGCTATTTCGCCGTGGAAGACCAAAGTGGCACCCTATGTGAAGAGCCCAGCGCAATGGCTGGGCTCGGTTTATTTTCTGTGTTCCATCATCTTGTCAGCAAGAAGTTTGGCCCTATCGACCAACAGGTTCTGCCTGTCTTCGTGATTCGATTTCGGCCCCCCTACCGTCGGTGCCGTCAGATGGCTTTCCGCAATCAATGCAGCACAAAAATACTGATCCCAAACGACTCGTTCTCCAGCCGTCCGTTTGTTCATTTGGTCGGAATTCATATGCGGCTCCTTTTGATGAGGTAGCTCAGCTATTTTACGCCCGAACCACAAACAAACCCGCCTGGAATCGAAGAAGCAGGCCATGGCGATGGATGGAAAGGGGATCAAACGTTTGGATCTGTGGGGATGCCAGGCAGAAGCATCGTAACGCGGCCCTGATGCGCGGAGCGCACACAAGCGGTCAGTCAAAAATATTGATCATCCGTAGCAAGCGCCGAACATCATCAACTGACCGCAACTTAATGGTCCACTCGCCATCAGGCTTGTCATTTACTTCGCCAAACTCCACGGATAACGCTTTAAGCGAATGATGTTCAGTCTTGAAGGATGGCAGCCGAAAGTAAAAAAGAAGCCAATTGTGATTAGACACAAAGCTGAAAGGGCAGCTTCCATCGGAGGTAGAAAAAACCCAATGGACCGCTCTAACCCACCCAGTGTCTTGGGGGCGCAATTGTAATTTTTCGCAGCAGAAATCGCACCGACCAGCATGCAAAACGCTTCCCGCACTTGCGGGCTTTCGATGGACGAATAGCACTCAACGTACTTCGCTGCATCCCGAGCATCAGTAATCATCTGATTCTCTCCTTAGGCTTGCCCCTCCTTCAATCTAGCACCATCCATACCGGCTGGAGCCCTTCCCCCATGCCCGCAGAAAACAAAATCACCTAACCGCAGAGCGCAACGAAGGTGCGTAAATTCATCCTGAAGGGTCGCCGGACCTTCAGCATCGACACTGCGGTACAGCAGGCGCTTCGCCAAACCGAAGTCAGAACGTCCATCTAATCCGAAGTGACGGATTGCCTAAAACGATTCGACTGGCTGGTAGATTGCTCTTCAGCGTCGTGATGCAATAAGGAAACGCTGTAATCGTAGGTCGATATCAACGGCACTGACTCGTCATTACGAGACATTTCAAGCCATCGCCTTGTGCGTTCAATGTCAAAGGACTCGTTCTTTAACGTCATTTTCGCAACAAGATTCGCTGAGACCCTGAAGTGACCACAACCGACTGAGCATTTGACCTCAGACCAGTCTCCGAGCGCGTGAACAGTCCTAACGGCAGCCTGACAAATCAAGCACTTCATATTCGATCTCCCTATCAGTGGTCTATCAACTGTAGCCGATCCCCAGCCAAAGACCTCTCCCCATGCCCACAGAAACCCGCACGATCATGATTTTTCCTCGCCCTGAAAGGGGCTGATTACCACTCGTCCAGGCCAATGAGCTGCTGCCAATTCCTCGTCTACACCTTTAATCATGGAGTCTCTGGCCGCATTTCAGCGCTCCCCGAATATCTTCGTGTGGTATGCATCCATTTCCTTCTCTTGGGCGTTACGCTTTAAATTCGATGGCATACGAAGCGCCATACGGAACTGCAGTACCTCAAGCTTCGAGCTTCATTTCTCAAGGAATAGAAAAATGACTATTAGCTCCAAAAACTGGCATGCATGGCTGAACACGATGCCACCGAAACCGGACGACCTTCATGTCGTCGGAGATGTTGACGTTGCCAATCCGGGAGTCGAGGCCTATCTAACCATGCGAGCCCTGCAGGGTTCTAACCCGGCATCACTCATGTTGGATCTGCACTTGATCCAACGACCAGGAAACTGGATTCAACAGATGAGCTGCACGCAAGCCAGATTCTCCAGAGTCATGCCTCCACACTCGCCTCACTACACAACGGTTGAAATTTTCTACAATAGTGAGCGAGTTGCGTTTATCGACAAAATTCCAACCATTTCCTGACTGATTCGCACTGGATCAGTTAAGCCGTAACGCCCAACCGGACACCGTGGCCATGCTGCCCGGCTGGGAGTGCTCGAAGAGTGTCAACCTTGAACAGCGCGTAGCAGCGAACGTCGGCATTCGGGTCGTCATGTCTGCGCCATCTGCCATCGCCTTTACTACACGATATTCTTGGTTCGAAAGGATCAAGCTGCGGAGGAGATAGGGGATCAATGAGCCCAATGCATTGGTGCGCGAGCAGTTGGCCAAAGTCGCAGCTACTTATCCCTGTATCGGCAATCAGACTCATTGATCGTTGCCCAGCACAATGTTGGGCGATTTCCATTTAACCAAATGGAGATGCATCGGCACGCAAACAGCGTGCTATGCATTAGTTTTTTAACAAAGCAGCTTCTGCACGTCTAATAACCTTTTTTCCTGGTCTTATAGGCTCAGGAAATATCCCTTCCCCCTTCGAAGGTGGCCGTTATGGCGGTAAGGACGCAGTGATCTTCATGATTAAATGCCGGACTGCCCTCAATTTGATTCTTGAACGCGCCCAAGGCCGAGACGATTTGCTGACTGATCTCCGGGCTCGTTGCGATGTCTGCCTCATCCATTCCTTTAGCCAGCAGGTTCACTGTTATCGAAGCGGGCTCGACAATAATCGCGGACATCGTTTCCAGCACTAACCTGAGGGCCGCCTGGGCGTGACTCGCTCGTGGTGATGCGTTGAAAAGTGCTACCGGTTTACCGGGAAAGTCCTGGCTGGCCACGAGCCAATCCAGTGCATTCTTGAACGAGCCCGGTATTCCGCGAGCGTATTCAGGACACGAAATGAGAATGCCGTCTGCCTTGGCAATAATCCCGCGCAGCTCTGTGACGATCTGTGGAGGATCGTCAGCCAGGTCCGGATCGAAGTGAGGTAATTGACCCACCTCCAGATAGTGCTTGATCGACATCCCTTCAGGACTGAGCATCTCGGCAGCACGCAGTAGTGCGGAGTTTGAGGAGGCTACGCGGAGGCTTCCTGAGATCGCAAGCAATTGCACCATGTGTATTCGTT
This sequence comes from Pseudomonas sp. GW822-FHT02D10, assembly GCF_058802345.1. Lineage (NCBI taxonomy): Bacteria > Pseudomonadati > Pseudomonadota > Gammaproteobacteria > Pseudomonadales > Pseudomonadaceae > Pseudomonas > Pseudomonas sp. GW822-FHT02D10. The sequence continues at coordinate 111,953 of NZ_JBXAOB010000007.1, forward strand.
CCATGACTTAGTGGGTCGGTGCATTGTCACATACACGGGCCAAAGCCATCTTTAGCGTGATAGCAATCCCGATCGGCAGGCGCGCTCGATCGCCTCCCAGTCGGGCTGCCTGGTTATCATGATGTATCTCGGGGTTAAAATGAGTAGTGGGATGCAGCTATCAGTGAGACTCAATCCTTCGAGGGCAGCACCATGGGTACGACTGAAGAATCGATAATCGCAGCAGCAAGAATGCGCGCCGCCTATCGGGGAGAAAATGAGGCATTGGCTTCGGCTTCAGCACTTGAAGCCATGGCAGTCCTGAAAAAGTCTTTAACGGGAGACAAATACCAGGAGGCTCTCGAAAGACTGTATCTCGAGTACACCGCGTCCTGATCCACGCGTAACGCATTCACCTGCGGCACACCTACCCTACTGCGTCTTCCAGGATGATTTCGATCAGCTTCTGCTCAACCAGCCGAAACAGGGCAGCGACTGTATGTCGTCGGCCTTCGGGCCAAATCCGAATACATCAAGCGGATGCGCTTTACATTGCTCATGAATGACTCCGCGCCACCATTCGTCGCTTATGAAAACGTGGCGCGGTATACGCGACCATGCCTGGCTTAAGGATTGCTATGTACGCCCGTAGCGGCCCCAGAACGACGTAATTCTGACGCGGCGGCAATCAAAATTAACGCTTAAGGACTCCAGCGATACGCTTGGTCAGTCACCGGAGATGCAACGTGTCAACTCTCAATGAAATCGCAGCGAACCACGCGAGAATGGCTAAGGCAAAGGAAGAAGAGTCGACCGGACTGAGTGAGCGACACCTTCAAATAGTGGGTAGCTTCGAAATTCCATCCATTGATGCGCAACAGCACATACCACCGCACCTCATCGTCGGAGTGCAGGACAACCACCTCGGACAAGCAACGGGCTACTTGCTCTGACTGCGCTTGATCTCAGTATCGATTGGGTTAGTCGCCGGCTTGTCGCATGCCATGCAGTGCTCACAGTTCAGGCAAGCCAGAGATCAACTTGGGCATACGACCGTTGTCATGACTGAGCAGTACATTCGTATGCGCAAAGGCATGAAAGTCACGCCGACAAAATGACTAGCGGAAGCGGATTGCGGAGCAGAGACAGGTTTTTGCTGAGCAAAGAAATAAGGGCTTGCGTGAGGTATCTCACGCAAGCCCTTGATATTCATGGTGCCCGAAGCCGGAATCGAACCGGCACGTCCTTACGAACGGGGGATTTTAAGTCCCATGCGTCTACCAGTTTCGCCATTCGGGCGGTAGCGCGGTGAAGCATTCAAGAACGATCAAATTAACAATCAGTCCTTTTTGCTGCTGATGCGGCAGGGGAAGAAATATATACAGCCCTTCCCTTCTAAGCAAGTTCGCTGACGTCAAATTCAAGACAAAATCTTGCTACCTACAGCAAATAAAAAAGCTCCGTAAATCAGTGATCTACGGAGCTATTTATAGTGGAGGCCGAGGTCGGAATCGAACCGGCGTAGGTGGATTTGCAATCCACTGCATAACCATTTTGCTACTCGGCCTCAAACGTCAGATGCCTAAAAAACAACATCAAACGCATACAAACTGGAGATGGAAACTGGATTGTTATCTATTTCCAACCCTTTGATATCTAAAGGGTTTTTCTCGTTCCTGAATCAGGAATGGACGCAATTCTGGACGTGTTCGCAGGGCATGTCAAGGACAGGAATAAAAAAAATCTATAGCACGCTACCGAATGTGCTCTACACCCCACTGACGGCGTTCCGGGGCAATGCGTCCATGAGAATAGCTACTGGATATTTCGCCATTCGTACCTACGCTGATTTGCGAGGGGTCCAGGTTTCGGACGGACTGCGATTGAGTCTTGCTTGAACCTGTCACAACAGTGAATGAGGAACTCTGCGTGAACCAGACCATCGCCAGTAGCCCGGCAGACTTAAGCTATTTACAAGGCGACCTGAATAAAACGTCTCAATCCATGGAGTAAAAATATGAGCACATCCAGAAAATTGCTTGTTGGCGTTGCCTTGACCGGCCTGCTGCTCGGCGGTTGCACCTCAAAAGTTACAGAAAAGGAACAGTACTCAGGGTATCTTTCCAACTACAACAACCTGCAAGAAGTCACCACGCCCAGCGGCGAGAAAGCCATGCGTTGGGTAACCCCGTCCTGGAATCCGAAAGCTTACAACACGGTGGCCTTCAAGCAGCTGGAACTGTACCCGGCACCCAAGCCCAATGAGCGAGTCAACCGCCAGACTCTGGATCAGTTGCAAGCCTACATGACTGAAAACGCCAAGAGCGTATTGAGCCAGAAGTACCGCGTGGTACCTAATGTTCAATCGGCCCCTGCCGGTTCGCGAGTCCTGGTCGTACGCGCCGCGATTACCGGGGTCGGCGCGACCAACGAAGGCATGAAATGGTATGAGGTGCTCCCGGTCACGGCCGCTATAGGTGCGACTCAGGCGGCCACCGGTCACCGCGACCAAGACACCGAGCTGTACGTCGAAGCCGAGATGGTTGACGCCAGCAATGGCCAAACCGTGGCCAAAGTCGTACGCAAGGTTTTCGGTAAACAGTTGAAGAATGCAAACCAACAGGTTACCGCCAACGATTTCAAAGCGGCGATCCAAAAGCTGAACAGCGATATGCAGGCATTCCTTAAGTAATAACGGGATGTATCGCCGACTCAGCCAGCAAGGCTGAGTCGGCGGTCATTACAGATAATCGATCCCGCTGTTGCGGTCTTCAGTGAGCGCTATGATCGTCCACGCCGACTCTCGGCACCTGATCTGACAGATCGCCAACAGATAAGGAGCTGTCGCAGGCTGCGATCTTGGCAATCATGCTCGCGCTAACTGTTCAAACAATGCCGTATGTTCTGGAAACCGCTCACTGAGCGTGCGCCGACAGCCCAATTGCATATCCGCAACATCGAACCCAGGTGAAACGGCTTCACTGATCAGGCCGTAAGCTGCCGATCCATCCATCAACTGCGAAGCCTTCCAGACACCGCCAGGCACGTGCAGTTGCAGGCACTGCCCGGCGGAGATGTCACTGCCCATCACCACGGTGTTCAATGTGCCGTCCGGGTAGATGAGGAAGTACTGAATCGCGTCGCCTACATGGTAGTAATGGACAATGTCGGATTTGTTCAAATGAAAGTGGCCAACGGGAGACGTGCAGGTCAGCAGGTAATAGATCGAGGTCATCGCATAACGCCGACCACCTGCGGTCTCGACCATGGGCTGGAGGTCAGCCTGAAAGGTTCTGCGGTAATAACCACCTTCAACATGAGGTTCCAGGTCGAGTGCGGCGACGATGTCTTGGGCGCTGGGAGTTTGTTTTCCGGGTCTGCTATCAGTCATGCGAAGGCCATCAGTCAGGTTGAATCATGACGTTTGCATAGCGTGCAACGGATCGCAAGCGATCCCGGAGCGTTGACGAAGGGCTTCGATGGCCACTCGCTTTCGCTGCTTTACTGTAAGGGTAGAGCCTGCCAAACGGGGCTTCTGTTTCACTGAGTCTCCCCGTCACTGCCTACTCCAACGGAAAATAGCGCCCCGGAGAGTTGTCATGTCCCTGCACAACGTCGCCCGCTTTGCCGACCTTCGAGAAGACCGTGGTACTCGCGTAGACATCGGCTCACTGAAGATCGTGCTGCTGCGGGCCGGCGAACAGGTCTACGCCTATCAGGGCGAATGTCCGCACGCGCAGGCGCCGCTGGACGAAGGGGTCATCTGCAATGGACGGCTGATTTGCCCTTGGCACAAGGCGATGTTCACGGTCGAGGACGGCCAATTGTGCGAACCGCCAGCCCTGAGTGGCCTGACCCGCTATCCGGTCAAAGTGGTCGATGGCGACGTACACGTGGATGACCAGCCCCTTGCGCCCATCGAAGCCAATCGTGCCCTTGATTCACGTTGCTTTGTGATTGTCGGCGCAGGTGCTGCGGGAACGGCGGCAACGGCCGCCCTGCGCGAACACGGTTTTACCGGCCGCCTGATAGTGATCGACCGTGAAACGAATCCTGGTTATGACCGCACGGTACTGAGCAAATATGTCCTCGCCGGGGAAATGCCCCCTGAAGAAACTCCACCATTACTGGATGAACGCTTTTACAACGAACAACAAATCGAGCGCGTTCAAGGTGAGGTCATTCGTCTCGATGTGGCCGCCAAAAGGGTTTCCCTGGCTGACGGGCGCACCTTCGACTACGACGCCGCGCTCCTGGCCAGTGGCGGCGAACCCAGACCGCTTTCGATCAACGGTGCGCATCTGCACAACATCCTGGCGCTGCGTTCGCGAGCGGACGCCGAGCGCATTCTCAAAATTGCAAAACCCGGCGCCCGTGCGGTCATCATCGGTGCCAGCTTCATCGGCCTGGAATCGGCATCGGCCTTACGCCGCCATGGCCTGCAAGTCAGCGTGGTCGCGCACCATGAAACACCGTTCAGCAGGCTGTTCGGTGAACGCATCGGCCTGGCGATTTTGTCCCTGCACGAAGACAACGGCGTGGTCTTTCATGCCAATACCCAGCCGAAGGCGTTCGAGGGCCAGGACAACGTCGAGGCCGTTCTGCTCGAAAACGGTCAAAGACTTCCCGCCGATCTGGTGTTGATCGGCATCGGCGTCAACCCGGTCACCGATCTGCTCGAAGGTGTTGAGCTGGACGATGACGGCGGGTTACCGGTAAACGAAGGCATGCGCGCTGCACCAGGTCTGTGGGCCGCCGGCGACATCGCGTCCTTTGCGTTGCAAGGTGTCCCCACACGCATCGAGCACTGGCGCCTGGCCCAGCAGCAGGCGCGGATCGCCGCGCAAAACATGTTGGGCGGTGAAACACACTACGTGGATGTGCCATTTTTCTGGACGTATCACTTCGACAAAACCTTCGAGCTGCTCGGTCACGCCGACCAATGGGACCGGATCGTCTTCGAAGGCAACCCCGAGCAATACGCCTTCATCGCTTTGCTGTGCAAAGGAGAACAGGTCGAGGCGGTGGTCGCCTGCGAATACTCGCGGCAAATGGCGTTGCTGGCCGAACGGATGAAACAGCCATTGCTGCGCGAGGAAGCCTTGCAGACCATTCGACGAATCGCCACACAAGAAGGCTGAGCGTCCACAAAAGGCGATGCAGCTATTGGAACTATCGTCCTTAATTAACAGCAAAAAAATAACAACCGTACACATTCATTATCAATGGCGATAAAAAACCGCAGCGCTTATCAGAAAAGAACCAAATACACTTTTTCTCATCGCCAATCCTGATATCAAACAGCCAATACTCAAACGCATCGCTATTAATAGAACACTATTAAAAATTTATCAGCCGTACTAGCCCATTGCCCATTGCATATTTATCAACGCCTGCTTAACTGCAAAAGCTGCTGATGACAGCAGTATTCGCAAACCACGGAAGGAATCGTTATGAGCAGTTCAACTCGCCATAGCATGCCCCCCTACGGGGTGGCCATCCAAAGCGCGATCAAGGCAGGTAACCTGCCGCAAATGAAGACGCTATTGAAACAACGCGATGCATCCACGCCAGAAAACAAAGAGCTAAATAGCGCTTACGAGCAGTTGGCTAAGGAAGTCGCACGCCTGGAACAGCACTAACCGCTGTTTCCGCTCCCCTATTGCAATGGAGGCAATAATTATGTCTGGTTCTTCTCAGCAATCTGTCGGTTTATTCCCACTCTGCTATCAAATTGGAACTTCGGCACCGGGCGCACAAAACCTGGCGCTCAATCTGCTGGTGTTTACACCTGAGCAAACGGTAAGCGGTACTGCCGCCATCACTCAGGCAACTAACCCGCCGCTGGATGTGCATTCCGATGTCTGGGGTGAGTACACCTACATGACGGTGATGAAACCCGGCGTCAGCAAAATCCTGATCACCGTTCAAGGCAACCAAGGTGGCCCAGGCTCGAACTCCATCGTGAATTTCAAGCTGCAGCTAGTGGTCGGTAGCGACTGGAAAGCAGGCGTCGCCAACTACGAGTACTTCAACGGTCAGCGCTGGGTCCAGGTCAATGCGCCCGCCCACCTCGTCGAGTCGGTGCCTTCCAAGGCCTATTCACTGCCATTGGAACCGGGCCCGGTAATCCTGCCGTATCCGCCGATCATGCCGCTGTACGCCGCGCCGATTCAGAGTGCCATTGCCAGCGGTGACCTGGCCCAGATGAAAAATCTGGCGAGCCTTGCCAAACAACAACTGGACCAGCAACCACAGCTGCAAAGTGCGCTTGAGGCGGCCAAGGGTGAAATCAGCAGGCTGGAACGCCGCTGACCGGCAACTGAACGTGCCTGGCTTGTCCTGAATACAACTAAGGGAGTTGCACCATGTCAATCGGACTTTTTCACACACGCCTCAACGTTTCCAGCTCACTACTCGGCGCACCGGTTTTAACCCTGGATCTGCTGGTGGATACCGTCAACAAGAAAGTCAGCGGTGTGGCGAGCATTTTTCAAAGCACCTACCCACCCCTCAACTTCCGTGCGCGGGTATGGGGTAGTTACTCCGAGGCCAAACTGATCCCCGAGGCGGAAAGCCACATCCTCCTCAGCCTGGATGGCAGCCCAAGCGGCCCTAACAGCAATATCGCCCAGACCTTCGATCTACGGGGCATTCTAGGTGCCGATTGGGCCAGCGGTTTTGCCGACTACAAGTACTTCGATCAGGACCACTGGACGACTGTGAGACACGCGGCCGTCAGTCAGGCGCCCGCTCATCGTCAACAGGTCGAGCAGCCGTCACATGCGCACCCGCTCTACGCCGTCGCGGTACAGCAAGCGCAAGCCACCGGTGACCTGGTGCAGCTGAAAACCGTGGTGAGCCAGGGCGAACAGCAACTGGCCAACAGCGGCGCCTTGCGCAGCGCACTGGAGCAGTTGCACGCAGAAATCGCCCGACTGGAAGCACGCTAACCGGCAATGCCCGGGCTTGGCCAAACCACCCGTAGCCGAGCCCGGGATCTTTCAACCCCAGAGGTAAATCCGCTCGCGCCATCGACGCTAAGGAAGGCGCGAACACTTCGATGGATTCGTGCCGCGTACGTGTCTGTGCGCAAGGATTTCCCATGTCAGACAATCGCCCTGCCCGCTACCTCAGTGAAACCGACCTCAAACGCTACGTGCCGGTCCATGTGGTCTGGGAAATCACCCTGGCCTGCGATCTCAAATGCCTGCATTGCGGCTCACGCGCTGGCCATCGACGCCCCGATGAACTGAACACCAAAGAATGCCTGGATGTCATCGATTCCCTTGCGGCACTCGGCACCCGCGAGATCACTTTGATCGGCGGTGAAGCCTACCTGCGCAAGGATTGGACTCAACTGATCCAGGCCATCCACAACCACGGCATGTATTGCGCGATACAAACCGGTGGACGCAACCTGACACCCGCAAAAATGCAGGCAGCGGTGGATGCCGGGCTCAATGGCGTAGGTGTTTCGCTGGATGGGCTGGCTCCGTTGCATGACGCTGTGCGCAATGTTCCGGGCTCGTTCGACAAGGCTGTAGATACCCTGCGCCGCGCCAAACAGTCGGGGCTTGCGGTCAGCGTCAACACCCAAATCGGTGCAGCCACCCTGCCCGATTTGCCCGAACTGATGGACTTGATCATCGGACTCGGTGCCACCCATTGGCAGATCCAGCTGACGGTCGCCATGGGCAATGCCGTCGATCACCCGGAGCTGCTGTTGCAGCCCTACCAACTGCTTGAAGTGATGCCGTTGCTGGCGCGTCTCTACCGCGAGGGTGTCGATCGCGGCCTGCTGATGAACGTGGGCAACAATATTGGTTATTACGGCCCTTATGAGCACATGTGGCGTGGTTTCGGCGACGAGCGCGTGCATTGGAGCGGCTGCGCCGCCGGGCAAACCGTGCTGGCACTTGAAGCCGATGGCACCGTCAAAGGCTGCCCTTCATTGGCAACGGTGGGCTTTTCGGGCGGCAACGTCCGCACCATGAGCCTGCACGATATCTGGCACTACAGTGAAGGCATGCACTTTGGCCGCCTGCGCGGCGTCGACGACCTCTGGGGCTACTGCCGAAGCTGCTACTACAACGATGTCTGCCGTGGTGGCTGCACCTGGACTTCGCACTCCTTGCTCGGCAAACCCGGCAACAACCCCTACTGTCATTACCGTGCTCTGGACCTGCAAAAAAAGGGACTGCGCGAGCGAATTGTCAAACTCGAGGACGCAGCACAGACGTCCTTCGCTGTCGGACGTTTTGACCTGATTACCGAACGCATCGATACCGGCGAGAAGGTCAACAGCGTCAGCGACAGCGGCCAGGTGATCAAACTGGCCTGGGCGAACCAGGGCCAGAAATCGCCTGACGAAGGCCGTATTCCTCCGCAACTGGCCCTGTGTCGTGGCTGCTTGCAGTACATCCATGCACACGAAGTGACCTGTCCACACTGCGCCGCCGATGTCGCCGCCGCAGAAGCCGAACACCAGGTAAACCGCGCCCGGCAACAAACCATCATCAATACGCTGACCGGCTTGCTGGGGTTGTCGCAAAGCAACTTGATGTAGCGAGGCCTCAATACCAGGGGGCGAGTTGCCCCTTGGTATTGATCGAAGAACTGCCCGCTCTTGCCGGCCTTGCCCCCCTCTGCGCACCTCTCGTCCGCCGGCTATAACGCTCGCCCGCTGCAAACAAAATCATCTAAAAAAACGACATCTGTCAGCCATAATTAGCACCCTGCGACTCAATAGCTGAATCTCTTTCGCATGGTTTTACCCACGCGGGCACGCTGGAACCAATAGTGCCCCCTCCCTCTGCGTCTCTGGAGCTGACCATGAAAATCAATCCCTACCTGATCTTCAACGGCGATTGCAAAGAAGCCTTCACGTTCTACGCGCAATGCCTGCAAGGCAGCCTTGAAATCATGATGACCTTCGGCGAGTCGCCGGCTCGCGATCACATCCCGGCGAGTTGCCATGACCGAATTATCCATACCCGGCTGGTTGTCGGCGATCAGGCGCTCATGGGGTCCGACACAACGCCTGATCGGCCCTACCATGGTATCAGCGGTTGCTCCGTCTCGCTGAATGTCACCAGCATCGCTGAAGCCGAGCGAGTTTTCACCGCGCTGGCAGATCAGGGTTCCATTCAAATGCCACTGGAGGCGACGTTCTGGGCCGCACGCTTCGGCATGCTGGTTGACCGTTTCGGAGTGTCATGGATGGTCAATTGCGAAACGGATCAGTGAGTGATTCCGTTCTATCCGGTGCTGTCGCCCCATCATGCGCCAGTAAAAACGCCACTCCCTGAGTGGCGTTTTTTTGAAGTACCGATCAGGTATCGAGGCACTTGCCCTGAAACCTCGCCCGGTAACGCCCCGGACTCTCACCGGTCCATTTCTTGAACGCCCGATGGAACGCACTGGGCTCCTGAAAACCGATCTGCTCGGCAATCGCGGTGATGCTCGACTGGGTCTGGCGCAGTTGCTCAAAGGCAACACCGCGACGCACTTCGTCCTTGATCTCCTGGAATGAACAGCCTTCACGCTCCAGCTTTCGGCGAACGGTGCTGGGGCTCAGGTGCTGTTCGATTGCAAAAGCCTCCAGGGTCGGCCATTGGCTGTAATGGCTGTTGCGCAAACGCTGATGGACCTGCGATGCGAGGCCATGCTGGTTACGGAAACGAATCACCAGCCACTGCGGCGCACTGCGCAAAAATGCCTTGAGTGAAACGAGGTCCTGAACCACCGGCAATTGCAGATAACGACTGTCGAATTCGATCTCGGTGCGCTCGGCGCCAAAGGTCAGATTGGCGCCCCAGAGCAATGCATCATCACTGAGCGACAAACGCTCATGACGAAAGTCCGCACGATCGATGGGAATGCGCCGCCCGCCCAGCCAGCACAGCAGACTGATCATCAACACCAGAAATGTCTCTTCACCGAAATGTGCGACGTCGCTGTTTTGCGCCCGAGTCTGCAAGCTGATCACTGCTCGCTTGCCACGCACCGTCAACGTGCCGCGAAAGTCACGCAGGAACAGCGCGAAATTGGCCAGACACTGACGCATGGCTTTTTCCAGCGTCGGTTCCTGAATCAATGCCCGACAGATCAAGGCGAAACTGCCCGGTGGCATGCCGTGGGAATCCAGCTGGAAAAACTCGTCGCCCAACTCACGAATCTGCACCAGCCACAACGCGGCAAAGGCCGTGGCCGGCACCCGTGCCGTAGGCTTATCCATCAGTTGCGGATCAATTCCCACCTGCTCAAGTACTGCCCGCAGACGCTGCGGGTTCTCACGCAGGGCATGAATCATCGGATACATGAAGTAGACAGCCACCGAATCCGTTTCCCGCATTTGAACGCCTCTCTCGTCACATCTGAACATGGCAAAAAACGCCATCACCGTTGAACAGTTCTGGCATAGGCCAGCGGCGCTGCTGATTCTAGACTCGTGCCCAACAAAAAAGACCTCTTTCAGGAAAACCACATGAACCCTTCCGATATTTTTGTTGTGAGCGCGGTCCGTTCTGCCATCGGCAGTTTTGGCGGTTCACTCAAGGATGTGCCGCCTATCCAGTTGGCAACCGACGTGTGCCGCGCAGCGATTGAACGATCAGGCCTGGCGCCCGAACACATCGGTCACGCGGTGATGGGGCATGTGATCCCGACGGAGGCGCGCGACGCCTACATTTCACGGGCCGTGGCGATGAATGCCGGCCTGCCGAAAGAGACCCCGGCCTTCAACGTCAACCGTCTCTGCGGTTCGGGCTTGCAGGCGATTGTCAGTGCTGCACAAAGTCTGATGCTCGGGGATGCATCTGCCGTGCTGGCCGGTGGTGTCGAGTCCATGAGCCGTGGTGCCTACTTGTTGCCACAGGCGCGCTGGGGTGCACGAATGGGTGACATTCAGGGCATCGACTACATGCTCGGCGTGCTGCAGGACCCGTTTGCCGGCTTCCACATGGGCATTACCGCAGAAAACATCGCCGAGCACTATGGCATCTCTCGTCATGCTCAGGATGAATTGGCGCTGACCAGCCAACAACGCGCCGCTCGGGCGATTGCCGAAGGGCGTTTTGCCGGGCAGATCGTGCCGATCGAAGTGGCGAGCCGCAAAGGGACGGTTTCGTTTGCGACGGATGAGCATGTACGGGCAGAGGTCAGTTTCGAACAATTGAGCGGCATGAAACCCGCGTTCAAAAAAGACGGCAGCGTCACCGCCGGCAACGCGTCTGGCCTCAATGATGGTGCCGGCGCACTGATCATGGCCACCGGGCAACTCGTTCAGGAACAAGGCCTCAAGCCGATGGCCCGGCTGGTGGGTTATGCCCACGCCGGCGTTGAACCTTCAATGATGGGCCTGGGGCCGATTCCTGCCACCCGCCTGGTGCTCAAACGCGCCGGGCTGACCGTTGCCGACCTGGATGTCATCGAATCCAACGAAGCCTTTGCGGCCCAGGCCTGTGCGGTAGCGCAAGAACTGGGCTTCGATCCGGAGAAAGTCAACCCCAACGGTTCGGGCATCTCGCTGGGCCATCCGGTAGGTGCCACCGGCGCGATTATCGCCACCAAAGCCATTCACGAACTGCACCGCACTCAGGGCCGTTATGCCCTGGCGACCATGTGCATTGGCGGCGGCCAAGGCATCGCCGTGTTGTTCGAGCGGGTTTGACGGGAAGGACATGAAGATGAATCTACAGAACATTGGCGTCATCGGCGCCGGCACCATGGGCAACGGCATTGCGCAAACCTGTGCACTGGCCGGCTTCAACGTAACCTTGCTGGACATATCCGAAAGCGCCTTGCAAAAGGCTCTGGCGACCGTGGGCAAGAACCTCGATCGACAGGTCGCCAAGGCGTCGCTGACCGAGGAGCAAAAGCACGCAGCGTTGGACAAGATCCGCACCAGCACCGACTACAGCACCCTGCACAACGTGCAGCTGGTGATCGAGGCCGCGACCGAAAACCTCGAACTGAAACTACGGGTGTTGCAGCAGATCGCCGCCCAGGTCAGCGCCGACTGCGTCATTGCCTCCAACACCTCATCGCTGTCCATCACCGAGCTTGCCGCCAGCGTCAGTTCGCCGGCGCGTTTCATCGGCCTGCACTTCTTCAACCCGGTGCCGGTGATGGGCTTGATCGAAGTCATTCGCGGCCTGCAAACCAGCGACGCGACTCACACCCTGGCCCTGGAGTTGGCGCAACGCCTGGGCAAGACCGCGATCACCGCAGGCAACCGTCCGGGCTTTGTGGTGAACCGGATTCTGGTGCCGATGATCAATGAAGCGATCCTGGTGTTTCAGGAAGGCCTGGCCAACGCCGAAGACATCGATGCGGGCATGCGTCTGGGCTGCAACCAGCCAATAGGCCCATTGGCGCTGGCCGACCTGATTGGCCTGGATACCTTGTTGGCGATCATGGAGGCGTTCTACGACGGCTTCAACGACAGCAAGTACCGCCCTGCTCCGCTGCTCAAGGAAATGGTCGCGGCCGGTTATCTGGGGCGCAAGACTGGACGTGGCTTCCATGCCTATGACTGAGCGTTGCTCACGCTTCGCCGAGAGCCGGGACAAGGCCCTGGAGCTGTTCGCCAGCAAGGGGTTTGGCCAGGTCGGTATGCGTGAGCTGGCAACTTGCCTGGGGCTTGCCCCAGGCTCGCTGTATCACCACTACCCGAGCAAGCAGCACTTGTTGCTCGACCTGATCGAAGAGTTTTACGAGGAGCTGCTGGCAACCCTCGGACGTATCGAACGACAACCGCGAGACCTGCGCGACAGCCTGCAAAACGTCATCCACACACACCTGAACCTGCATCGGGAAATGCCCTGGCATTTTCGTCTGGTGGAACGTGACAGCGGTTGCCTGAATGAGGATCAGCAAGCACGTGTGCGGCAGTTGCAGGAGCGCTACGAACGGCAGTTGCTGATGTTCCTCTGCCCCACACCCCGATTCAGCGAGCAAGGGTTACGGGCTGCCGGGCACGCCATTGCCAGCATGCTCAACAGCGCACCCAGCTGGCTGACACTACACCGGCTGGATGATCGGGAACGGGACGGATTGCTGGAGAGCCTGCTGACCGGAGCCATTGAGCGTTTGCTGGCCCATGCGCCCTGTGATCTGCCAGAGACTCAGACAAAGGTTGCCTGAAAAACGCTCTGCGGCGCGCGGATGGCAGCCAACCACCCGCGAGCCAGTGCCATCAAGCCAGCAGCTTAAGCTCGTCTTTACCGTATTTAAGGGATTTTTCGTCCGGGATCATCAGGCCAGTGTGCTCATTGCGCCCCTGCAGGATGAAGCGGGCGTCCGACTTGCCCAACTGGGTAGCGGCCTGCTGGCTGTCGGCGCCGATCTCGCCTTTCTTCATGCGATTGACGATCACCCCCACCGCCGTATCGTTGAAGTCGCGCAGCATCCAGGCATCGCCATCGCTGTCGCCCGCCACCAGCACCGGGCCATAGCCCTTTTGTTTAACCAGCACGTTCTTGATGCCGACGGTCTTGCCCGGCCCGTAGTTGAAGTGCCAGTCCGGCTGATAACGAGTGGTGTACTTGCCGTCTTCCATGGCCATGCGCAGGCCGATCACGTTCTCGGGCGGCACGTCGTATCCATAATGGGGATTGCCAGCGAACACGCGGACCACGTCGTCGATCGAAGCGGTGCTGACATAGACGTCGATACCGTTGGCGCGCAACGTGTGCATCAGACCGCGGATCTCCTCATGGATACGGATGCCATGGAAGTGCGTGTCCGCCACCACCCCTGCCTTACCCGGCAAGGTGCGTGAACTCTCGTACTTGACCTTGCGCAACGCGTCGCCGATCGCGTAGTTGTTGGACGCCTCGGCCATCGCCTGCAATTCAGCCGTGGTCATGTTCTTGTAGAAGTACAGAATCCACTTGTAGCCGATCTCCACCGGGTAGCTGTCGCAGATCGCGTCGTACATGAAGTAGAGCTTGGCGAGAAAATCCTTGTACTGCTCGCTGGTCTGGATCTCTTCCAGGCTCTTGTCGCCGGCGAGTCCCTTGTAGTTGGCGTGCAGCCAGCGGTAATCCGCTTCCACATCGCTGGCGATGTCTTCCATCTTGACCGGCTGGCCGTCCACGGTGGTGTAGTCCTTCATGAACGCGCCATTCGGCACGTCCTGGCGCACCACGGCGGCGAACTCATCAGGCGTCAGCTTGTACTGTAGATGATTGATCTGGTAGACCAGCAGCGCTTCTTCACAGTCGTTCATGATGCAGGTGTTGTCCCAGTCGAACACCGCGTACGGGCGTTGGTCGGGACGATAGGACGCGCTCTTGACGCCGTGCTGGTCGATCACCGCCTGCAGACGCTGTTGGTTGAGCGGCGACCAGCGCGCCGGGTCCAGCGCACTCGGCGTGGCCGGGGGCGTAGCGGCTTGCGTTAGACGGGATGACAACAACAGCGGACTGACGATGGAAACGGTAGCGAGGGTGTTCAGAAACTGGCGACGCTGCATGGTATAGCTCCTACTTCTAGACGAGAGGTTACAACCGAGGCGATGGCGAAAGCGTGTTTCGAAATTTGGACGAGGTGAAGAAACCGTCCGACGATGAGGCTATCTTCAAATACACAAAAAAACAATAATGCCACAATATTACAATTTCATGATGTGCAGACTCCCCCCCGACCATTGCTGACGGGCCGGGTCTAACTTGACAGTGACCGAGGCCCCTCCACAATGCGTGCTCGGACAACGACTCAAACAGCAGGACACTCGGCATGTGGCAAGAAGAGCGTTACCAGCGGATCCGCGCACTGCTATCGACCTTGCAGCGCGTCACCACCGACCGCATCGTCACGGAGCTGAATGTTTCACGCGAGACCGTGCGGCGCGATCTCGTCGCCCTGGAAGAACTGGGAGAGTTGAAGCGGATTCATGGCGGCGCCATCCGCGTCGAGGACGAAGCGCCCATCGCCGAGCGGGCGAACATCAACGTCAAATTCAAGCGTGACCTCGCGCACGCGGCCGTCAGCCTGCTGTCGCACGGACAGACTGTATTTATCGACGCGGGCACCACCACCGTCATACTCGCCGAAGAACTGGCCAAGCTGGGCGGGCTAACCGTGATCACCAACTCGTTCAACGTGGCCCTGCAATTGCGCAATCCCGCTGCGCCGGGCGGCCAGCACAACGAGGTGATCGTACTGGGCGGTTCGCTCGACGACCGTGCTCCGGCTACGGTGGGTGGCACCACAGTGGCGGAAATTGGCCGCTATCGGGCTGATTTCGCGCTGTTGTCACCCGTCGGCATCGACGCCCTGCGCGGTGCCAGCAACTACGACCACCGCGAAGCCGAAGTCGCCCGCGCCATGGCTGACAATGCCGAGCGCTTGGTCATCCTCGCCGATTACAGCAAGATCGGCGTGGAGAGCCGCGTCGCCTTCTGCCCGCCAGAACGCATCGACGTACTCATCACCAACCACAAGGCCAGCACCGAAGCGGCGTTCGCCGCACTGAACGCCAGACTTGAACGCATTGTCCTGGCGTAACCGCTAAAAACACCCTGCCAGAACCCGGATCGTCGCACTGAAATGCACTGGAAGTCTGTGACTGTCGGTGAAGGCTGTCGCACTCATACCTTGAGCCCTCCGGTTATTGGCAGACGACTTTTCTGGAGCGTCCGTCAATCAGCAGGTGCTAATGGTCCTGGAATGTCCAAGGCAGGAGCACGCGCGATCCACAGCCTGAAGCGACCGGGCGTCTTAATATTTCTTCATTGTGTCATTGCCCATATCGTCCTTTTTTTCCATGCCGTCGTTCTTCATGGCACCACCTTTATCCATGCTGTCTTTTTTCATGGAATCACCTTTACCCATGGCGCCACTCTTCGTCTGGTCGCCCTTGGTCTTGTAGTGGTGTTTGTTCTTCATGGTATCGCTTTTCATTTCATCCTTTTTCATCGTGCCCTTGTCCATCTGCTCCTTGTACATATCACTCGTGCCTGTTTCAGCCGCAAACAGTGGAGCAGCGGCCACACCCAAAACAACGGCCGCAACCGCCGTAACAATCAGCTTTTTCATGTCACTCTTCCTGTGTAATTCGCGTTAACGACAGCCGCAACGCGCCGTTTTTCAGGACAACCAATCGCTCAACTGCCACTGAACCAGTTGTAACCCTGATCCTCCCAATAGCCACCGGGGTAATCATTGCTAACAAATATCTCCACAACATGTTTGGGGTTCTTGAAACCCAGCTTGGTTGGCATACGCAGTCGCAGGGGGTAACCGTATTCCGGCGGCAATACCTGATCGTCATAGCTCAGGGTGAGCAGCGTCTGCGCGTGAAGCGCCGTGGGCATATCGATGCTGGTGTAATAGTCATCAGCGCATTTGAGCCCCACATATCTGGCACTGGTATCGGCCCCCACACGCTGCAGAAAGGTCGAAAAAGTCACCCCACCCCACTTGCCGATGGCGCTCCAGCCCTCCACGCAAATCAGCCGCGTGACCTGACTGGTCTGCGGTAACTGGTTCAACTCGGCAAGGGTCCAGCTGTGTTTATCCTGGACCAGACCGCCAACCGCGAGTTTGAAACCGGCACCGTCGATGTTCGGAATGCTGTTGCGCTCGTAGTAGGCGTTAAAGGGAAACGGGCGTGTCATCATCGACTCGGGGTAGGTCGGTGCCAGCCTGCTCGGATCGAATAGTGCCGCCTGCACCTTATCGTTGAAGCTCGAGACCATTTTCAACATGGACTCCACGGAGTCACTGTCATCCAGGCGACAGCCCGTCAGCAAGGCAATCCCCCCCAGTGTCCAGGCATGGCGAAGAAACTGTCTGCGTGCGGGTAGATCAAGTTCCTGCGCCACCGATTTAATGATGGCGGGGTCGGCTATCCCGTCCTTTCCAATTTTTCTATTCATGAGTCAGTGCCCACGCAGCATGGCAATCAGGGTACGTGGCACGAGGGCCACCATCACCAGATGCACCACGGTAAAAGCGACCAGCAGGGCCATGCAGACAAAATGCACGATGCGCGCTGAGTCATAACCACCCATCAACTCCCTCAGCAAAGGAAACTGCACTGACTTCCAGATCACCAGTCCCGACAGTACGAGCACAATGAGATCGAACACGACAAACAGGTAGGCGAGCTTTTGCAGGGTGTTGTAGTGCCGCAAGTCCGCATGGGCGAGCTTGCCTCTGAGGGCCGCCAGGAAATCATGAAAGACCTCGCTGGGACGGATGGGGAAAAATTTGTAGACGATGCGGCCGGAGAAGATATTGAACAGAAGGTAAACAATGCCGTTGATGAACAGTATCCACATCGCCGCAAAGTGCCAAAGCAGTGCCCCCGCCAACCAACCACCCAGGGTGATACCGGCAGGAATCTGGAAGGAAAAAATCGGCGAGGCGTTATAGATACGCCAGCCGCTCATCACCAGGATGAGCACCGCGATGACGTTGATCCAGTGGGTTAGCCGAAGCCAGATCGGGTGAATAGTTTGGGAGCGATTCATATGCCCTACCCTGCCGGTACAGTACCGGCGAATCCCCCCGGCCACCACGACGTGTGCTGACTCAATCCCCCATTGCAGATGGGCCACTCCAGCGGAGTCGCAAACAACGTCGACCCTACCGACGTATCTACCAAGACTAGCATCGGTTTATAGACGACGTTTTTACATTATTCGTCCTGGCGCTTTGCGCAAAGGTTCGGCGGTTTTTGGATGCTCCGACTCACACCCTCCTTCCCAAGATCGAATGATTGGCTTGCGAGTGCCTTGAATCTGGGTGAACATGCGCACCATTATAGGTAGGGGGGGTATGGTATGTCGCATGTTCATGGGCAAAAAGACGACCTGTTGAAGCGTGTTCGGCGTATCGCCGGGCAGGTTCAGGCGATAGAACGAGCGTTGGAGTCAGATGCCGACTGCGCTAAAACGCTGCATCTTGTCGCGGCGACACGCGGGGCAATGAACGGCCTGATGGATGAAATTATCGAAGCTCACGCTCACGCACATGTCGCCAACCCTGAGCTGAGCGATGAAGAACGCGCCAAAGGCGTCGAAGAGTTGCTCGAAGCCATCCGTCGCTATTCGAAATAGGTCCTCTCATGCCAAATTTTGCAGAACTGCTTCAACAGGGCGGCTCCCACGCGTGGCTGTATTTCCCCAGCGCGATACTGCTGGGCGCGTTGCACGGGCTGGAGCCCGGCCATTCAAAGACCATGATGGCGGCGTTCATCATCGCCATTCGCGGATCGGTGAAACAGGCGGTGCTGCTGGGCCTGGCCGCAACGCTCTCGCACACAGCGGTGGTGTGGTTGATTGCCATCGGCGGCATGTACCTGGGCAAAGGCCTTGACGCTCAAACCACTGAACCTTACTTCCAGCTCGCATCCTCCGCACTGATCATTCTGATTGCACTCTGGATGCTCTGGCGTACCTGGCGCGGCGAGCAGATGTTCAAGTTCGAGCAAGAGGATGATCACCACCACGGCGAGCATGACCATGGTCATCACGATGAAACCCATCGAATCGACACTGGCCATGGCCGCATCGAACTGTCGATCTTTGAAGAAGGCATGCCCCCCCACTGGCGCCTGAAAGCGTTGAGCGGACATGCCTGGCCCGCTTCAGACGTTCGCCTGATGACTACCCGTCCAGACGGCAGCACCCAAGCGTTCTCATTTGTCGAGCGTGAAGGCTTCCTGGAGTCGACCGTCGACATTCCTGAGCCTCATGAATTCAGTGCGCGCCTGAGTCTTGGGCATGCGGGCCATTCCCATGATTACGACCTGGATTACCAGGAGCATGATCACGGGCATGCGCATTCCGAGCTGGAAGGCCTGGAGTTGTCGATTGACGGTTATCAGGATGCGCACGAACGAGCGCATGCCAATGATATTCGC
This sequence comes from Pseudomonas sp. GW822-FHT02D10, assembly GCF_058802345.1. Lineage (NCBI taxonomy): Bacteria > Pseudomonadati > Pseudomonadota > Gammaproteobacteria > Pseudomonadales > Pseudomonadaceae > Pseudomonas > Pseudomonas sp. GW822-FHT02D10. The sequence goes on from NZ_JBXAOB010000007.1 coordinate 130,812, forward strand.
AAGCGCTTCACCAACCGGGAAGTCACCACGGGCCAGGTCGTCATGTTCGGTTTGACGGGCGGTTTGATCCCTTGCCCTGCCGCCATTACCGTTCTGCTGCTCTGCCTTCAGGTTAAAGAGGTCGCGCTGGGGGGCATGCTCGTTCTGTGCTTCAGCATCGGTTTGGCGCTCACCCTGGTCGCTGTGGGTGTGGCTGCGGCCATTGGTGCCAAACAAGCCTCCAACCGCTGGCCGTGGCTGGGTACCGTGGCTCGTCGCGCACCGTACCTTTCCAGTGTGCTGATCATCGGTGTCGGACTCTATGTGGGCGTCCATGGCTGGATCGGCTTGAGTGCCGCATAGGTTCGACCTGGAGCGTTGACAGAGCTGGAATCAGCTCAACAGAAGCTTCTATTTTGTGCCGGTAATGCTGGCTTAATTCAGGTTCGGTGTTATCGCCTGAGTTAGGCCTTTCGGCATTCCGCTTATGGCACGCGTCGAATTGTAAGAGCCATTTTCAACGACTACACTCCGGCCCATGAAACGCTACCTGCGGTTTTTCCTCATCTTCATGATTAGCCTGGCGCTTCCCCTCAGCGGGATGGCGGGCGTTCAGGCACCGACAGAACCGTGCCCAATGAAGACCATGGGCATGGCGACGATGGATGATATGGGGCAAGACTGTTGCCACGACATGAAAAGCCCCACCGAGCACGGTAAACCCTGCAAGCCGGGTCAGGAATGCAAAACCGGCGGCATGCTGCAAGTCTCGATCATCAAGCCTCCTGTTACCTTGTTCAGCCCTGTTGTACCTTCCTTCTCCAGCGATTTCCTGCCCGTACAAACCCCTTCAGGGGTATGGCGACCGCCTCGCGTCTGATTCCTGTTCAACACTGAGTCCCATCGCACATTGATGCGATGGCCTATCTGCGCGCCTGTCTGAAGAGACGCGCAGTGATTCATCACAGGAATCGTGTAGATGAACTTCCTACGTTATTGCGCAGGCTGGCCCCTCATGGCCGGCCTGACAGCAGGCGTTCTGGCATTGCCGAGCCTGGCCGCGCCCCTGACACTCGATGAAGCCTTGCGGCTGGCCGAAAACAATGCCCCCTCGCTAACGGCTCAGGCGGCCAAACTGCAAGCCGCCAGCAGTGCTGCCATTCCAGCCGGCGAACTACCTGACCCGAAGTTAAAGCTCGGCGTGCAGAACTATCCCATTGGTGGCCCCGATCGCTGGAGCATCAACCAGGACTTCATGACCATGCAGATGGTTGGGGTCATGCAGGAAATGCCCAACAGTGAAAAGCGCAAAGCACGCATCGAGGTTGCCGATGCAGCCGTTGACCGAGCAGCAGCCGAAAGTCGTATCGAACGCCTGAACGTTCGCCAGGCCACGGCATTGGCCTGGATCAGCAGCTATTCGATCGAGCGTAAAGAGGCGCTGTTTGAGGATTTTTACAAAGAGAATCGTCTGTTGACCGATACCGTGCGGGCACAGATCGCCGGTGGACGTGCCCAGCCTGCCGATGCGGTAACGCCCAAGCAGGAAGCGGCTCAATTGGCGGATCAACAAGACGACCTGGTCCGCCTGCGCACTCAAGCCAGAGCGGCACTCAAGCGCTGGATTGGCCCGGCCGCCAATGACCCGCCAACCGGCAGTTTGCCGCAATGGCCCATCGAGACCTCAGGCTACCTCCACACGCTGCAACATCACCCCGCACTGGCGGCCTTCGAGCCGATGACCCGCGAGGCGCAAGCCAAAGTCCGTGAAGCGGAGGCAGAAAAGCAGTCCGACTGGAGTTGGGAACTCGATTACCAACACCGTGACCGTCAGTTCGGTGACATGGTCAGCGTGCAGTTCTCGTTCGACCTGCCACTGTTTCCCGACTCCCGACAAAATCCAAAAATCGCCGCCAAACACGCCGAACTCAATCAGTTGGAGGCTGAGCGTGAAGATAGGGTGCGCGAACATACCCAGCAATTGGAGGAGAGTCTGGCCGACTACGAACGTCTGAATCGGGCCGTGCGCCGCAGCCAGGAAAGTCAGGTGCCCCTGGCCAAGGAAAAGGTCGGGCTGACCATGGCCAGCTACCGCGCCGGTAAAGGTGACCTGGCGTCAGTCATCGCTGCCCGACGTGAACTCATCGAGGCTCGCCTCAAACAGATCGACGTCGAAGAACAGCGAGCCCTGACCAACGCGCGCTTGTATTTCAATTATGGGGAAACCAGCCAATGAGCACTCGAATCTGGAAAGGGGCTTTGTTGACCGGTTTGTCGGTCGCCCTGGGTATTGTCGGCGGTTACTGGTTCGCTCAGCAGCGCATGAGCACAACGCCGGGGGCAGCGGCCGAACAAAGTCCCACTCTGCAAGGCGAACGCAAGGCCCTGTATTGGTACGATCCGATGTACCCACAGCAAAAGTTCGATAAACCGGGCAAGTCGCCCTTCATGGACATGCAACTGGTGCCGCAATACGCCGACGCGGCAACCAACAGCGCGGCCATCAGCATTGACCCCAGCCTGACCCAGAATCTCGGCCTGCGGCTGGCGACAGTGACCCGTGGCGTCCTCACCTCCAGACTGGACGTGGTCGGCGTGCTGGCGTTCAACGAACGGGATGTCGCCGTGATCCAGGCCCGTACCGCCGGTTTTGTCGAGCGGGTTTATGCCCGTGCTCCCGGCGACGTGCTCAAGGCCAATGCTCCATTGGCGGATATCCTGGTGCCGGAGTGGGCCGCGGCCCAGGAGGAGTTCCTCGCACTTAAACGTAACGGCGATGCCGAGCTGCTGTCGGCGGCACGCCAACGGTTGCGCCTCACGGGGATGCCAGCGGCGCTGATTGCCCAGGTCGAACGCAGTGGCAAAGTCCAGTCGAACCTGACCCTCACCAGCCCCATCAGTGGTGTGCTGCAAGAGCTGGGGGTCCGTACCGGAATGACTGTGGCGGCCGGCGAGGCGCTGGCACGCGTCAATGGCTTGAGTAGCGTCTGGCTGGCGGTGGCCGTTCCAGAGTCGCAGATGGGATCGATCGTCGTCGGGCAAACGGTAGAAGCACGTCTTCCAGCCTTCCCGGGGACGGTGCTCAATGGCACGATCAGTGCGATCCTGCCCGAAACGAATAGGGACAGCCGCACCATTCGCGTGCGAGTCGAACTGCCCAACCCTGACGGGCGTCTCAGACCCGGATTGACGGCGCAGGTGAGCCTGAATCACACGACCGGGCAAAGTGTGTTGTGGGTGCCAAGCGAGGCAGTCATCCGCACTGGCCGACGCACGCTGGTGATGCTCGCCGAAGACGCGGGTCGCTACCGTCCGGTAGAGGTGCAACTCGGGCAGGAAAACGAAGGCAAGACGGCAGTATTGAATGGCGTGCAAGAAGGTCAACAGGTGGTCAGCTCGGGACAGTTTCTGCTCGACTCCGAGGCTAGCCTCAAGGGCATCGTCGCCAGTGAGCCTCTGGAAAAGCCAGGGGAACAGCCATGATAGCCGCCCTGATTCGCTGGTCAGTGGCCAACCGCTTCCTGGTCCTGCTGGCGACACTCTTCGTCACGGCCTGGGGCATCTGGTCGGTTCAGAGCACCCCCATTGATGCGCTGCCGGACCTCTCCGATGTTCAGGTGATCATCCGCACCCCCTACCCGGGACAAGCACCGCAAATCGTCGAGAACCAGGTGACCTACCCATTGGCCACCACCATGCTCTCGGTACCGGGGGCCAAAACCGTACGTGGCTATTCCTTTTTCGGCGACAGCTTCGTGTACGTGCTGTTCGAAGACGGCACCGATATGTATTGGGCTCGCTCGCGAGTGTTGGAGTATCTGAGCCAGATACAAAGCCGCCTGCCCGCCAGCGCCAAACCGGCCTTGGGACCCGATGCCACGGGGGTGGGCTGGATTTATCAGTACGCCCTGGTGGATCGCACCGGAGGACATGATCTGGCGCAATTGCGCGCTCTTCAGGACTGGTTTCTCAAATTTGAACTGAAGACCCTGCCCAATGTGGCGGAAGTGGCCACCGTGGGCGGCATGGTCAAGCAGTATCAGGTGCAACTCGATCCGCTCAAGCTGGCTAGCCAGGGCATCACCCAGGCACAGGTGACCGAGGCGATTGGCAAGGCCAACCAGGAAACCGGTGGTGCGGTGCTGGAGATGGCGGAGACTGAATTCATGGTCCGCGCTTCCGGTTACCTGAAGACACTGAATGACTTTCGTGCGATCCCGCTGAAGCTCGGTGCTGGTGGTGTACCGGTGACCCTTGGCGATGTGGCAACGATCCAGCTGGGGCCGGAGATGCGTCGCGGCATCAGCGAACTGGACGGTGAAGGTGAGACCGTCGGTGGCGTGGTGATTCTGCGCAGTGGCAAGAACGCCCGCGAGACCATCGCAGCCGTCAAGACCAAGCTCGACGAGTTGAAGAAAAGCCTGCCAGCCGGGGTGGAAATCGTCACCACCTACGATCGCAGCAAGTTGATCGACCGTGCCGTGGAAAACCTCAGCCACAAGCTGCTCGAAGAGTTCATCGTCGTCGCTTTGGTCTGCGGGATATTCCTCTGGCATCTGCGCTCATCCCTGGTGGCTATTATTTCGCTGCCGGTTGGGGTGTTGATTGCCTTCATCGTCATGCGCTACCAAGGGATCAACGCCAACATCATGTCCCTGGGCGGGATCGCTATCGCCATCGGCGCCATGGTCGATGCCGCCGTGGTAATGATCGAAAACGCCCACAAGAAAGTCGAGGCCTGGCACAAGGCCCATCCAGGGGAAGAACTGAAGGGCGAACATCACTGGCACGTGATGACCGAAGCGGCGGCCGAAGTCGGGCCGGCGTTGTTCTTCTGTTTGTTGATCATCACCCTGTCGTTCATTCCGGTGTTCACCCTGGAGGCTCAAGAGGGCCGCCTGTTTGGTCCCCTCGCCTTCACCAAAACCTACGCCATGGCGGCGGCAGCCGGATTGTCAGTGACCCTGGTACCGGTGCTGATGGGCTATTGGATTCGCGGGCGGATTCCCAATGAGGAGCAGAACCCGCTGAACCGTTGGTTGATCAAAATCTATCAACCGGCCCTGGACGCGGTGCTGCGTCGGCCCAAAATCACCCTGCTGGTCGCGCTACTGGTCTTTCTCAGCGCGATCTGGCCGATGTCTCGCTTGGGGGGGGAATTTCTTCCGCCGCTGGACGAAGGTGACCTGCTCTACATGCCTTCGGCGCTGCCAGGATTGTCGGCGCAGAAAGCGGCGCAATTGCTGCAACAGACCGACCGTCTGATCAAGACAGTACCCGAAGTCGACCACGTCTTCGGTAAAGCGGGTCGCGCCGAAACCGCCACCGACCCGGCACCGTTGGAGATGTTCGAGACCACCATTCAATTCAAGCCGCGTGAGCAGTGGCGCCCCGGAATGACTCAGGAAAAACTGGTGGAGGAACTTGACCGAGTGGTCCGCGTGCCTGGGCTTACCAACATCTGGATACCACCGATCCGCAATCGCATCGACATGCTCGCCACCGGGATCAAGAGCCCGATAGGGGTAAAAATTGCCGGCACCCACCTGATGGAGATCGATGCGGCGACTCAAGCCGTCGAGCGCGTGGCCAAGAAGGTGCCCGGTGTCAGTTCGGCCCTGGCCGAACGTCTGACCGGTGGCCGCTATATCGATGTCGATATCGACCGCCAGGCAGCCGCCCGCTACGGACTGAACATCGCTGATGTGCAATCGATCGTGGCCGGCGCTATCGGCGGTGAAAACATCGGGGAAACGATTGAAGGGCTCGCCCGCTTCCCGATCAACGTGCGTTACCCCCGTGAGTGGCGTGACTCGCTCGGCGCCTTGGAGCAGTTGCCGATCTACACCCCACTGGGGAGCCAGATCACTCTCGGTACGGTGGCGAAGATCAAGGTCAGTGAAGGCCCTCCGATGCTCAAGAGCGAGAACGCCCGACCTTCCGGCTGGGTGTATATCGACGTGCGTGGCCGGGATATTGCGTCCGTGGTCGCCGACCTGCGCCGGGTCGTCAGTGAGCAGGTGAAGTTGCAGCCAGGCATGAGTCTGAGCTACTCGGGGCAGTTCGAATTTCTCGAAAGGGCCAACGCTCGGCTCAAACTGGTGGTGCCGGCGACTCTGTTAATCATCTTTGTACTGCTCTACCTGACCTTCGCCCGCTTCGATGAAGCCGTGTTGATCATGGCCACTCTGCCGTTCGCATTGACTGGCGGCGCATGGTTCCTCTATCTGCTGGGGTTCAACTTGTCGGTGGCCACCGGGGTCGGCTTTATCGCCCTGGCCGGTGTATCGGCCGAGTTTGGCGTGATTATGCTGCTCTACCTGAAAAACGCCTGGGCCGAACGGGAAGACCTCGGTGACAGCACCGAGCGTGGGCTGGTCGCGGCGATTCGTGAAGGCGCGGTGCAGCGCGTTCGGCCCAAGGCCATGACTGTGGCTGTCATCATCGCCGGCCTGCTACCCATCCTGTTGGGCAGTGGCACCGGCAGCGAGGTGATGAGCCGTATCGCCGCGCCTATGGTCGGCGGCATGGTCACCGCCCCCTTGCTCTCCCTGTTCGTCATCCCGGCAGCCTACCGCTTGATGCGCCGCCGACACCATCGATGACACCTTGCTCAGCCAGGGTGCCGGCCATTCAGGCCGGCACCGTGTGGGTGAAATGGGCTTGGCCCTGCGTCCTGGAAGCCGGCTGCAGAAAGTCGAGTAAGGCCTGCCGGGTGTCATGCCAGGCCGCCGGGTGTTCCATATCGAGGAAGTGGCCGGCGTTCTTGATGGTATGGAACCGGGACTGACGGGCATGACCGGCAAAAAGCTGGGCGTCCTCCACAGAGGTGTACTCATCCCATTCGCCGTTGACAAACAGCAACGGGACTTCGATGGCATCGGCACAGGCAATGTAGCAGTGGGTGTCCTGGGACAGTACCTCGTTGACGTGGAAATGCATCTGCCTGTATTCGTGTTCGGCCAGGCTGCAGACATGCCGGTAATTAAAACGTTTGAACAACGATGGCAGGTGCTTGCCGATAGTGCTGTTGATCAAGCGCCCGACATTGAGGCGATCGCAAGCCTGGAGAAAGTTCAGGCCGCTCTCAAGGTAATCGCGCATCGGCGTATTGATCCGCGCTGCAAATGAATTGATCACCGCCTTCTCGATTCGTCGCGGCCGCTGTGCCAGCGCCAGCAAGGTAGCCGCACCGCCCCAGGAAAAGGACAGCACATGGTCCACGGAAAAGTGCTCGATCAATTCCAGCAGTATTTCTGCCTCGTCCTCCTTTCGGATCGGTTGGCCATGGAGATTGTGCAGTCTCGACTGACCGGCGTAAGGCTGGTCGTAGAGAACCACATTGAATCGCGGCTGCAGGTAACGCACCGTTTGGGCAAAGGATGCGGTAGTTGCCAGCGAGCCGTTGACCAGAATGATGGTCTTGTCAGCGGCGGCGTTGAGATAGTGCTCGGTATAAACCTGGTACTTCTTGCAAATCTCGACGATGGCAGTTTTCGGCATCATGTCATTTTCTTCCCTGAACAAATTGGACTAAGCGCACAGCATGAGCGACTGCCCAGACGGCATTCATGACCAATCAGTCACTGACTGACCGGAGGTTCAGAGTTAAGCAGGGATTTTCCCGTATGCAAGAACGCCGACGAGTTATTCCGTCGAGCCGCAGCGATGACCTGATTCGCAATCCCGGATTCTCAACCCCCGATGCAGAGGCCTCGCCCGGGTTTGCTGCCATCGCATAACCCATGCACCCAGGGGGCGATGACTGTCTTTTTGATGGGCAGCTTCGAAAGCTGCCTGTCGCGACCGATCGTGCGTTAAATCAGTGCCCCTTGTGAGACCGCGCCAGACAGTCGTTCCAGATTTCGCGCATCAAATCCTTAAGCATCAACGCCTCGGCCCAGCGATCGGTGATGTCGCCTCCATCAGCCCCTGTGATGGCATAGGGTGGTGGACCGAGTTCACAGGTGAAGGACAGGCTGGCGGGCGTGTTCGGGCGGGCCAGCCAATCCTCGATCCCATAGCGCCACCAGCCCAGGAACCGCTCCAGCCAGGGTCGATGCTGGGCGAAGCTCAAGGGCACCTGGACCTGTTCGCAGTTGGCGACACGACCATGGAAACCCCAACTGTGGCGCAGGATGGTATGGATTTGCTCGTCGTCCTCGGCAGAGGCCGGCTCTGGCAGTTCACGGCCCACGACATGTTCCATTGCAGATCGTGACTGGCGAGAACGCTCGACGCTTTTAATCCTCATGGATCCTGAATGGAGGTGAGCCTCTGTCCAAGCCGCCCATAATAATGATCGATCCGATCACAATCATCATGCAATCGATCAATAAAACAAATTTATTGATTTTTTTGGTCATTGCGCTTGCGCACTATGCTCGAATCGATCACTCTCATCGTAATTACAACAAAACGAGAGAGAGATCTCCATGAAATTTCACGGCATCGTTCCCGCTTTAGTCACCCCATTTACTGCAGACCAGCGTGTAGACGAAAAGGCCTTGCGCGGCCTTATCGAAAACCTGATCGAAGCCGGTGTTCATGGCTTGTTCGTTCTGGGAACCAATGGTGAATTCTTTGCCCTGTCCAACGAAGAGAAACTCGAAATCACCCGCATCGCGATCGACGCCTCGGCAGGCCGTTTACCCGTCATGGTCGGTACTGGGGCGTTCAGTACCCGCGAAGTGATCGAAATGAACAAACGCGTCGAAGACATGGGCGCCGACGCGTTGTCCGTCATCACCCCGTACTTCAACGCCGTCAGCCAAACGGAACTGATCAAGCATTACGAGGCCATCGGCGACGCCACCTCGTTGCCGGTGATGATGTACAACATTCCGGCCAAGACCGGCATGTCGATCGGCATGGGTGCCGTCGCCACACTGTCCAAGCATCCACAAATCAAAGGCATCAAGGACAGCGCCGGCAACTTCGACAACCTGGTGCAGATGATCAAATACCGCAGTGACGACTTCGCAGTGTTCGCCGGTACGGACTCCTTGATCTACTGGAACCTGCTCGCCGGTGGCGATGGAGCAGTGGCCGCCACCGCCAACGCTGTGCCGCATGTCGTCATGTCCATCTGGAACAACTTCCAGGCCGGTCACCATGAAGCCGCCAAAGCCGCTCAGGAACTGCTGCGTCCACTGCGCGATGCCTTCGCGCTGGGCACCATGCCTTCGGTGCTGAAAAAAGCCACCGAACTGCTGAACGTGCCGGTTGGCCCCTGCCGCGCCCCGGTCGCGCCCCTCGACGCAGCGACCGTGCAGAAACTCGAAGGCCTGCTTGCCGTTTACCGCCATAACGCCTGAGGGAGCTGACATGTCCGCGATCTATCACTTCCAGACCGTCAAGAACATCATCCACGGCCCTGGCAGCCTGGAGCAGTTGGGCGACAAACTGTATCTACTGGATACCCCACTCAAACAAGTGGTTCTGGTGACTCAGCACGCCATGCACCGCCTCGGTGTCACCGCGAAGATCAAAGCGCAGTTCGCGGCGCGCGGCATTGCCGTGCATATGATTGATAACGTCGAGATCGAGCCGACGCTGGAAAACATCGAGCGGGTCTTTCGCGAGGAGGTCGCCCCTCATGCACCGGACGCGTTGATCGCCGTGGGGGGTGGCAGCGTTCTCGATGCGGCCAAACTGTTCGCGGTGATGCTGACCAACGACACCCCGCTCAAGGACCTGCTCGGGGTCGACAAGGTTGGCAACCCAGGCAAGCCGATGGTGCTGATTCCGACCACCTCGGGCACCGGCTCCGAAGTCACGCCCAACGCCATCGTCACCCTGCCTGACGAAGAGTTGAAGATCGGTGTCGTCAGCCGTCACTTGTTGCCGAGCCTGGTCATCCTCGACCCCTTGCTGACCCTGAGCCTGCCCAAGGCGATCACGGCTGCTACCGGCATGGATGCCTTCACCCATTCGCTGGAGTCGTTCATTTCCACCAAAGCCAATCCGATCAGCGACACCTTTGCCCTGGAATCCATGCGACTGATCGCCGGCAGCATCGTCGAGGCCTATCAACAGCCCGACTCGGTGCGGGCCCGTGGCGATATGTTGCTGGGTTCGATGTATGGCGGCCTGGCACTGACGGGCGCTGGCACCGCCGCAGTCCACGCCCTCGCCTATCCGCTGGGCGGCAAGTTCCATGTCACCCATGGCGTCGCCAATGCGATGCTGCTACCGCATGTCATGGCCTTCAACATGGACAGCTGCGCTGGCCGCCTCAAGCGCGCCGCCTGTGTCTGTGGCGTAGCCCTGGAGAGCGATAGCGACGAGCGTGCCGCCAGCAAACTGATCGAGCAGATCAGCGAATGGACCGCGATCCTGAACATCCCACAAAACCTGCGCGAATTCGGCGTAGCAGAAGAGCATCTGGCGGAAATGGCGGTGGCTGCATCCAGGGTGACTCGACTGATGGCCAACAATCCCAAAGCCCTCAGCCTCGACGATATCCAACAGCTTTATCGGCGCCTGCTGCCATGAGCACCAAGCCCATGCCACGCCTCCTGATCATTGCCGACGACCTTTCCGGGGCAGCCGACTGCGCCGCCGGTTTCGCCAGGCGCATGGTCACCCAGGTAACTCTCACCCAGGTAATGCAGGATGCCAGCGCAGCGTTGAGCGCTGAGGTGATCGCCCTCGACCTCGACTCTCGGCGCCTCGATCCGCGAGCGGCCGCGGCGGTCAATCGCGAAGTGCTGGCGATTGCGCAGTTGGGCAATCTGCCGCTGTACAAAAAGATCGACTCCACCCTGCGTGGCAACGTGGCGAGCGAAGTCGCCGCGTTGCAAGCCATTCGCGGCATGGCCCTGGTTGCTCCGGCGTTTCCAGCCATGGGCAGGACGACAGTCGGCGCGGTTCAACACGTCGACGGTATCTCGGTCGATCAAACGGACGTCTGGCGCAATGAGCACCTCGGCGGCACGGCCAACCTGGTGGAACTGTTGATGGCGCAAGGTCTGCGCTGTGCGTCGCTCTCGCTCAATGAAGTGCGGGACACTGCCCGATTGCACGCCTGCCTGATCATGCATCTGGACGACGGTGTGCAGGCATTGGTCTGTGATGCGCAAACCGATACCGACCTGGCGGCTATCGCCCTAGCGTCGGCGGCCCTGCATGAGCGCCTGTTCTGGGTCGGTTCCGCCGGTCTGGCACAGCATCTGCCGCAGGCATTGGGTTTTCCTGCGCCATCGCCACCGCTGAATGCTCCGATCAGCGGACCGGTGTTGACCGTGGTTGGCAGTATGTCCCGACACTCCCAGGAGCAGGCCAACTACCTGGCGGAACACAGCGATCAGCTGCGCTTCAGCCTCGCCCCCGCCACCTTGTGCGCGGGACCGGCGGCCGCCGAATGGCAATCCATCGCCGCCGCGATCGATACCGCCCTGCGGCAAGGGCGGCATGTGTTGGTCGGTCTGCAACAGGACCAGCGCGATCCCGGCCAGGCCGCACAGTTGAGCGCGGCATTGGCCCGATTGCTACAGCCAGCCCTGAGCCGAGCGGGCGCACTGATCGCCACCGGCGGCGAAACCGCCCGCGCCATTCTCGGCGCCGCCGGCATTCAGCGCCTGGTCCTTCAGGGCGACTTGGCGCCCGGTGTTGTCTTCTCCCGCGCCTCTTGGCATGGGCGTGATCTGGCCGTCGTCACCAAAGCCGGAGGCTTCGGCCAGCCGAGCAGCCTTTTCGATGCCTGGCGGCAACTTCTCGGCACCCTGCCCGGCACCCCTGACCCCATGGGCTACGCACCAACCCTAATGAAGGAAGACCACTATGTCTGAGCGTCCCGTCATCGGCATCACCATGGGCGATGCCACCGGCGTCGGTCCGGAAATCATCATGAAATGCCTGGCGCATGCCTCGCTATACGAAACCTGCCGCCCGTTGGTGATCGGCGATGCCGCTCGACTGGCAGATGCCAACCGCATCGTTGGCGGCAGCCTGAAAGTGAACAGCATTGAGCGCCCTGGCCAGGCGCGCTTTCAACACGGCATCGTCGATTGCATCGATCTGGGTCTGATCCCTGCCGATCTGCCCTACGGCAAGCTTTCTCCTATCGCCGGTGATGCCGCATTCCGCTACATCGAGCGCACTGTGCAACTCACTGAAGCCGGTGAGCTGGACGCCATTTGCACCGCACCGCTGAACAAAGAAGCGTTGCATGCCGGAGGCCATATTTTTCCCGGCCATACCGAGTTGCTCGCGCACCTGACCGGCATCGAAGAAGTCTCGATGATGCTGATGACGCCCACGCTGCGGGTGATTCATGTCACCACCCATATCGGCATCATCGATGCGATCGCCAGGATCGAGCCAGGCCTGGTGAAGCGCACGATTGAGCGCGCCCACGAAACCCTCGTACGGGCCGGAATCGACAACCCACTCATCGCGGTATGCGGCATCAACCCCCATGCCGGGGAGAACGGCTTGTTCGGCTATGGCGAGGAGGCCACCAAGATCCAGCCGGCCATCGACGAACTGCGTGCACGCGGCTGGCGCGTGGAAGGGCCTTTGCCGGCCGACACCCTGTTCTTCCGCGCCGGGCGCGGTGATTTCGATGCGGTGGTCGCGATGTATCACGATCAGGGGCACGGCCCGGTAAAAGTCATGGGCCTCGAAGCCGGGGTGAATGTAACGGTTGGCCTACCGGTGATCCGCACCTCCGTCGACCACGGCACCGCCTTCGACATTGCCGGCACAGGCATCGCCGACGAGCGCAGCCTGACCGAGGCGATGCGCCAGGCCGTGGAACTGGCCACCCATAAGCGCACCCGTACAGCGGCCTGATTACGTACGGACGCCTGAATCAGCAGAACTTCAACCATAAAAACAATATGAGGTCATCACCATGAGAATCGTCTCCACCTCCCCGTCTTTCGCCAAGTACTCCTCAGAACCGCTGATGCTGCTCGGCGAGCAGGCCATTGAGTGCGTCAACCTGCCGGCCGATATTGGCGAAGATGAGTTCATCGCCCAGGCCCAGGGTGCTCAGGCGGCGATTGTTGCCTTCAACACCATCAACGCCCGCGTTCTCGATGCATTACCGCAGCTGCGCATCATCTGCAAGCATGGGGTTGGGGTGGATAACATCGACCTGCCCGCAGCACGTGAGCGCAAGGTGTGGGTCTGCAACGTACCTGACTCGAACAAGCATGCGGTGGCGGATTACACCTTTGCCCTGCTGCTGGCCTCCGCCCGCAAGATCGCGCTGGCCGATCAACAAACCAAAGCCGGAGAATGGCCGCGCTTGTTCGGCGCCGATGTCCACGGCAAAACCCTGGGCATCATCGGGCTGGGCAATATCGGTAAAGAGGTCGCGCGGCGCGCGGCGGGATTCTCGATGCAGGTGATTGCCCATGACCCCTACCCGGACCAGGCATTTGCCGATGCCAAGGGTATCCGCCTGGTGGAGTTGAATGCGCTATTGAGCGAGGCGGATTACGTCACGCTGCATATCGGCCTGAACGACGCGACCCGCCATCTTATCGGTGCCGAACGCCTGGCCTTGATGAAGCCGCAAGCCCATCTGATCAATGCCGCGCGGGGCGGCATCATCGATGAAAACGCCTTGTTCGCCGCGTTGCAAAACGGGCGCCTGGGTGGCGCCGCACTGGATGTTTTCGAAGAGGAACCGGCCATCAGCCATCCGCTCTATGCCCTGCCGAGCGTGATCGCCTCACCGCATATCGCCGGCTACACGCCGGGCGCGCTGGACATTCTGAGCCTGACTTGCGCGCGCAACATCGTCGCGGTGCTGAAGGCCAATGCACGTCCCGAATACGTGGTGAACGGCCTCTAGCTCGTCCGCTCCCCCGAAAAATCCGAACCCGGAGTTGGAACCATGCACAACAATAATAAGGCTTCTTCGGTACGCTGGCTCATCGCCGGATTGATGTGGACCGCCATTGCGATCAATTACATCGACCGTGTAGTGCTTTCGGCCGCCGCCCCGATCATCAGCAAAGAATTCGCCCTGAACACCGCGGAAATGGGCCTGATCATGTCGGCGTTCTTTTGGTCCTACGCATTACTGCAGTTGCCGGCCGGTTGGCTGGCCGACCGCTTCGGCCAAAAAATCACCCTGGGCGGCGCTGTCCTGTGGTGGTCGGCGGCAACCGCAATGACCGGTCTGGCAACCGGCTTCAATTCGTTATTCGCACTGCGTATCGGCCTGGGCGTGGGTGAAGCGGCGGCCTATCCGAGTAACGCCGGGATCGCATCGCGCTGGTTTCCGGACAAAGAGCGCGCCACCGTCGCGGGCATCTTCGACAGCGGATCGAAATTCGGCGGCGCCGTCGCCATGCCATTGATTGTCTGGCTGATCGCATGCGTGGGCTGGAAGATGACATTCGTCTTGAGTGGCTCCATCGGTATCGTCTGGGCATTGGTCTGGTTCGTTTTTTATAAAAACGATCCTGAACAGCACAGCGGCGTCAACCAAGCCGAACTGCAGTACATCCGCGAAGGCCAGCGGCGCAAGGAAGGCACCGGCGACAAGCCGACCATGCGCTGGTACGACCTGCTGCGCTACCGCAATGTATGGGCCATGTGCCTGGGCTTTTTCTTCATCAACTACAACTCCTACTTTTTCATCACCTGGCTGCCCACCTACCTGGTGAAAGAGCGCGGCATGGACCTGATCTCCATGGGCTTCGTAGCGGCGCTGCCGTTGCTGATCGCCATGCTCGTGGAAGTGTTCGCCGGTTGGCTGTCCGACCGCATCTACCGCCAGGGGCGCTGGTCATTGACGCGTATTCGCAAGACCTTCCTGGTCATCGGCCTGCTGATGGCTTCATGCATCGGATTCGCGGCGTTCGCCGAGTCCGCCTGGCTCGCCATCGTCCTGTTGTGCATCGCCAAGTCCGGAACCACGGTAGCGGCCACCCAGGTCTGGGCCATGCCCGGTGATATCGCGCCACGCGGCATGACCTCGATGCTGGCCGGCCTGCAAAATACTGTTTCCAATATGGGGGGCGTAGTCGGTCCGATCATTACCGGGTTCATCGTCGCCGCCACGGACTCATTCGTTCCGGCCCTGCTGTTTTCTGCCGGATTGATTGTCGTCGCCATTCTCAATTATCTGTTCTTGCTGGGCGACGTCGAACCGATCAAGGAACAGCCCGAAAACCCGATCATTCAACCCGCCTTGAACCGTTGACCTGCAAAACGCCCGGACACTTACCCGGTGTCTGGGCGTTTCACCGGCTAACTTTCCCGGGCGACCTTTTACTGCCTCGTTGAAAACCGTATAAAGGCGGTCGGGCCAGATCTCCAGGAATTCCATGAAAGTTGCCACACGCCGCCAAGCCATTCTGAATCTCGTGCTGTCAGGCACTGCCAACGTCGAGGAGTTGTGCCTCCAATTCGGCGTATCCGAAGCCACGATGCGCCGCGACTTGACCGCGTTGGCCGAAGAAGGCCTCATCCTGCGGACCTATGGCGGTGCCGCCCATGTCGGCCTGCGTGAGCCGGAGACCTCCGTCGAGGAGCGGCGCTATCAACACAGCCAGGAAAAGCTCGCCATCGCCCGCGCAGCGCTGGCGCATGTGCGAGACAACGACACACTATTGCTCGATGGCGGCACCACGACGTGCGCTCTGGCGCACTTATTGGTGGAGCGGCAAGGCTTGCATGTCATCACCAACAACATCCTGGCGTTGCCGGCTTTGGCTCGGCTCCCGGAGGCAAAGATCACACTACTCGGCGGGGAACTGCGGGCTTCCAGCATGTCGACCTTCGGGGCGGCCGCGCAGGCAGCATTGGAGCATTTAAGTGCCGACAAGATTTTTCTTAGCGCCGATGGCGTTGTTGCAGAGTTGGGGCTCTGCGAAGCCAGCGCCGATCAGGCTTACCTCAAAGAAAACATGATCGGGCGAGCAGCACAGACCTTTGTGCTGGCTGACGCCACAAAATTAGGACGCGCACTCCAGCAACATTGGTCTCCCCTCAAAGGGCCGTGGACGCTGATTACCGATTCCATAGCAGATGAATCGCTGCTGGAGCCTTTCCGGGCACACAAAATGATCACCATTGAAATAGCCAACAGGTGACTGTTCCCCCCCGATACTGAATCACTCACCCTGCCTTGGTCAGAGGTTTTCTCCCGAACGGAAAGCATCGGCACTCAGTCCGAACCGGCTCATTAACCTCAACGTCTGCACCGCAGATGGAGTCAGGAACAAGCCTGCAGCGCTCTGACAAAGCGCTGCACTATCGACGCCTGCACGTGCAACGAGGACAGCAGCCAAAACGATCAGGCCAGGCTGGCCTCAATGCGAAATTATCCCGTGGTCCATCGCGTATTTAACCAGGGCTGCGGGCTTGTCGATGTTGAGTTTGCGACGGATGCTCAGACGATGGGTCTCCACCGTCCGAACGCTGATGTCCAGCTCACGGGCCATTTCCTTGTTGTTCATTCCCTGAGCCATCTTGCACAGCACTTGACTCTCGCGCGGCGTCAGCTCGTTATCGGTATTCTTGTCGGCGATGAGCCTCTGTGCGATCTCTGCACTGTAAAACGTCCCACCGCTGGCAATAGCTTCAATAGCCGCAATGATTTCCCGCGAAGGCGCATTTTTCAGCACATAGCCGCTGGCGCCAGAACGAACAGATTCACTCACATACTCATAGTTATCGTACATGCTGAGTACCAGAATCTTGAGCAACGGATACTGCTTGCTCAACACTCGGGTCAGCTCAAGTCCGTTCATGTCCTTCAGACTGATGTCGACCAGTAACAGGTCCGGCTGACAGAGCCTTACCATCTCAATCGCTTCGGCTCCGCTTTCGGCCTCTCCCACCACTTCCAGGGGGGACATGACCGCCAGCAGCGCCTTGATTCCATCACGGACCAGGGAATGATCGTCGACCAGGGCGACGCGGATTGGGTAGAGCAGGTTCATCGGGGGCGTTCACTCTTGTTGTTATTGGCTGAGTCAGTGTTTTGTACCGGGAATTTTCATCGGCAGCAGAACGTCCAGCACACTTCTTCCCGGCATCGATGCAAGGTCGAATCGTCCACCAAAATGCTCGACCCGCTCGCGGATGTTCCGCAGCCCTATACCGGAGTGACGGCGTTCGACTTGAGCGACGTTGAAACCGATACCGTCATCGACCACCGTCAGCCTTACGGACTCTTCGGACCCGTGCAGGGTAATGGATACGTTTTGGGCCCGTGCATGTCGTTCGATGTTGGTCAGGCCTTCTTGCACAATGCGAAACAACGAGACCGACGCCCCATCGACCAGGTGGCAATCGAATTCGTTGTTGTTGCAGGTCACCACGAGCCCGCTTCGCTGCTCGAACTCTGCGGCGAGTTGACCAATCGCCGCCGGCAGACCCAGCGTGTCGAGCAGCGACGAGCGCAGGTCGTGAGAGAGGCTGCGAACCTCGCCAATTGCGTCTCCCAGGCGCTCCGTGGCTTCTTTTAAAATGCTCAATCCCTTGTCTTGTCCATTCTCCAGCACATGGCTGGCCAGTTCGAACTGAAACTTGATGGAAACGAGTACCTGGCTGATACCGTCGTGCAGCTCACGGGAAACCCGTGATCGCTCTTCTTCTTGCAAACTGACGATACGCTGGGTCAAACGCTGAAGTTTTTTGTCGGCCAGACGCTGCTCGCTGACGTTCAGCGTCATGCCGCTGGCGAAAACTAAAAGCACTGCCACGAGGGCGACCACGGCAATCGCGAGCATCGTTTTGCGGATGCCCTGAGCCACCTCGTCACGCGCCTGCTGTGTGGCGCGCTCAACGTCCTCAAGGTAGATGCCGGTACCGAGCATCCAGCCCCAACGATCCAGCATTACGACATAGGCGAGCTTGTCGGTCACTTGACCGGTAGAGGGTTTGTTCCAGGCGTAGCGTTGAAAGCCTTCTCCTGATTCCGCACTTTTCAGTAACGCCTGGATCACCGGCAGACCGTGAGGGTCCTTCATGTCCCAGAGGTATTTGCCCACCAGTTCCGACTGCCGCGAATGCATCAGACTGCGGCCCTGACGGTCGTAGACAAAGAAGTAGCCATTGATACCAAAGCTGAGCTTGCGCAGTTCTTCCAGAACCTGTTGCTGTGCGTGCTCGTCACCCTTGCCGTTGTCGTATAGCGGCGCAATCAGGCTTTGCGCCATTTCGACGTAGTTTTTCAGTTCTGCACGCTTGCTGGCCAGAATGCTGTCTTCGATCAGTTGCGCCTGCTGATCACCCAACTGGCGGTTCAGAGAAATAACCAGCGCGCAGATAACGGCAATCGCCAACACCAGCGGCAGAATCCCGAGCGCGACGATTTTATGTTTGAGCTGCATCTCTGCTCCTGACCGGACCGAGGGAAGGCGAAGGCCCGGCATCATATGCCAAAGATACGCGCGTCCAGTAGCGGCGCTGGACGGAATGACGTGCGGCTCAGTTGAAATGCAAGCCCGCTCCCACAAGGAGATCAGCGACCTCTACGTAGAACTACGTAGAGGTCGCGTACGTAGTAACGCGGATTTATTTGTAGACGGCATGCGTGGATATTGGGCCAGCTCCGCACAGCGGACACAATTATAAAAATTACCGCCGCAGTCCACTGGCTGTCGGCAGGAGACACGCAATGACCCGTCTGGCTAAACACCTCGCCTGGTTTGCCGTGGCTGTCCTGGGAGCGTTTGCGCTGAGTGTCGTGGCCCTGCGCCGCGGCGAAGCCATCAACGCCCTCTGGATCGTAGTCGCAGCAGTCGCTATTTATCTTGTCGCATACCGCTATTACAGCCTGTTTATCGCCAATAAGGTGATGCAGCTCGATCCCGGTCGAGCCACCCCCGCCGTCGTCAACAACGATGGTCTGGATTACGTCCCGACCAACAAACACATTCTCTTCGGTCACCACTTCGCCGCCATCGCAGGTGCAGGGCCACTGGTCGGCCCGGTATTGGCGGCGCAAATGGGTTACCTGCCCGGTACGCTCTGGCTGATCGCCGGCGTGGTGTTCGCCGGTGCCGTTCAGGACTTCATGGTCCTGTTCATGTCGACCCGCCGCAACGGTCGCTCCCTGGGTGACATGGTCCGTGAAGAAATGGGCCGCATCCCCGGGACCATCGCGCTGTTTGGCTGCTTCCTGATCATGATCATCATCCTCGCGGTGCTGGCACTGATCGTGGTCAAAGCCCTGGCCGATAGTCCGTGGGGCATGTTCACGGTGATGGCGACCATCCCGATCGCGATGTTCATGGGCGTGTACATGCGCTACATCCGCCCGGGCCGCATCGGTGAAATCTCCATCGTCGGTGTGCTGCTGTTGCTCGGTTCGATCTGGCTCGGTGGGCAGATTGCCGCTGATCCGGTCTGGGCCAAGGCCTTCAGCTTCACCGGGATCCAGATCACCTGGATGCTGATCGGCTACGGTTTTGTCGCCGCAGTAATGCCGGTCTGGCTGATCCTGGCGCCACGCGACTACCTGTCGACCTTCCTCAAAATCGGCACCATCATGGCCCTGGCGATCGGCATCCTGATCACCATGCCCGAGCTGAAAATGCCGGCACTGACCCAGTTCATCGATGGCACCGGGCCGGTGTGGAAGGGCGGGCTGTTTCCGTTCCTGTTCATCACCATCGCCTGTGGCGCGGTCTCCGGTTTCCACGCGCTGATCGCTTCCGGGACCACGCCGAAACTGTTGGCCAGTGAAGGTCATGCCCGTTACATCGGTTACGGCGGCATGCTGATGGAGTCCTTTGTAGCCATCATGGCAATGGTTGCCGCTTCGGTGATCGAGCCGGGCGTGTACTTCGCCATGAACAGCCCGGCGGCAATCGTCGGCGGTGATGTGGTTCAAGTGGCTCAGACTGTCAGCAGCTGGGGTTTTATGATTACCCCAGAAGCCCTGCAAGCGGTGGCCAAAGACATCGGTGAAACCACCGTCCTGGCGCGTGCCGGCGGTGCGCCGACCCTGGCGGTCGGTATCGCGCAGATCCTGCACAGTGTTCTGCCGGGTGAAAACACCATGGCGTTCTGGTACCACTTCGCGATCCTGTTCGAAGCGCTGTTCATCCTGACTGCGGTCGACGCCGGCACCCGTGCCGGGCGTTTCATGCTGCAGGACTTGCTCGGCTCCTTTGTGCCAGCGCTCAAGCGCACCGAATCCTGGACCGCCAACCTGATCGCGACCGCCGGTTGCGTGGCGATGTGGGGTTACCTGCTGTACCAGGGGGTGATCGACCCGCTGGGTGGCATCAACACCTTGTGGCCGCTGTTCGGTATCTCCAACCAGATGCTGGCCGGTATCGCGCTGATGCTTGGCACGGTTGTGCTGATCAAAATGAAACGCCAGCGCTACATCTGGGTGACCTTGCTGCCGGCAGCCTGGCTGCTGATCTGCACCACCACCGCAGGCTTCATCAAGCTGTTCGACGCCAACCCGGCGATCGGCTTCCTGTCGCTGGCCAAAAAATACAGCGATGCGCTGGCCAACGGTCAGATCCTCGCACCGGCCAAGGACATCACGCAGATGCAGCACGTGATCTACAACGCCTACACCAACGCAACGCTGACGGCGCTGTTCCTGTTCGTGGTGTTCAGCATCCTGTTCTATGCGCTCAAGGTCGGTATTTCCGCCTGGGGCAGCAAGGAACGCACGGATAAAGAATCGCCATTCCAGGCTATTCCGGACGCGTAATCGAGGATTGCAACTATGTTCAATGACCTGAGTCGCCTCGGTAAATACCTCGGTCAGGCCGCGCGCCTGATGGTCGGCATGCCCGACTACGACACCTACGTCGAGCATATGCAAACCCAACACCCGGACAAACCGGTGATGAGTTACAAAGCGTTCTTTCGGGAACGCCAGGAGGCTCGTTACGGTGGCAAGGGTGGACCGAAGTGCTGTTGACCCGCTGACGGCGGGTGATCAGAGGTGATGTGGGAGCGGGCTTTTTGTGGGAGCAGCCGGTCGACGCTCGATTGCTCGCGATAGCGGTCTGACAGTCAACTGCAATGTTGAATGTCAAGCCGTCATCGCGAGCAAGCTCGCTCCCACACGAGTCTGCTCCCATTTTTCGTTAGTGATCCGCAACAACTCGTTCCTTTACCGCAGATTCGCTACTATGTTTGCTCCGCTTTCCTTGCCTGCGGATTTTTTCATTTGGAGCCCGAATGCCTAGTCAAAAGGACATCGCCGCCGAAAGCGGCGCACCGATGATTCCTGAACAGCGCCGTGAATTGATGCTGCGACAGTTGCGCAAGCATCAGGTGCTGAGCGTTCATCAGTTGATGGAAATGTTCGAGTGCTCGCACATGACGGTGCGCCGCGACATTGCGTTGCTGGAGCAGGAAGGTCGTGCCTACTCGGTAACGGGTGGTGTTCGAATCGCCAGCCAACTCCACAGTGAGCCCAGCCATCAGTTCAAAGCCGTGGTCGAATTGCCGCAGAAGCAGGCGATGGCGAAACTCGCCGCCCGGTTACTGCATGCCGATATGACGATTTACCTGGATGCCGGAACCAGTACCCTGGAGATCGTCCCGTACATCAAGGCGCTTTCCGGCATGACCGTGGTCACCAACGACTTCGGCATTGTCCAGGCGCTGATCGAGGCGCCCCATGTCACGGTCATTCATACCGGCGGGCAGCTGGATCACTCCAATCAATCGTGCGTGGGCGGCTTGGCGGTTGCTACCTTGCGCCAGGTTGTCACCGATATCGCCTTCATATCGACCAGTTCCTGGGATTTGCGCCGCGGCCTCACCACACCTTCGGCGCTGAAGGTGGAGGTCAAGCAGGTGGCGATGCAATCGGCCTCGCAAACAGTGCTGGTGGCCAGCAGTTCGAAGTACGGTACGTTCAGCATGTACAGGATCGCCGGACTGGAGCAGTTCGACATCATCCTCAGCGACAACGCGCTGACCCCTGCTGCGGCCGATAGCATCCGCAAGCAGGGTGTGGAACTGCTGTTACCCTCTGAGGCGTAGGGCTTTACGCCTCAGGGTCTGCCTGGCGCGCCTTCCAGTCGCGCAGCCACTGCAAGCCAGCCGAGGTGTCGCCGCGCGGCCGGTATTCGCACCCTACCCAGCCGTCATAACCCAACTGGTCGATCAACTCGAACAGATAGGGATAGTTGACCTCTCCCAGATCCGGCTCGTGTCGGTCCGGCACACCGGCAATCTGGATATGGCCAATACCCTCGAAGTCCCGGCGCAATTTGCTGGCCAGGTCGCCCTCGACGATCTGGCAGTGATAGCAGTCGAACTGAACCTTGAGGTTGCTGGCGCCCACTTCCTTGCAGATCGCCTGGGCCTGATCCTGCCGGTTGAGGAAAAAGCCCGGCATGTCTCGGGTATTGATCGGTTCCAGCAACACCGTGACGCCGACCTTGGCCGCCTGAGCGGTGGCGTAGGCAAGGTTCTCCAGGTAAATACCGTGATGCCGTGCCCGGTCGTTCTCGGAGGGCAGCAGGCCGGCCATGACATGGATGCGCGAGTTGCCCAGCACGGCGGCATATTCCAGGGCGCGATCGAAACCGCTACGAAATTCACTCTCCCGACCGGGCAACGACACCGTGCCCCGCTCGCCCGCCGCCCAATCACCGGGCGGTGCGTTGAACAGCGCCTGCACCAGGCCGTTGTCGCTCAAGCGCTGCTTGAGCGCCTGTGCGCTGTAGTCGTAGGGAAACAGGTACTCCACCGCCTCGAAACCATCGGCAGCAGCAGCGGCGAAGCGATCCAGAAACTCATGTTCCGGGTAGAGCATGCTGAGGTTTGCAGCAAAACGAGGCATGGTAGCTCCCAGGATAAGGGGTTAGACAAACGGCCAGATCAGCAAGGTAATACCGAAACCCAACGTACCGAGCAAGGTGGTCAGTAGCGTCCAGGTACGCAAGCCGTCGGCGACATTCAGCCCGGCCAGCTTGGTGAAGATCCAGTAACCGGCATCATTGATATGGGACATGGCCAACCCGCCACCGCCCATGGCCAGGCACAGCAAGGCCATATGGTTCGGGGTGAGGCTGAGGGTCGCGATCAGCGGGCTGATAATGCCGGCGGTGGTCACCAGCGCCACGGTGGTCGAACCCTGCACCGCCCGCAACAGCATGGTCAGCAGAAAGCCCAGCGCGAGCACCGGTAGACCGGTGGTACGCAGCATATCGGAGACCACGGCACCGATTCCGGTATCCACCAGTACCTTGCCGAATACACCGCCGGCGCCGGCAATCAGGATCACCATCGCGACACCGGGCAAGGCCGAACCGATCACATCGGACACCTGAGTGCGACTCCAGCCCCGACGCGAACCCAGCAACCAGGCACACAGCAAGGTATCGATCAGCAGCGCTACCAGCGGCGCGCCGAGCACGGTCATGATCCCGCGCAGGGTCGATTCGGCAGGCAGCAGCGAGGTGGCCAGGGTGCCCAGCAGAATCAGCATGATCGGCAACAGGATCAGGCTGACGATCAGGCCAAAACCCGGCGGCGGTGCCGACGGCAACTTGGAGACGATGCTGCTGGTGGACTCTTCCAGGCCCATGTGCGACACGGCCACGGCAGCTTGCACAGTGCTCTTGCCGTTGCCATTGGACCAGGCGGCCAGATCTTCATTGGTGACATGCGGACCGTAGACCTCGGCACGAATATCGTCGGTCATCGGGTACACCCGACGGGTCATCCGCCCGGCTACGCGGTAGCCGACATAGCAAAGGAACGCAGTCAGCGGCAGACCGAACATCAGCACGCGGCCGAGGTCGGCGCCCAACTGGCTGGCAGCGGCCACTGCGCCCGGGTGTGGCGGCAGAAAGGCGTGTACGGTCAACAAGGCCGCGCACATCGGCAGCGCGAACACCAACAGCGGCTTACGCGCACTGCGAGCGACGCTATAGGCCAGCGGCATGAGGATGATCACACCAACTTCGAAGAACACCGGCACTCCGACCATGAAGCCGGCAATCGTCAGCGCCAGGGGCGTACGCCGATTACCGAAACGGGTGATCAATGTCTTGGCCAGTGCCTCGGCACCGCCGGAGAGCTCGATGATCCGCCCGATCATCGCGCCCAGGGCAATGATGATCGCGATATGGCCCAGGGTCTTGCCCATGCCGCCTTCTATGGTGGCGACCAGATCGGCCGGCTTCACCCCGGCCACCAGTGCTACCAGAATGCTCACCAGCATCAAGGCGACGAAGGGCTGGAATTTATACTTGAGCACCAGGAACAACAACAGCGCGATGCCCACCCCTGCGGTCACCATCAGGATTAACGGGCTCATTTCAGAACCCCTCCGCGCCGGGTGAACGAAGCGGTTCTGCCACTGGATCTGAAAATGCCGCAGTGAAGGAGAGTCATGCTTGGATTTCCTGTTGTTATTGTTTTTCAGACAAGCCGGGGCCATCGAGAGTCGTTGCACGTCTCCCGGACAGGGCCTGCGTTATCAATCTGTCGTGTTCTGTCGTTTTAAAAAATTCAGCGCACTACCAGTGCACACCGAAAGTCTCTCGCAGCTCGTCCAGCGCCGCCTGATCGAGCGGCTCGGGCCTGGGATTACTCATCAGCCAGAGCCGTGCGGTTTCCTCGAGTTCTTCCAGGGCGTAGCTGGCCTTGGAAACCGAACTCTCCCAGACCACCGGGCCAAGCCGATCAAGCATCACACCGCGAACGCTGTTGGCCAGCCGTGCGACCTGTTCGGCAACCTTCGGCGAGCCGGGTCGCTGATAGCCAATCAACGGGATATGCCCGACTTTCATGACCTGATACGGCGTCAGCGGTGGCAGGATGTCGTCTGGCTGCCAGACACCCGCCAGGGTCAATGCCACCAAGTGGGTGGAATGGGTGTGAACCACGCCGCCCACACTCGGGTTGCGGTCGTAGACCTGGCGATGCAGCGCCAGGGTCTTCGAGGGTTTGTCACCGGATACCCACTCGCCGGCCAGATTGACCTTGGCGATCGTCGCAGGATCAAGGCGCCCGAGGCAGACGTCAGTCGGTGTGATCAACCAACCATCGTCCAGACGTGCACTGATATTGCCGGCGCTGCCGACGGTATATCCCCGCCCGTAAAGGCTGCGGCCAACCTCACAGATTTCTTCGCGCAAGGCGTTTTCATTGCTCATTGCGCAGCTCATTCCTCACCTCCAGCCTGGGCCAACTGCTTCAAGGCTTTGCTGAAGAAGTCGCGGCCACCGAAGTTGCCCGACTTGAGTGCCAACGCCAGAGGTTCAGCCGTACTGCTGACCGTCGCCGGCACTCCCGGATCGATCTGCGCGCCGATCCGCAGCAGTTGCACGCCCAACGCCTGAACCACAGCGCCTGAGGTTTCACCACCGGCAATCACGAAGCGCCGCACGCCGCTCTGGCGCAGACCCCGGGCGATTTCGCCAAAGGCATTTTCCACCAGACTGCCAGCCTGTTCGACGCCCAACTGCTGTTGCACCACCTTGACCTCTTCCGGCGAACTGGTGGCATAGATCAATACGGTGTCCTTGTTATCACGGGCGAAGCTCAAGGCTTGCGCAACGACGGGCTCACCGGCGGCCAACGCCAGTGGATCGATACGCAAAGCCGGCCGACCGGCTTCGAGCCAGGCTGCCACTTGCCCGTTAGTTGCCACCGAGGCGCTACCGGCCAACACCACTTCACCACCGCAGACCATGGCCAGTTTCGACGCATCAAGGTCGCGCAACTTTCCGGCGCGACGGAAGTTTTCCGGTAAACCCAGGGCCAGCCCCGAACCTCCGGTCAGCAACGGCAGGTCAGCGCAAGCCGTGCCCAACGTGTACAAATCACGGTCCGACAGCGCATCGGCGATCGCGATGCCGACACCTTGAGCCCGCAATTCGGCGATACGTACGCGAACCTGTTCGGCCCCTTGGGCAATGCTGTCGTAGCGCAACAGGCCGACGTTCAGGCTGGTCTGCGATTGCAGGACCCGAACCAGGTTGGCATCGGTCATCGGCGTCAACGGATGATGCTGCATGCCCGACTCGCTGAGGAGTTGATCCTGAACAAACAAGTGACCGCGAAAGATCGTCCGGCCATTCTCCGGGAACGCCGGGCACGCGAGGGTGAAGTCACTGCCCAGCGCCGCCAGCAGCGCTTCGCTGACCTGGCCGATATTGCCGGCCTTCGTTGAGTCGAACGTCGAGCAGTACTTGAAGAAGATCTGCTCGCAGCCTTGTTCACGTAGCCAGGTCAGCGCCGCGAGGGACTGTTCGATTGCCTCGGCGACCGGTGTGGTACGCGACTTCAGGGCAATGACGATCGCATCGGCGTCGATCCCGGCAGCGACTTCGCTGCTCGGGATACCGATGCTTTGTACGGTGCGCATACCGCCACGCACCAGCATGTTGGCAAGGTCGGTGGCACCGGTGAAATCATCGGCGATGCAGCCCAGCAATGGACGTGTGCTCATGGTGCGTTCCTCAAACAGGCTCGGTCTTGGCAGTTGGCAAGGTGATGCCCGGGAAGATCTTGATCACTGCCGAGTCGTCCTCGCGGCCGAAACCTGCACTGGAAGCCTGCATGAACATCTGGTGGGCGGTGGCCGACAGTGGCAGCGGGAATTTGCTGGCGCGCGCGGTATCCAGCACCAGGCCCAGGTCCTTGACAAAAATATCCACCGCGGACAACGGCGTGTAGTCGGCCTTGAGAATGTGCGGCACGCGGTTTTCGAACATCCAGGAGTTACCGGCGCTATGCGTGATCACCTCGTAAAGCGCATCGGCATCAACCCCTTCACGCAACCCCAACGCCATGGCTTCGGCAGAGGCCGCGATATGCACCCCGGCGAGGAGCTGGTTGATGATCTTGACCTTCGAGCCCAGGCCATGGACGTCACCCAGGCGATAGACCTTGCCGGCCATGCCCGCAAGAATCGCCTCGGCTTTGGCATAAGCGTCGGCCGGGCCGGAAGTCATCATGGTCATCTCACCTGCAGCAGCCTTGGCCGCGCCACCGGAGATCGGCGCATCCAGATACAACAGGCCCTTCTCGGCCAGGCGCTGACCAAGATCGACAGCGTAGGTGGGGGCCACGGTGGCGCAGCCGATCACCAGACTGCCAGGACGCAGCGCGGCCACGGCACCGCCTTCGCCGAACAAGACGGTCTCGGTCTGCTCGGCATTCACCACAACGGTAATGATGACTTCACACTCACCGGCCATATGCGCCGGGGATGCGCAAGCCACGCCGCCCTCCCCGGCAAACTGTTCAGTCACCGCCGCTCGTACATCGCAGGCATGCACATTAAAACCGCTGCGCAACAGCGAGCGGGCAATGCCCAGGCCCATCGCGCCCAGACCGACAACACCGACATTCTTGTTATTCATGGGGGGTACTCCATCAAGTTGAACGGATAATCCCCCAATGAACAGAATATGTGAAGTATTTTTTTAAAATAACATTTTTTAACATCGAGCTTGAAATGCACCCGGATGCAAAGACCCGCTACCCTGCCCCATGCCTGCCTAGATTTTGAAACGCGCCACTGTCTGGTGCAGTGCTCCTGCCATCTGCGCCAACTCCAGACCGGCTGTGTGGGTCTGCCGGGCACCCAGCGAAACCTGTTCGGACACGTTACGAATGCCCACCAGATTGCGATCCACCTCACGCGCCACCAAGGCCTGCTCCTCCGTGGCACTGGCGATCATCATGTTGCGTTCATTGATCTGCGAGATCGACCGGGTGATCTCTTCCAGTGCCTCGCCGGAGCGTTGTGCGACTTCCAGGGTCGTCTGCACCAGGTGACCGCTGCTGTGCATGGCGGTCACCGCGTGCCCGGTATCAAGCCGAATATTGCCAATCATCTGCTCGATTTCCTCGGTCGACACCTGAGTACGATGGGCCAGCGCCCGCACCTCGTCGGCGACCACCGCGAAACCACGTCCGGCATCACCGGCCCGGGCCGCTTCAATCGCCGCGTTGAGGGCCAGCAAATTGGTTTGCTCGGCAATACTGCGAATCACCTCCAGCACCGTGCTGATGCCTTGCACACGTACGGCCAATTGCTGGATACGCTCCGAGGTATCCGTCATGCCGTCCGCCAGCGCAGCTATTGAGGCCACCGTTTCCTGAACGTGCTCACGGCCGCGTAGCGCGGTTTGCTCGGACACCCGGGACGCCTCGCTGGTGCTGACCGCATTGCGTGCGACCTCGTCGACAGCCGCCGTCATTTGATTGACCGCCGCCGCAGCCTGCTCGATCTCCAGGCCCTGCAACTGCAAACTGTTACGGGTCTGGCTACTGACCGCGCTCAGTTCTTCGGACGAACTGGCCACCCGATCGACCGACGCCGCGATGTGTTTAACCATCGCATTCAAGCTTTGCTGCATCTGGTACATGTTCATCATCACGCTACCGTCGGCATTGGCATTCACTGGCACTTGAATCGTCAGGTCGCCCTGCGCGATTTGACTCAATACCCGCGCAGCATCATCGGGTTCGCCACCCAAGGGCCGGGTGACACTGCGCGTCACGATGACCGCCGCGGCGATGACCGAGGCCAGGCAGAAAACCAGCAACCCCAGCATATTCAGCCGTGCATCGCTGTACAGGGCCTGCGCCGACCTTTCACGATCGGCGAAGATCTGCCCTTGCAGCGCCATCAGGGCATCCAGGCTTTTATAAACCTGCTGTTCGGCGGGGATGACGTGCTGTTTCAACTGCGCCATCGCGGCATCAAAGGCGCCTTGCCTGATCAACACCTGCACCTGGGTGAACGCGGCGACGTAAGCCTCGCGATTCTTTTTCAGGGCCACATAGGCGGCCTTGCCTTCCGGTCGGTCGAACAACGGCTCAAGCGTTTCGAGTGCCTGGCTGATGCGCTTTTTGGGGGCATCGATGGCCTGTTGCGCTTGCTGATTGTCTTTATCGATCAGCAAATCCCGGGTGTTCCTGGCGTTGTCCCGTACACCGGTGGCAATGACCATGATCGGATCGATTTTCGGCCAGTCTTGTTTGACGATGACCATTGCCTGTTCCTTGAGCGTTGCCAGATCGTGCAACGCATAAAACGCCAGGCCTGTCAGTACCAACGGCGCAATTGCAAAGCCGATGACGATACGTTGTGCCGTGCTTAACTTGGCCATATCAAATGCTCCCCGATTAATACCTGCCCGACGGGCAGCGCATTTGAAAACTTCATGTACCGATAAGCCCTGGATCCACCTCGCCCGTGGTCGCTTTAATGTCCGCGAATGTAGTGTTCCAGTTGCCGGATCAGGTCGGCCTGCTCGGCGATGGCTTCTTTCACCAGATCACCAATCGACAACAGGCCAATCAGTTGGTCGCCTTCCACTACCGGTAGATGGCGCAGATGACTGTCGGTCATGACCGCCATGCAACGCTCGATGCTCTGCTGACTGTCTGCCGTCACGACGGGCGCACTCATGATGGCCCTGACCGGCGTACCGACCGAAGAGCGCCCCTGTAGAACGACTTTGCGCGCATAGTCGCGTTCGCTGATTACACCGACCACCTGCCCCTCCTCTATGACAGGTAGAGCACCCACATTTTTTTCGGCCATTATCTTCAGCGCTTCAAGCACCATTTGGTCTGGCGCGATGCTATGCACCTGCTGGTTTTGCACGACCTTCAGTTTCAGCAATTGTGCGGCTGTTTTCATACCGGCCTCCGAAGCCAATCACGGTTAAAAAAGCAAAAAAAAACGCCTGAAACCTTTCGGTTCCAGGCGCCTTTGCCTGTTCTTTTACGGTGTTAAAACCAGACGTCCATGCCTGATGCACCGATGTTGCCCATAACCTGATCGGCCAATCGATCGTCGTTGACCGAGGGGGCTGTCCACACGAATACGTTCCAGGTGAACCTGATGCGAACCTTGCAGCCTTTGTGCCAGTCGCCAGCGGGAGACTTCTCCCATGTGGAAACCCTGGCTCCTGAGCTATAAAGGATTGTCGACGCTTGAGCTAACGGAGGCAAAAGACCATTGCGCCGCCTCCGACTGGTGCGCGTTGTGACGCATACCGCGTTATAAAAGTGCAGGTAGCGCTCTAGCGCATATCCGCATAAGGCGAGATCGGCTCCACCGGTAGCGGCAGATTGCCTTGCCAAGGGTCAAACGTGTAGCGCAAGTAAAGCAAGGCCCGACTCGGGGCGTAGCCTTCGCTGTGTTGCCAAGTGATACCAGTACCCAGCACCAGGTTGTCGGAAAGGCGACGCTCCACGAGGCCCTGGACACGGAAGTTGACGCCGTTGCTGCTACTGCCACTCTTGGTCAGGGACGGGCTGTCCACCAGAGTCTGATTCGATTGCGCCAGCAGGTTTTGCAGTTCGCCTTCGCGGTTGTCTTTAGGGTAGAGGTCAGAGCCGTCGATTTTCGCGAACGACCAGCCCACCGAGCTTTCGAGCAAGGCCGACCAGTCAGCGTTGCGCCAGGCATAGTTCACCGGCACGCTGACCGAGTAGTATTGCTGTGGGCTGTAGTAACCGCCCTGGCCGAGGGTGAGTTCGCTTAAGTCCTTGTCGTATCCCATGTACATCAGGGTCAGGCCAGTGCGCAGACGTTCGTCGGCGTGCTCCACCAGGCGATAGTAATAGCCGCCCATGGCTGTGCGCCGCTGGTTGTTCTCAACGTTCTGACCCATTAACCAATGGCTGCTCAGGCTTGCCCACACCCCATCATTGCCGCCTTGGTCATGGCTCAGTCCCAGGGTGAAGCCGTTGGCCGTAACGCCGCCCCACTTGGTTCCGGTGACCGGATCGACCGCACCGGCATACGACACCAGTGAGTTGGTCAGCGGCCGCCGCGATGCCGTGAGGCGGTAACCCACGCTGCTCCAGTCACCGCTGTAGGTGACACCGCCCACCCAGTTGGACACCGTGAATTCTTGTGGCGTATGGCCAAGGTCAAAAGCCCAGCGATCATCGTGCCAGCCCATGCCCAGCAGGGTGCCGCGCACGCTCTGCGAAGTGGTGGCACAGCCCCCCTGCACCACCGCGCACAAGCCGAACTGGTCAGTGCTGGCAAAGTTGCTGACATCCAGATTGATGTCTTCGGCCTGGACGAAACCCTGCCCTTGCGCCACCGGCGCGTCGATGCGCAGGATGGTGGTCTGGGTGGTCAGGTCCGAGACCCCCGATGAGCTGTTGTCGGTGCGCCAGGCGAGGTCATGGTAAAGGTTCACCGTCGGGTTCTGCTTTTGGTACAGCTCGTCGATGTCGCTGCGGATGCTGCGCTGCAACCAGCCATCGCTGTCCTTGGCACGGCTGGCCAAGGTCATGGCACGGTTGTCTCGCGGCTCGGCCTGTTGCGGTTCAATCATCTTTGCCGCGCCCATACTGCGCGCATAGTCATCCAGAGCCCGCTGCGGCTCTTCTCGGGACAGCAGACGCGCCGCATCCCGATAGACCAGCGGATCACTTTGCGGGGTCTTGAGCAACTGCGCGAACAGCGCGTTCGCCCGCGTCTTGTCGCCCAGCGACGCCCAGGCATTGGCCAAGCGGCGCTGGAACGACGCATCGGCCGGTACTGGCGCAGTTACTGCCATAAGGCTGGCCTTGGCGGCGTTCGGCTGACCGCGGGCGATCAGCACTTCGCTCAGGCCCAGTTGGGCCTCGGTATTTTTCGGCGCGCTGGCCAGCACCTTGCGGTAGCGGCTTTCCGCCTGCGCCAAGTCGCCACGCTGCTGGGCCCAGTCGGCCAGGGTCAGGTAGTCGTCAGTAGTCGGCGCGCGCATCAGCAGCGCTTCGGCCTCGGCCTCATGGCCGCCGTCGCGTAGTGTCCGGGCCTTCGCGAGTAACTGGCGACGCTGCAGGCGTGCCCACAACTCGTTCATGTTGTCGCTCCAGGCGGCACGGGGGATCTGTTGCAGACTGCCCATGGCATCGCCGTCACGTTCACCATTGGCCAGAAACAGCCCGTGGGCATAACGCGCCTCGGTGTTCTGGCCCTGACGTTGTAACAGCCAGTGGAAGCTTTGATCGGCCTCGGCCTTGAGGCCCAGTTCGCGCTGGGCATTGGCCAAGCGGTACACCAGCCAGGGATTGTCCGGGTCCAGCACTCGAGCCTTGCTCAAGGCTACCGTGACCTGCGCCCAATCGCTGCGTCGGGTGGCGTCATCGGCCTGCGCGTTGAGGCGATCCAGCGTCAGCCCCCGACGCACGCTTTGGAACTCTTGCTGCTCCTTGGGCGTCAGGCTGTCGAGGTAGTGCTCGGCCTTTTCCGGTGATTGCGACTGGTACAGGCGGACCATCGCACGCACCACGCTTGCGTTGCTCGGATCGAGCTTACGCGCCCGTACCAACAGAGCTTCTGCGGTGATGTCATCGGACTCGCCACGGGCAACATAGGACAGGCCTATCAGCGACGCAGGATCGTTCGGCCTGGCTTTGTCCGCCTGCCGGTACCATTTTTTCGCGGCGGGATAATCCTTTCGCTCAAGGGCTTCATCACCCTTTTGCAACAGCATCCACTGGTAGTTGGCGGCCTTGAGATCCTGCCACTTGGTCATCCAGGAGGTGTCCTGCTCGATGGCCGAGGCCTGGACGAACGTGTTGTAGGCCGCTTCGTTCTTGTTCTGGCGCATCTGCGCGATACCCAGCGAACCGAGCAGGCTGGAGTCTTGCGGATAACGCTTGATCGCCTGACGCAAACTGGCTTCAGCGCCGACGTTGTCGCCGGCGTCGAGCAATGCCTTGCCTTTGACTCCGGCCTGCCAGGCCGGATCAGCCAGGTATTGCTCCTGCCCTTGCAACTGTCGGGTCGAGTCAGCGTGCAAGCTGGTGTAGGGGTAGAACTTCAGAAAAGTCCGCCAGCCCTGCGCGGTTTCGGGCCCTACCGGCTGCTTGAGCCAATAGTTGTATTCGCGTTCGGCCGCGTTGTTGCTGGCGTTCGGATCGCCCGCCAATTGATGCAGGACGTCCAGCGCCTCGGGATCACGTTTTTCGGCAAACAACAGGCCGACCAAGGTCTGGCGCAGCGAGGCATTACCGGGATACTGCCGGTCCAATTCGCGTAACTGCTCTATCACGACCGGGCGCTCAGCCTTGATGCCGCTACGCACGTTCAGGTATTCCAGGGCCGTGGCAAAGTCCGGCATGTCATCGCCGAACAATTGCCGATAGGCTTTGACCGCGTCTTCGGAACGGCCGGCGACGGCCAGCAGGCGCGCCTCCTGCAGGGCCCGCTGACCATCGGTGCTGTGCATTTTCAGCAAGCTCTCGGCCTGACGCAGGGCCGCAGTGCCTGGCGCCTGCTGGCGCAGTTGGGCGACCAGGCGTTCGGCTTCCGGCGGGTTCTTTTGCAGCAGTGCCTGGCGGACTTCAACGACTTTCACCAGCAGATTGTCCGGGGCGATCAGCTCCAGACGAGCCAGCGAGTCATGCACCAGGTCTTCGCGGTGCAGAGCCTCACCAATGCGGACCTGCTCCAGCAGCCATTGCTGCTGGTCGGGCGGGCTGAGAGGCTGACCCAGGGCGACCCCACAAACACTGCTCAACAGCAGCCCAAAACCGGTCAATTTGTGCATGCGGCAGTCCAGTTTGGCACGAGGCGTCCATTTTTATCGAAGCGATAGCGTTGTTGGTCCCAGCCCTGCCCGAACAGCGTCAGCGACTGGTTGTAATAGGCATCCGCCAAGGGCGGCTGTTGTTGCAGGCGCTGGCGTTGAGCCTTGAGGGCACCCGCACTGTCCGGGCTTGCGGCCAGCAACGGCAGCAATGCGGCACTGAAGCCGACCGGGGCGGTGCCCTTGTCGAGGCCGGTGGTTGTGTCGACTGCTTCCGGCACATGGCCCAGCCGCGCAGTCAGGTCCAGCATGGGTTTGAAGTGCTCAATCAACCCGGCGCGCCCCGGCGCGTCTTTGTCCAGCATGCCCAGCCAGAGGTAGACGCGTATGGCGTCATAGCTTCCAACACTGCCCTTCTGGCTGTCCACGGCCCAACCCTGACCGGCTTTCCACAGTTGCCAGTCGGATGCCAGGCCCTTGGGCGTACTTTCGATCAGCAGACGCTCGGTGTTGCTGGCCAGTTCCGCCCAAATCGGTGCTTCCTGGGCGAAGCGTGCCAGCAATTGCGGTGGCAGATAGCTGGCGTTCAAACGCCAACCCTCGGCTTTGTCGAACCCGACGTTGCCGGGCAACAGCATCAGGCCCAGGCCCGGTAGCGTGCGCAGGCTTTGCGCAGCACTGCGCCAGAGCAGGTTGCGGCCCAATGTCAGGTAAGTCGGTTCATGCCACAGACGCCCGGCTTCCAGCAGGCTATAGGCGATCCACAAATCGGCGTCGGTGGCATTGTTGCTATCCAGTACTTGCCAGCGGCCAGCTTTGTCACGACCCCACTGCCACGCCGGAAGCTGGCGGTTAAGGTCTCCACCGGCCAGGTTGTCCTGGGTCCAGCTCAGCACCTGGGCGAAGCTTTTACGGTCATTGCCCAGCAGGGCGAAAAACAGCCCGTAGCTCTGTCCTTCAGACGTGGAGATCAACTGCTCCGAGGAATGGTCAATGACCCGTCCGTCCGGGCTAAGCATGGCCTGGCGATAATTCTGCCAGGCCGGCCAAGCGCATTCCGCGGCACCGGCAAAGCCAGGCGCGACGATGATCGCGATCAAAGCCTGCGCGAGGAAGGCTTTCACCCGACTACTCCTGACCAGCCAGGCGACGACGGGCAGCCCAACGCAGTGCACGCCACAGCAGGAAAGCCGTCAGCAGCACACTGATGGTGGCCATGGCCGCCAGCAGGATCGGGTGCTCGGACAATTGGAACCAAAGCAACAGCCACCACGGAAGGTGGCCGACGAAGTACTGCTGGCCTACCCAACTGCTGCCGACGCCACTGCTGCGGATCAGCGCCACGGAACCGGTAACGGCGTCTATTTTCGCAGTGTCGCCCAAGGTGTCGCGCAGCAGTTGGTAATCGGCGTCATCGCTGGCCAGCAAGGCCACAATGCTGCGCTGTGGGTGATACGGCGACTGCAAGCCGACGATGGCGGCGATCGGTGCATGGGCGCTGACTTCAACGCGGTTGGCACCCAGATCGCGCTCATCGCTGAACTGGCCGACGCGGGCCGACTTGCCGCTTTGCTCATTGGACGGTTTGAGTAGCCAGGCACGCGTCTTGTCCAGCACCAGATTGGCATCGGCACCATCGCCCACGCCCGGCGTCATGGCGCCGAATACCAGCAGATCGACATCTGCCCTCGCGTCGTCCCAGTTGTCCGAGAGCCGCAGGCCAAACGCTGGCAGACCTGAGCGCGCAGAGATTCCAGCAATGGTCTCGAACAGCGTGCTCAGTTGCACAGGGCGACTGCGGGCCGGGACCATCACCAGGGTTTCCGACAGGTCAGCCATCCGGCTGTATGGAAAACCGCCTCGGGCAAAGGCGCGCAGGTCGGGCATGGCGATGTAGTGATGGTAGCCGGACAAGTCAATGGTCGACTCTTCATCGATCACGGCCTGGTTGTTCACCGGCAGCGAAGTCTGGCAACGGTCGCGCTGGGCACCGCTGGAGGTGCTGGTGAAGTTGAAGTCAAAACGCAGGGTGTTACGGTCGCCAATCTTCAGCGCTGGCACCAGCAGCTTGTCGCTGAGGTTAGCCGACTCGTTGGACAACACCGCCAGGCGCAGCTCCTCCAGACGGCTGTCGGTCTTGCTTTGCAACGGCAGGCTGGTGATGAACTGGTTGTTCAGGCTGATGGTCAAGCGCGAGTCATCGTTGACCGACGGTGGCGTATAACGGAACTTGGTTTGCAGCGGAATCCCCTGGTTACGCCAGACGAACAGGTCAGGCGGCAGATTCACGTCCACCGTGATGGGCCGTGGCTGCAGACCGTTGGCCTGAAGCTGCTCGGGGTACTTGATCAACTCGGCGAAGCGTACCGTGCGATCCGTGCGCATCCAGTTCGGTGCGTCATAAGGCACCCGAGGCTTGAGCTGCTCGACCTTGTTGACGGTCACGTTCGAGCCACGAAACGCGCCTGCGCCCAAGGCCAGGGCGCGGGCAGCCACAGCCAGGTCATCGTCGTTGCGACCCAACACCAGCAACACCTTGCTGTAGGGATCCTGCGGGTTGTCGATCATCTGCACAACGGGCGCATCCACCACCGGAAACTTGTTTGTGTCAGCCAGGAAGGACGGGCGATGATCGTTGGTGGCGAAGACAATGGCCGACTGGGTGCGATGGTGTTCATCGGCGGGCGGTAGCTGGTCGAACAGCACGGGGAACTGCGCACCACGCCAAGCGGCCTGGCTGCCGAAATAGGATGCCAGGATACCGGCTGCACGCTGCTCGCCCAGGGTCGGCGCATCGGCGAAGACCAAATTGAGGACCGGCTTGTCCTGGCCTCGAGTGTCGAAGAAAGGCATCGGGAAATAGGCCAGGTCGTTCTTGAGCGTGAGTCCCTGCTCCTGCAACTGGATCTGGCTGCTGCGCCCCACGTTCAACCAGAGCGCGCTGTTGGCCGGTTCTTCGCAGATATCGGTGTAGTGGCCGACGAACTCCAGGCGTACGCGGTTGAAGTCCGAAATCAGACGCGGGTCGAGGGCTAGCGACTGGTTGACCCTCTTACCCAATTGGTCCTTCTCGATCGGCACAACGCTCATCAGCACGTCGTTGAGGTACACGCGTAAATGCGAGACCTGTGGCAGCAGCGAAGGCGACGGCGTGTACTCCAGCTGCAGTTTCGCATCACTGGCGATGCGATCGCGGCGCAGGCTGAATTCGATCTGGTCGCTATTGTGGATGCCCAGCAACAGGCTGTCGGCGGGACGGCCCAGCTGTTCGAAGCTGTACGCGGTGCTCCAGCTCGGTACGTTGCTGACCGCGGCTGGCGCGACAGGCGCAAGTGCGATGGCGGCCTGGGCGCAACCGGCGGCCAGGAGCGCCAGACTGGCCACAAGGGATTTGCTGAAGTAGCGGCTCATGGTGCGCTCACTGATCGGGAGTTGGGAATGGGGGCAGCCGCCGGCATGCGCGGCAGGAAACTGGCCAACCAGCGCAACATTCGCAAAGGCGGGCCGGCGATGCGGCGGATCCAGGCAGGCAGGTATTCGTAGAGGCGGTAGTAACCGGTGCCGCCCAGTTTGACGATGTCCAAAAAGCTGCGCAGCGGGCGATCCGGGGTGAAATGCTCGTCCCAGTTGAGCCAGGCATCGGCGCGGGCGAACGTGCACTGCACAAAGTCGATTTTCTGTTGTGCATTGAGGCCGGTGAAGCTGATGCCGATGAAGGTCTTGTGGCTGCGGCAGATATAGCCCGGGAACAGGAATTCACGAGTACCGCGCTTCATAATCAGCGAGATGCTCCCGCCCACCGCCAGCGACAGCGAGGTGTCGAGCTGGATGCCTGCGCCACCGTCGGAATAATCCTGCAACATGCCTGGGTAAGAGTGACCACTTTCAAGGCGCACTGCAGCGGGTAACTTGACATGTACACGGTGGGTCTGGCGAACCTGGCGCGCTTCAGCGGCGACCGCCATGGCGCCCCCGATGATCACCAGGTTGTAGACCACCCAGAGAACGCTCACCACAACGGTGACGATCTCGTCGCGGGGCCCGCAGATCAGACGCCAGATGGCAGCACCCAGGCCGGCAATGTTCAGCAACGACAGGAGCAAGTACGGCTGGGCGATTTTCCAGTCAAACTGGTTGTGCTCCATCAGGCCGCCCTTGGCGGTGACGTTGAACTTGCCCTTGCTGGGGTTGAACAGTGCCACGGTGGTGGGACGCGCGATGTACCAGGCCAGCACGGTCTCGTACACCTCACCCCAGAACGTCCGACGAAAGGCGCCCTGCATCCGCGAGTTGGTGAGACTTGCGTGGATCATGTGCGGCAGCACGTACAGCAGGATCATCAGCGCCGGGGCGTAGATGATGTAGGCATGCAGGAACAAAAACGCCAGCGGCCCCAGCAGAAACACCAGGCGCGGCAGGCCGGCCAAAAAGTGCATCATCGCGTTGGCGTAGCAGATGCGCTGGAAGAAGCTCAGGCCTTTTCCGAACAAGGGGTTGTCGGTGCGAAAGATCTGCGCCATGCCACGGGCCCAGCGAATGCGCTGGCCAATGTGCGCTGACAGGCTCTCGGTTGCCAGGCCAGCCGCTTGCGGCACCTTGATATAGGCCGAGTTCCAACCGTTGCGGTGCAGGCGTAGCGCCGTGTGGGCGTCTTCGGTAACGGTCTCGACGGCAAAGCCGCCGATCGCGTCCAGCGCGGTGCGCCGCAGCACCGCGCATGAGCCGCAGAAAAACGCCGCGTTCCACATGTCGTTGCCGTCCTGAATCAACCCGTAGAACAGCTCGCCTTCGTTGGGGTGCTGGCGGAACACATCGAGGTTGCGTTCAAAGGGGTCCGGTGACAGGAAATGGTGCGGAGTCTGCACCAGCGCCAGTTTCGGATCCTGCAAAAAGCCCCCGGTGGTCAGTTGCAGAAATGAGCGCACAGGTATGTGGTCACAGTCGAAAATGGCGACCAGTTCGCTGTTCAGTTGCTTCAGCGCGTGGTTGAGGTTACCGGCCTTGGCGTGACGATTGTCGCTGCGCGTGATGTAGCCCACGCCTACTTCAGCGGCGAACTGGCGGAAACTCTCGCGTTTGCCGTCGTCGAGAATGTAGATGTTCAGCTTGTCGGCCGGCCAATCGATGCCCATGGCCGCGTACACGGTACTCCGCACGATTGACAGGTCTTCGTTGTAGGTCGGGATCAACAGGTCGACGCTGAGCCACTGGCGCGTGTCGCGCGGCAGCGGCGCCGGTTTGCGGCCCAAGGGCCAGCACGTCTGGATGTACCCCAGGATCAGCACCACCCAGGAATACGTTTCGGCCACCAGCAGGATCATCCCGCACGCCAGGTCCAGCGGCTGGTTCCAGTTCAGGGTCGAGGTGTAGCGCCACCACAGGTAACGGCACGAGACGATGGTCGACAACACCACCATCAGCAACGTCGGAAAGCGCCCCGGAACCCGCCGCACCAGCATGGCCAGCCCCCACAGCAGCACGACGAACACCAGCTGGGCGACGTAGCCGAAGGGCTCGGTGATGCACAGCAACGTCAAAATAAAGGCGACGACACCAATGGCCGCGTTGACCAATCGTTGGCTGCGACGGTCCAGGCCTTTCCACCAATGGCTGCTCTGGCGAATCTGCTGGCTGGCCTCGGCGCGCACGGGCAATGCTTCCAGCGCCTTGCCGATCCGGGTCCACAGCCGCAGGTACAGCGCCCCGACGGCCTTGAGCCAGGCTGGGGTCGCCAACGTCCACGCCTGCGGCCTGGCCGGGCGAACCAGCAGCAGCCAGAGGCTTTGCACCGCATAGCGCAACGGGTCGCCCAGGCTCGGTGCCTTGTTGCTCAGTTGCGGATACCAGCGCTTGGGCTGATCGAGCACAGCGCGCCAGTTCGGTGACTCCAGGCGCAACAGCAGCCATGCCAGGGCGCTCATTGTCGCCAGCAGCAACGCAACGGGCGGCGCACAGTCATAGCGCCGACGCAGGTGAGCATAAGGGAAAACGCGGGCGATCATACCGGCTCCAAACGTCGGGTCAGGCACCAGATGGCCAGGCTCAACACATCCTGGGCAGCCAGGCTGGCGTCGGCATAAGCTCCCACCGGTTTCTTGAACGCCAAGGCTTCGCGCATGGCTTCATCCTGATGCACGCTAAGTGGCAACAGGCGAGCACCATATTGTTTGCGCCAGATCAGTAGCAGGTCGCGCTGCAATTGGCTGACAGGGTCGAAGCGGTTGACCAGCAGATGCTCGCTGGGGGCTTCTTCCTGCTGCAACAGCACGTGGCAGGCGGCATCCGCCTCGACAATCCGCAGGCGCAACGCACAGGGCCCGACACGCGCATGACCGGGCAATCGCAAGGGCACATCGAACAGGATCCAGTCAAAGTGTTCGGCAAGGCTGGCCTGTCGGCGGCGCCACAGTTTCGGTTCCTTGAGCAGGTATTGCTCGATTTGAGCCTGCTCTTCCAGTTTCAGGAAGCCATAAGGCAACACGTTCAATCCCGGCTCCACGGTCCAGGCCTGGGTGTTCCAGCCCACACCGTCGATCATGGCGCGCGCCCAGCCGCCGGATTCGCTGACGCTGACGCCGAAGTGCAGGCGAAGCAGGTTCTCCGGGCACATGTCGACCAGCAGCACACGTTCGCCAAGACTATGCAATGCATGACCTGTGGCCGCCAGCAACGAGCTGGTGCCGACACCGCCGCGCAGACCACGCAGACTAAGGGCGGTCACGACAGCGTCTCGAGTTCGGACGTGTGCATCACCGGCAGGACCGCCGGTTGCTGGCGCTCCATCTCCGCCAGCAGCGGCCAGCGATGAAGGGCCTTTTGCAATTCGATCTGCGCAGAAATGTCCACGTAGTCCAGTTCGGGCAGCTCAAGCTCCAGTTTCAGGCGGGCGATGTCATCGGCACGATCCGCACGCGACTGCACCCTGGCCTTCACTTGAAGCGCTGTGGGTAGGGCAGCCATCCTGCTTTCTCCTTGATTCGTATGTAAGGTTTTCCGGCGTAGTCGACGACTACAGTGCCTGCGTTTTCGGAGACTGCAGCCGTCTGCGGCAGGTTGCTCAGCAGGCCCGACCAACTGGGACCCTGGCCATCCGCCTGGGGTTGGGCGCTGTACAGGCGACTGATGAGTTCCGACAGGGCCAGGAAACTGCTCGGCTCGGTGATGTGCAGTGGCGCGGCATTGGGGTTGCGCCCCATGCCCACCAGCTTGATGCCGACCGGCACGTGAGTGATGGACTGGCTCGGTATCTCGCGCATGCCGGCTATCTGCATGCGGTCGCCGTGCAGCGCCGCGCCATGCTCCGGCACAATCACCACCACCACCCGACGGCCACTGAGCTCCAGCTGTTTGATGAAGCCATTGAGGTCGTCGATCAGCCCCTGGGCACGCGGTTTGTAATCACTGCTTTTGGTGCCGCCATCGGCGGTCAACGCACGGTTGCCGTCATGCAACGTGGTGGTGTTGTAGAACAGCGCCACGCGATCGCTCTTTTCTGCTTCGCGGTGCTTCCACCAGGTGTCCAATACCTGAGCATCGCGCAGGATCGGCGAACCGTCGAAGCCCACCAGTGCACGCGGCAATTTGCTGGTACTGACAGTGGGGGCCGGCAACGAACCCTGGGCGCGGACTTCATCAAGGAAGCCTTCGAACTGCCCGGTATGGTTGAGCATCACTTCACTGGAAAAGCCCAGCTTGCTCAAATCGTCCATCAACATGCACTGCTCCGGGGCGGTGCCGTAGAGCTGGCTGTGCGGAACCTGCCCACAACTGGCGCGCAACAGGCGGATGGCTGCCGGGCCGCTGTAGGAAGTGGCCGAGTTGAAGCTGTCGAAAATCACGTCCATCTGCTGGAACAGCGTGTTATCGCGCAGACCCACGTCTTCCAGATCATCCCAGGCCATGGAACAGATATTGATCAGCAACAGGTCAAAAGGCTGCACGGCAGAAGTCGCAGGCTTGAACTCCACCTGACGTCCGGCCTCGGTGCTATAGAACTTCTGCAGGTAGGCTTCCAGTGTCGCGCTGTCCGGGGCGGCCGTGCTCACCGCCGCCATGGAGGCGCCACTGGCCGGCGCCGCGACCGGCTCGCTGCTGGTGTGCAGTGCCAGCACATTGGCGCTGCCCAGCCAGGCCAAACCCAGCACGCTCAGGGTGGTCAGGCGCAGCCAGTGACGGACGAAGGCATAGACCACCACCAGCACAGCCAGCAGCGCACATAGGTTCCAGTCGATGAAACGACCCGCCAGCTCGACCACGTACGCGCCGCTGAAATCCAGCACACCAGGCTCGGCCAGCAGGCGGCCGAAGGGGGGCAGCCAGGTGTCCTGGTAAAACAGCGCAACGCCCACGGGGATCGCAATGACCGTGCGCAGGATGCGCAAATAACGATGCGGCAACGGCAGCAGCAATGCCGCAGCGAACACCAGGTTGGGCAATACCTGCAGGTTCAGGTAGCCAGCCCACAGCAGTACGAACTTGAGGATGAAATACAGATTCCAGGGACCCAGGCCCGGCCAGACGCGCACTGACACCGGGTTAATGACTTCATACTGGCTCATGAGG
This sequence comes from Pseudomonas sp. GW822-FHT02D10, assembly GCF_058802345.1. NCBI lineage: Bacteria > Pseudomonadati > Pseudomonadota > Gammaproteobacteria > Pseudomonadales > Pseudomonadaceae > Pseudomonas > Pseudomonas sp. GW822-FHT02D10. Next base: position 172,772 of record NZ_JBXAOB010000007.1, read on the forward strand.
CTCGCTCTGGGCAGAGGCGCGACGACGCACACCACGGGACTTCAGGTAACGTGGAGGCAAGAGGCTCTGCACGAAGGCCAGAAAATGGCGACCAAACCTGGTCAGTACCATAATCAGTGCCAGCGTCAGCAGGCTGCTGAGGCCGATCACCTGGATCAGCTCGGAATAACTCATGAACAGGGATCCGTAATAGGAAGTGTGGTGCGTTGAGGCGAATAGGCGCCACGCCCAGCGGCTTCGGCGGAGCTACCGGCCGTGCGCTCTTCTGCCAGAAGAAACGTGGGCGGTAGCAAGGCTGCCGCGAGGAAGTCCTCGCGTGGCAACGCTTCAGCGCCGGGGAGAATCTGGAAGTCGCTGAACAGATCGCGCCAGGCCAGTCGGCAGATATTCCCCAATGCCGGTTCCAGCCCGTCCGCGCGACAGCCAAACAGGAACAGATAAAAGGCACCGTTGACCACGCAGGCGACGTCACCAAAACGACGCAAGCCAATTTGATTCAAGTACTGCTCGATTTCCAGGCCACCGCGCGGTATCAGTTTGAGCAGTTGGTGGCTGATTTCGCCAGAGGCGCCGCTGTAGACGCGCTCCACCATGCTGATGAATTCCCGGGGCGCTAACAGGCCACGCTCGGCGGGCGGCCGCAGGCGTTCGAATAGCGATTGGAAGTCGGTGGTGCGGCTCCGGCGCCAAGTCTGGCCCTGGGCGCTGTCGATGATGCTGAAGAAGTGCGCCAGCGTCGTCCCATAGGGCACGGTGATGTTGGCGCCGCAGGACACCAGCAGACGCTCGTCCCGATAACGCAGGCAGGGCTCCATCTCGCGGACGATGATTTTCAGCCCGATGCCGCAGCGCTCTCGCAGGGCGTGAATCTGACGAGCCAACTCTTCGACCTGCAGGTTGCTGTCGATGGCCACGATGATGCTGGCAGCACGAGCGTGGCTGGCTTGCTGGAGCAAGTCCTCGCGGCTCTCGAACAGCCTCCACTGATCCGACAACGGTGGCGAGCCTTCAAGCACAGAACGCTGGGTCAGGTAGATCCGCTGGTCATCGGTATGGGTCAGCTGCACATTGGCCTGCTCATTGACCGATAGCGCAAAGCCGTCCACCTGCAACTCGAGCTCGAACTCCTGCCCGCTGCACACGCCCAGTTCGCTGTGCCAGTAGTGCAATTGATAGTGAATACCACCATCACGGCGATAGAGCTGGGCGAGCCCAGCGATCGTATCGTTGAGCCGCAACAAACGGTCATGCAGTTGAGGTGTCTGGCCATGGCTGATCACCAACAGGGCGCATTGGCGTCCGCCTAGCCATTGCCTCAGGGACAGGCAGCAATGCCGCAGCTCTGGCGCGACGTCGCTCTGCCATGCGCTGTCCGGCAGCATCAGCACAATGGTAGTGCCGGCAACCGGAGCAGCACGGGTCAGCTCGCCGACCAGCGATTTGAGGGTCAGGTCGATGTCGTCTTGGTTGATATCAAACAGCTTCAACTGACCAGGACCGGTATCTGCCGCCAGCTTCCGGGCCAGGTCCTGGCTTGAATGCCCGCAGCACACCAACATCCCTCGCGCATTGGCCGGCATCGCTGCCAGGCACTGGACCGCCAGCGCGGCAGAATCGCTCGCCTGATCCACAGCCACCCAATAAAGCCCGCCGTCGCGCAACAAGATCTGCTCATCCCGCAGATGGCGGATGCCCAAGGTGACCTGACTCAAATGTTGTTCCCTTCCCTTTGAAACGGATGTGGCGCGATCAGCACCTTCTCTCCGGCACAGCTTTGCAAGGGAGTCATCTTTCTGACGACTAGTACAAGCGCTCCGAGCCAGGCTCAGTGTCAGACTTAGTCAGCATAAATAGGATGTCGCACCGCCAAGCAGCCCCCTGTGACGCTCAGAAAGTGAGCTTTCAACGCAATATAGAGCGGCTGGAAGAAGACGAGACCTCACCTTCTCCGCCGATCACCATTCCCAGACTCTCTTATACCTCGGTAACGGCGCGCAATTGTGATGATGTCGGACTGCCAGTGTCAATAAGTCGTAACCAATGAGACAAAATATTGCGGACAACCGGTGATATCTAACATTTCGTCATTTTGTTGACGCCACAATTCTCGGCGGGGATAAGATCCGAGTTCGTCTGCGCCGTCTCGCATTGCAGAAACGCATGACCTGCCTCAGGCCCCAGGACAGTCACACGCAGAGCGCGTGCATCCCGCAAACGTCGATATCAACTCAGAATTTCATTGATTTTCGGAGTGTCCGAGCGCTTCACCAAATCAATCAACCACGTTCTAAATGCCACCACTTTTTTCGAGTTTGCTATTTCAAGCGGTGTGACGAGATAAAAGCCGAGATCAGACTTTAACCTCAGATTAAACGGTGCAACCAACCTTCCAGCTTTCAGATCATCATCGACGTAAGTTGAGCGTCCAATGCAAACACCCAAACCGTCAATGGCCGCCTGTACAGCCATCATTGCAAGGTCAAATGTCAGCCGTGTGCCTTCGGCAAGTTTTTTCGGTTGACCCGCGGCACTCAACCACATGTTCCAGTCGTTACTGGTCATCCCACTGACCTGCAGCAACGTCTGATTGGCCAGGTCAGCCGGACTTTTCAAGGCCTTTGGGCCTGTCAGCAACTTGGGACTGCACACTGGAAAGATTTCGTCGGACATTAGCCAGTCGGCGCGCAATCCCTTCCAGTCACCGAAACCGTAGCGAATGGCTGCGTCGATTCCACCTTTACGAAAGTCCACTAATTCGGTGGAGGCCGTGACGCGCACATCAATATTGGGAAACGCATCCTGGAATGACGCCAATCGAGGCAACAGCCATTTGGTGGCTAATGAAACCAGGGTACTGATCGTCAACGCGCTGTTGTTGCAGGTCTCCAATAACATTTCAGTTGAATACCGCAGTTCATGAAATGCAGAGCGAATTCCGGGCAGGTAAGAGTGACCTTCACTGGTCAACGCCAATCCGTCTTTGAGCCTCAAAAACAATCGGATACCCAGTTCATCTTCGAGTCGTCGAATTTGATGGCTGATTGCCGTTTGAGTGACATTCAACTCTTCTGCTGCCTTGGTAAAACTCATGTGTCGAGCGGCAGACTCGAACGCTCTCAAGCCATTGAGGGAGGGAAGTCTAGCGGCCATAAGACTTTGTAATGCTCATGAGATTTTGTCATAAGGTAGCACCCAAGAAGTCCTTTGCAAAATGTTTCAGCTCTCGCGGATCCTAGCGTCGCTTTCAAACCACAAGGCTTTGAAAATGCCCACTCAAAGGATGAGCTCGCCGTGATCAAAACAGCTGAAATCAACGAGTGACATGACACCAATATGTCTAAACCAAGGTTCACAGCCGCATTCCATTATCTGGAAACGCGACACATTCGGGTAGCCGCTACCCATTTATAAGGAGATAGCATGAAACTGTACTTCGCCCCCATGACTTGCTCATTGTCCCCGCACATCGTGCTGCGCGAACTAGGTCTTGCCTTTGAGTTGATTCGGGTCAACAACAAGACCAAGCAAACCGCTGACGGGCGCAACTTCCTGGACATCAACCCCAAGGGTTACGTGGCAGCCCTGGTGCTGGATAACGGTAACGTGCTGACCGAAGGGCCCGCAATCGTCCAGTATCTGGCCGATCTTGTCCCCGGCAATACACTGGCGCCGGCCAATGGCAGTTGGGAGCGGGTTCGCCTGCAGGAATGGCTGAACTTCATTTCGTCAGAGATTCACAGCGGTTGTGCCCCGCTGTTCAACGCCGATATTCCAGAGGCCACCAAGGCTATTTTCAAGCAAAAGCTGTTCAAGCGATTCGACTACCTGAGCCAGGCGCTCACGAAACAGGACTACCTGATGGGCACCTTCGGTCTGGCCGATGGGTATCTGTTCACCGTCCTCAAATGGTTGCCGTTCTTCACTATCGAGATCAAGGACTGGCCGGTATTGGCGTCGTTCATGGAGCGGATCGAAGCACGCCCCAGTGTCCAGGCCGCCATTGCTGCAGAACAAGCGACCAGAATCGTTTGACCACTACAGTCCGTGATTAGTGTTTATACATCAGACCATGAAGAACCCCGAACCTTAAGCCTGGCTCGGAAGGCGTCATATGCGGGATGCCAAATACCTTGAACGCCGCCAGCATGACCACCAGACCGCCAGGCAGGATGCTCAGGCGATGGCTTTGCAAGCCCGCCAATTTGAGTTGTTTGACATGCCCCACTTCGAGCAGACGCAACGACAGGCGCAACAGACTGCCGTAGGTGATACCGCCTTGGCCATAGTCGTTCAATCCGTTGGCTTTGAGCACTTTGGCCAGCATCCGTGCAGTACCTGAAGAGCCGATAGTCTGCTGCCAACCCAGCGCGCGATAACGGCGTGCCACTTTTTCAAACTGTAAAGTGGCCACACGCTCAGCCTCCAGCAGCGCCTGAGCCGTGATACGCCCTCCAGCCCAGGTCAATGGCCGCAAACAGGGAGGCGTCTCCTTGCATGGGGGGTTCCTTGCAAATTCATCAACCAGCAGGCGAAAGCCTGCTGTGTGCTCAAGACGGTTTGCGAGGAGCTTGCCATTAGTTCGATGACGCCAAGATGACACCCCTTAACCGTTTCAAATGAACAGACACCAGGCCAACCTGGATATCAACGCATCACACCCCTTGCCTATCAGCATAAACAGACCTGTAGCAGATTTCTCTTAAGGAGCCGTCTTCGATGCACCAATAAATTCGTCATCATTTTGTAACCTTCTGACAGAGATACTCAGGCTATTCAACGCGTGCCGTTTTTTGCTGCCTCCTGAGGCAGCTTTTTTTTTTGCATCTACGCCGGTGTTCAGGGAAAACTTCGGCATGCGGGTTATGCGGTCAGTGCACTGGCGTGCAGCACCCACGCTGCTGCTGGATCGGCGGACACTTCACCGAACCGAACGAACAGAACACACAGCAATCGCCCGCGTCAGGGCGTAATAGTGTCTTGCAGTTGCTGCATTCGTAGTAAAACTGGCAAGCGTTCGTAGGCATGGTTTCCAGCTTCGCAAAACCACATTGCGGGCAGGTCAGCACGGACTCAAGAACGACGGTGTCCATTAAAGCCTCACTTGCGGACGGTCGAGGGATAACCCGCGTTCGTGGTTGCCCCGGTCAGTGCTTCGGGCCGGGACCGGTCAGCGTCATAGGTGACGGTGGCAGTCTTGTTGTCGAAATCGACCTTGACCGCGCTCACTCCGGGGACTTTTTCCAACGATTTTTTGACCGTGATCGGGCACAGCTCACACGTCATGTTCTGTACATCGAGCGTGACCGTCTGGGGAGTCGCAGCCAGCACCACGAAGGGGACTGCGGTAAGCATGGCCATTAGTCGTTTGCGCATGGCGGACTCCTACTAGTAGAACAGTGGGGCCAGTGACGGTACGGCGAGTAGACCGAGCAACAATATGGCGACAACCCAGAACGTGAGCCGCTGCCGCTTGATGGTTCGAGCATCGGCGCACAGCGTACCCGGAGCGCAGACGGGTGGCACCACATAGAGCTTGCGGAAGGCCAGGCCAAGGAACAGCAGCGTCAGCCCGATAAACAGGGGCCGATATGGCTCCATGGCTGTCAGGTTTACTACCCATGCTCCGCCGATGCCGAGTGCTAGCAATATTAGGGGGCCGACACAGCACACCGACGCGCCGATAGCCGCTAGTACACCCGCGATCAACGAGCCTTTCCCGGTGAGTTGCATCCTGTTCACGCCTTAAATCTGAATGCCCATCTATCATTCTAGGCCCCGTACTTAGGTACGGAGTCAAGGAGTCTGTAAGGATGTGCATTTCTGGGTCTAGGGAAGGTCTGAAGTACCCACCGATTTTTGACGCCCTCGCTGCCTGAGGCTCAAAAAATCAAAGTCGGTCGAATAGTCAGACCTTTTTTGCTCTTAATTCATGGTCATTTCCAATAATCGAGCCTTTTCCGGGCGATTAGCCCGCATTACAGGCGCAGCTCGCCCATACTCACTAACCGTTTTCGCACCATCCAAAGATTCGACAGAGCGAACAAAATCGTTTGCTGAGCGGTATTTTTCGCCAGACCGCGAAAGCGTACTTTCGTATAACCAAACTGACGCTTGATCACTCGGAATGGATGTTCAACCTTGGCCCGCACCTGCGCTTTCGCATATTCAATCTTGCGGCGCATACGACCAATCAAACTCTTTTTTCCGTGCTTTTTATAACTGCGTGGACGGGCAGCAATCGACCAGATCATCTCGCGATCCACATGTTCAGGACGCTTTTCTACTCCGGTGTAACCAGCATCGCCATAGACGTAAGTTTCCTTGCCGTGCAGCAGTTGATCGACTTGCGTCACGTCCGCCACATTGGCTGCCGTACCCACCAGGCTATGGACTAAACCCGATTCGGCATCAACGCCGATGTGCGATTTCATCCCGGTTTCTTCACGGCTCTGCGAGGTTGAACCGGCACATGCTATTCCGCGCTGCTTATGAGCCCCGTGCGCTCCAGCTCGTCGGCGGCCTTTAGCAGTTCATCGTTTAGAGAGCCCCTCGCCGGATCAATACCGGCCCTGGAAGCAAAAGCTGCGATGAGTCGCCTTAACGACTCAGATGGATGCCTGTCCGCACCACCGGCTTGCCGGTGGTCGACAGCAACATGGCGAATGGGTGCCTTACATCAATGGAATGGTATAGCTCACAATCAGGCGATTCTGGTCCTGGTCGCGGGCGATATCGCTTCGGGACATCGCGTTACGCCAGCCAAAACCCACGTTCTTCAACGTACCGCTCTGGATCACATAGTCCAGGGAGATATCACGCTCCCATTCGCCAGCGTCCTTGCCGCTCGCGGTCTGGATATTGTCGCCCTTGAGGTACATCACCGATGCCTTCAAGCCTGGAACGCCAAGCGCTGCGAAGTCGTAGGCATATTGGGCGAATGCAGTGCGCTCACCCGCCTGGATGAACGTCTGAATGGTGCGGTCGGTGTACAGATAAAGACTGGCGCCCGCTTCGCCTTTATCCACCAGGCCACCCTGATTGAGCTGCGCAAAGTTGCTGTTTTTGGAAACACTTTGATAGCCCGCAGTCATCGCATGGCCGCCCAATGAATAAATGAACGCCGCGCTCCAGGTATCGTTGTCGATTTCACCGCTACCGTCTTTGGTGTAACCGCCGAACTTATAACCACTGGCGCGACCGGCCGCACTGCTGTTCTTGCCATCGGACATGGTTTTGAAATAACGCAGGTCGGTTTTCAACGAACCGTATTCACCCAACGGCAATACATGCAGCAAACCGGCAAAGTGCTGCTGGTAGTAGTCCTCGAGATTGGCGTAGTAATACTGAACGGTCAGGTCTTTGGTCAGTTTGTAATCACCACCGGCGAAGGTGAATTTATTGCTTTCCTGGGTGCCACCCGCAACCGCCAGACCGCTGCGATCACTGGAGGCACGCCCGGTGGCATGTTCAAGTTGGCCGGCGGTAAAGGTCAGGTTGTCGATTTCATTGCTGGTGACTTGCCCGCCCTCGAAGGTTTGCGGCAACAGGCGACCATCATTGGACACCAGAATCGGCAACTTCGGTTGCAAGGTGCCGTAACGCAGTTCGGTCCTGGAGAAACGCATCTTCGCCGTTGCACCGACACGACCCCATTGGTCCACGGCTTTGTCGCCGTCGCTGGGAAACATCGAGCCGCCAACATGACGGCCCGCGCCGCTGTCGAGCTTCAGGCCAAGCAGGCCGATAGCGTCCAGGCCGAAGCCCACGGTGCCGTCGGTAAACCCGGATTGATAATTGAGCATGAAGGCCTGGCCCCACTCTTCAGTCTTCGAAGGAGCGGCGGCACCGCTACGGTTATCGTTGTTGAAGTAGAAGTTGCGCAAGTTCAAGTTGGCTTTGCTGTCGTTAATGAAATCAGCAGACGCCAACGGACTCATGGCCATACTCAGGCCGCCGGTCAAAAAACTTAATACTTGAAACGTGGCTTTCATCAGGACGAACTCCGGCGCAGAACCTATGTTCCGGGCACATTGAAAAGACAGCAGAAAGCATCCGGCCAATCAGCGAAATGGCCAGTGCGCTAAACAATCATCGAGAAAAACTTCACCAACACACAGAAAGAAATAGTCGTTACGACCTCCGAAGAACCCCGGCAGAAAAGCGCCTTGAAAGTCCCTGTGTGATCAGTCGATCAATCCATGAGCGTCATAAAACGGATACGGCCCCGGATATTCACCGAACACCGCGTTATGGGTGATCAAGCCCTGTTGCGCCTGCCAGCGATGCAAGAGATACCCAGGCGGCTCCAGATTGAAATGCGCCGCAGCGGCTTCCTGTAGATCCAGCACGATCTGATGGGAAGTACCGGGGCACACACAACTCAGGCTGCCACCGAAACGCCGCTGCATCGGGCGATGCAAATGCCCGCACAACAAACGCTCCACCTGCGGGTGACGGGCGATGACCTGCTCCAGCGCCGACGCATTGATAAAGGGCTCACGATCCATGTGGCCGATACCGCTGATAAACGGCGGATGATGCAGAACCAGTAGCGTTGGTGTCTGGGGACGACGTGCCAGCTGCTCATCGAGCCAGAGCAACTGGCTCTCCAGCAACCGGCCACCGTGAGCACCGGGAATGGTCGAGTCCAAACCAATCAGGCGCAGCGGATGTTCCTCCACCACCCAATCCAAGGGTGCGCTGGCCGACGCTGGCAAGTAGGCGTGATCGGTAAACGCAGCCAGTAAATGCTCGCGGTTGTCGTGGTTACCTGGCACCAGGTAGCAAGGCATGTGCAGGCGCGCGAGCTCAGGGTGCAGCACGGCATATTCGTCAGGGCGACCGAAGTCCACCAGGTCACCGCTGATAACCACAATATCCGGGCGCGGATGGCTGGCGTTCAGATGATCGACAGCGCGACGCAATGCACCGAGGGTATCGACGACGCCGTAGGTCAGTTTCTGACCGGCTTTGAGATGCAGATCGCTGATCTGCGCAACGAGAAACGGACGGTTCAAATTACTATCTCTGAAAACAACAGCATCACGGATGGAGGGTGAACAGCACTTGTGGCTCGATGGCCAAGGCAACCAGGGCGCCGGGCGCGTGAATGACGCCATCGGTGCTGTCCACCAACAACGGCTGGCCGGCGCCGACATCCACCAACAGACGACTTTGCGCACCCTGGAAAAACTGACCGACAAGACGTCCGCGTAGATGACCCTGGCAGTCCATCACCCGCAGGTGTTCAGGGCGGCAATACACCGTGGCGGGTAAATTGGCGCCATGCCACGGCAATTCACCACCGCTGACTTTCAAGCCATGGGTCGTGCGCTCGATCACCGAAAAAGCATTGAGGTTGCCAACAAAACTGGCGACGAAAGCGTTGGCCGGCTGCTGATAGATTTCCCGCGGGCTGGCCAATTGCGCGACGCGGCCCTGCTCCATCACCAAAATGCGATTCCCCAGCGCCATGGCTTCGCCCTGGTCGTGGGTGACGAACACGGCGGTGATACCCAACCCCCGCAACAACTGATCCAGCTCGCTGCGCAAGCGTTCACGCAACTGCGCGTCCAGCGCCGCCAAGGGTTCGTCGAGCAGCAACACCCTAGGCCGGGGTGCCAGGGCGCGGGCCAGGGCGACCCGCTGGCGCTGACCGCCAGACAACTCGTGAATGCTGCGCTTGCCATGGCCATGCAGGCCGACCAGTTCCAGCAGCTCCGTGCAACGCTTGTTGCGTTCGGCGGGCGACATGCCGCGAATCTTCAGGCCGTAAACGATGTTGCCGGCCACATCCAGGTTCGGAAACAACGCATAGTTCTGGAACACCATGCCCACGTCGCGGCGCTCGATGGGCAGGCGCGTGACATCGTTGTCGCCAAAAAATATCTGCCCCACATCCGGGCGCTCCAGACCGGCGATCAGGCGCAAGGTCGTGGTTTTACCGCAGCCGGACGGGCCGAGGATCGCCAGGGTTTCCCCCGCCTCTATGGTCAGGTCCAGGTCATGCACAGCGACGGTGCCGTCAGCGAATGCCTTACGGCACCCCTGCAGGCGAATGGTGGTTCCGGTCATCGACTCTCTCCACGGGAAAGACGGGCGCTGATGGCCTGCAACGCAATGAGCAGCGGCACGATCATCAACAGGAATATGAGGGTGTAGGCGCTGGCGACTTCCAGCCTGGCCGAGGCATAGCTGTCGGCCAGGCCCACCGGCAATGTCTTGGTCATCGGTGTGTGGAGCATCCAGGTCAGGTTGAACTCACCCAGCGACAGGGTAACGACCATCAATACCCCGGCGAGAATCCCCGCCCGGCAGTTGGGCACCACCACGCTGAAGAAACGCCGGATCGGCCCGGCGCCAAGGCTGGCCGCCGCTTCCTCCAGGACCGGCAGATGCTGGCGCTGCATCACCGCCATCACCGGCCGCACCAGAAACGGCAGGGTGAACAACACATGGCCGACCAGAATGAACACCCAGCTGCTGCGAAACCCGCCGAACTGGCCATAGGTCAGCAACAACGCCAAGGCGCTTGCCAGACCGGGCATGGCCACCGGCAGCACCATCAGTTCCTCGAACGCGCGGCTGAAGCGATTGTTCATCCGCACCAGGGCGTAAGCCGCCGGTACGCCAATCACGCAAACACACAGCGCACAGGCTACGGCCAGTTGCAGGGAGAGCCAGACAGTCGGTGAGTAGGCCTGCCAGACTTGCACCAGCCAGTCGAAGGTCAGGCCACTGGATAGTCCCTGGAAATAATTGCGCGTCAGCCCGGCCAGCAGCGACATCAGCACCGGCACCAACATGAAGGTGCAGACCAGCAAGGTAAAAACCAGCTGCCCGACAAACAGCGTTGAGCGTTTCACAAGACTGTCCTCGATTGTTTGACCAGTCGCCGGGTCAGCAACAGCACGGACCAGGTCACCGCCCCCAGCACCACCGACAGCGCAGCGGCCACGGCGAAGTTGGCGTAGTTGGTGAACACGTTATAGATCGCCACCGGGGTAACGTTCAGCCGGGTGCCCAGGGTGAAGGCCGTGCCGAACGCGCCCATGGACGTCGCAAAGCAGATCGCCGCGCAGGACACCAATGCCGGCGCCAGACCCGGCACGATGACATCGCACACCACTCGCCAATGACCGGCACCCAATGAGTGCGCAGCTTCTTCCAGGCTGCGATCCAGGCTTTCGCAGGCGGCCATCACCGTGAGGATCACCCGCGGGATCGAGAAGTACAGGTAGCCAATGAACAGGCCCGTGAGCGAGTAGGCGAAAATCCAGCGCTCACCTGCCAGTTCGAGGCCAAGGGTGGCGAACAACCCTTGGCGGCCAGCCAGCAGAATCACCAGAAAGCCGACTACCACGCCGGGGAACGCCAGCGGGAAGGTCAACAAGGCGACCAGTGCCGAGCGGCCGAAGAAGCGCTGGCGGGCGAGAAACACACCGCTGATGCCGCCCACCAACAAGGCCGCGAGGGTCACGACCACGGCCAGAATGCAGGTCTGCGCCAGACTGCCCAGATACTGAGCGCTGCTCAGCACCTGCCAATAGCCGCTGTCGCCGCCATCGCGACCTTGCCCACCGAGTACGATCAGGTGCGCCAGCGGCAACAACCAGAACGCCAGCAACACCGCCGCTGCCGGAGCCAATGCCCAGGCGGCAGTCGGTCGCAAGCGCGGCAACGCACTGCGACCGGACCTCGCGCTCTGAGCGTTTACCACCGAGGCCGTCACTTACTTGACCTCATTCAGATAACGCGCGGAGAAGGCTTCCTGCACCGCCGCCATCTGTTCGTAATTGACGACACCCGCTCGGGCATAATCACTGTCCGGCAGAAATTGCGCGGCGACGTCGGCAGGCATCTTCATCGCCCGCACTGGCCGCAAGTACGCCTTGGCCCACAACGCCTGGCCTTGGTCAGACAAGACAAAATCCAACACTTTCTCGGCGTTGGCGCGATGGGGTGCATTGCCGACAATGCTCATCACGTAAGGCACGCTGATGCTGCCTTCCTTGGGAATCACAAACGCGACATTGGCCTTATCCTTGTAGCGAGCGCGATAAGCGTTGAAGTCGTAATCGACCAGGATCGGCAACTCACCGGACAGCACCCGGGCATAAGCCGTCTGCTTGGGCACGATGGGTGAGTTTTTCGCCAGTTTCTGGAAGTAATCGATAGCTGGAGCGAAGTTATCCAGGCTGCCGCCCATGGCCTGATTGATAGCCACCGCAGAGACGTAACCGACAAAAGCGCTGGACGGATCAAGATAACCGACCATTCCTTTGTATTCGGGTTTGAGCAGGTCGGCCCAGCTTTGTGGAACCGGCAGGCCGCCCAGCGCATCGACGTTGACCATGATGCCCAGGGTGCCGGAGTGAATCGCAAACCAGTGACCTTCCGGGTCTTTCAGACCGGCCGGAATCTGCTCCCAACCCTTGGGCTTATACGTGCCAACCACGCCGGCTTTGTGCGCTTGCAAACCGAAGGTCACGCCGTAATACACCACGTCAGCCACGGGTGCGGCCTGTTCGGCCACCAGTTGCGCCAGTGACTGGCCAGAGTTCTTGTTGTCCATCGGGATCTGCACGCCGGTGGTATCGGCAATAGCCTTGAGCTGCGTGCCCCAGTCCGCCCATTCCGGCGGGCAGTTGTAGCAAATCGCCGTTTCCGCAGCCTGGGCCAGGCTGGCCACGCCGCATAGCAGCAACGCCGCCAGGGTTTTACTGAAGCGGATCATCAAGCGTCTCCTTGTAGGGTTGAGTACTTTCGCCCGGCCGAATATGGCAAGGCAGGCAATGGGAAACCGGTGCCGCGCCAGCGATCTGCGCCAGCAGTTGATCGATCACGGTGCTGGCCAGCGCCACGATGGGTTGAACGACGCTGCACAGCGTCGGGTGCATCTGGGTGCCGAGGGCGATACCGTCAAAGCCCATGACCGAGAGCTGCCGAGGCACACTCCAGCCGTTGCGCCGCAGCTCGGCAATCAAACTGATCGCCAGTAAATCGTTAGAGCAGACCAACGCACTGGGCGCTTGCGAGCCTTGTAACAACGATTCGATGGCGGCGAAATCAGCCTGGGTATGCGCGGGCATTTCGATCACCGGCAGGCTGTCGAGGCCGAACTCACGCATCGCCTCGCAATAACCGGCGTAACGCAGACGAGCACGGTCGGACTGCAAGGCGGGACCCGCGACCATGCCAATCCGCCGATGCCCTGCTTCCAGTAGATAACGGGTGGCGAGCGCCATGCCTGCGCGGTTATCCACGGACACGGCGCTGTAGTCAGGATTACCGGGCTGGTGATAGGCCAGTACAAAAGGCGTGTCTTCGCTGGCAAGGCTTTGCAGGACTCGGTTGCTTTCAGCATCGGTAACCGTCAGGACCAGACCATCGACGCGCTGACGTAACAGCTCCTCGACCACCGCGCTTTCGCGCTCGCTGCTGTAGTCAGTGGTTGCCAGCAACAGGTTGTAACCGCGTAAGCGCGCAGCGCGTTCCATCGCCTGGAATTGCTCGGCGAACACCGGGTTGAGCAGATTGGGCACCACCACTCCGATCAGGTTGGTGGTTTGCAGACGTAACTGGCGACCCAGACGATTGGGTCGAAATCCCAGCTGGCGGGCGGCGGCGAATACTTGCTCTCGGGTGGCAGGACGCACCACTTCAGGGGAGGCAAAGGTCCGCGCCGCGGTCGCCCGCGAAACACCTGCCAGCCGTGCAACCGCTTTCAAATCAGTCATTGTTCCTCGCTTGAGATCGATCTCATTAGCGAGAAAAATACTCAGGAAACATGGCGTTCCTGCGATGGATAGATGACGATTCGATGTCAGCTACGAATGCTTGCCGAGAAAATGCGTATCACCCAAGGATGACCTTCACGGACTCCTCCGACACTACTCGCTGAAAAGTTAACGCCTGATGGCTGTATTGATTTTCTAGTGGCGGAACTTGCGCAGGGGCCGAGTTAAGGCTGCGTCGGGTCGAAAAAGGCATTCATCGTGGGGTGTTCTGGCCTGCCATCAAGCGCTGCACAATGATCATGCCGGGGCCACGCTCGAACGCCACCAAAAATGTCCGGCTGGCGATAGCATTTTTCCATCCTACCGCTCGTCCCCTTGAATAAAATCGTTCTAAAAGGCCCGGCCAGCGCTTCGGACTTTTTGCTATGCTGAATTTATAGGTGAAGACGCAGACTGATGCGCAAGAGGATAGCAAGGAAACGTGGGGCGCGTTCCGAAGGGTACACGGTTAGAAAGATCTCCGCGCTGAGATCCAGCCCTTATGCCGTGTGAAGCAGAAGAGCACAAAACTGTTCTGTGAGAGTCCTGATAAACCTTGTAAGCCGGAGACCAGCACCGGCCACCTATTTAATTTTCAAAGCCCGCCCTGTGCGGGCTTTTCGTTTCCGCAGGCGCAAGACTGATGCCCTCTTGTTTCACTGGCTCGTTGCGGACAGCTTGGGGGGACATCGCCCCACGGAGCGGATAACGTAAGCAGTGGGTACTCATCTTCTTCTGGTTACATCGGAGAGATTGTGGCAAGAGCACCAATCACGATGGTTAACATCAGAAATCCCCCCAGGAAAATCGCCATCTTCAACATTACGCCTCCAAAATTACAAGTCTACGGTCGCAGAGTCGTCATTGTGATGCGGGGGCTGGATTCGTTACAGAAGCAGATGGCAAAGGAAAATACGGATCAGTGCAACAGGCCGACACCGGCCCATCGCCACTTGCCTCGATGGAGGTCACCCAGAGGGATATGCAACTGACATAAGAAACGCCGGGCCGGATCGGAGTTGGCGTTCCCCGTAAAGATGATCATCCTGAACTCGCGCAATACCTGCCGGCTGAGTGCTACCTGGATGAGCATAAGGAAAATGGCAGGGGCGGCTGGATTCGAACCAACGCATGGCAGGATCAAAACCTGCTGCCTTACCGCTTGGCGACGCCCCTGTATCTGTTGCTACGAGTGCCCGGCACTCGCTTCCTGATTTTGCAGCTTGCGAGCAACATCGAGATGTTGCTTCCTTTCACTACAAGCCCTGTAAGGGCCTCTGTAAGAGTGCGCGGAAATTTATCAACTTTCGCTTCAACTGGGAAGACCAAAAAACTAAAATTTGTTCTAAAACAGCCGCTTACTATTATGGCGAGGTTAAGCACAATCCTCTCAGGGGCTTTTGAGCGTTCCAGCAGGAGCTGGAACACCCAGATCCTGTCGCGTAATGCAGTGCAACGAGAACTGATATGAAAACCCATTTTGAGATACGTGATGTCCCTGAGCCCAAGACCCCGCGTGATGAAAACATTCACCGCATCACCCATCAGCAGCCGACGGTAACAGCATGATCGAGGTCACCGAAGTTTCCATTGCCGAACTGCGTGCTGCGCTCGAGTCTGGCCAAACAACGGCGGTTGAGCTTGTCCAAAGCTATCTTGCCAGGATCGATGCCTACGATGGACCCAACACGTCCACCGCCCTCAACGCGGTGGTGGTTCGAAACCCCGATGCGCTCAAGGAGGCGCAGGCGTCCGATGCCCGCCGGGCCAAGGGCGAGACGCTGGGTCCGCTCGATGGCATTCCCTATACGGCCAAGGACAGCTATCTGGTGAAGGGGCTGACCGCCGCTTCCGGCAGTCCCGCATTCGCCAACCTGATTGCTTATCGCGATGCGTTCACCATCGAACGGCTTCGCGCTGCCGGCGCAATCTGCCTGGGCAAGACCAACATGCCGCCCATGGCCAACGGTGGCATGCAGCGCGGGGTATACGGCCGTGCGGAGAGCCCGTACAACGGCGACTATCTCACCGCCCCCTTCGCATCAGGCTCATCGAACGGCGCAGGCACTGCAACCGCAGCCAGTTTCGCAGCATTCGGCCTCGCTGAAGAAACCTGGTCGAGCGGACGCGGCCCTGCCTCGAACAATGGACTGTGTGCCTACACGCCGTCGCGCGGGGTGATTTCGGTGCGCGGCAACTGGCCGTTGACGCCGACGATGGATGTTGTCGTGCCGTATGCCAGAACGATGGCGGACCTCCTCGAGGTGCTCGACGTCGTGGTGGCGGATGATCCCGACACACGCGGCGATCTGTGGCGGATGCAACCCTGGGTGCCGATTCCGAGTGTCGCCTCGGTGCGTCCCGCATCCTATGGGTCACTCGCTGTCAGTTCCGATGCACTCGCGGGTAAGCGCCTCGGCGTGCCCCGGATGTATATCAACGCGGATCCCGAAGCCGGCACGGCTGATACGCCGGGTATCGGTGGTCCGACGGGGCAGCGAATCATCACCCGTCCTTCCGTGATCGGGCTCTGGGAAGAGGCTCGCAAAGCACTCGAAGCCTTGGGTGCCGAAGTGATCGAGGTTGATTTCCCGATAGTCTCCAATTGCGAGGGTGATCGTCCCGGTGCGCCGACCGTGTTCAATCGCAGCATCGTGTCTAAAGAGTTCCTCCACCATGAGCTGTGGGACCTGACGGCCTGGGCGTTCGATGACTTTCTGCAGGCCAACGGCGATCCGAAATTGAACCGTCTGGTCGATGTGGATGGACCGCTGATCTTCCCGCACGACCCAGGCACCCTCCCCAACCGCGAAGGCGACCTTGCCGCTGGCATGGACGAGTACGTGCGGATGGCCGAGCGCGGCATTACACCGTGGGACGAGATCGCCACGGTTCCTGACGGACTACGGGGGCTTGAACAGACGCGTCGAATCGATCTTGAGGACTGGATGGATCGACTGGGGCTCGACGCAGTGTTGTTCCCGACAGTAGCCGACGTAGGGCCGGCGAATGCCGATGTCGATCCGCAGTCTGCGGATATCGCGTGGAGTAACGGGATATGGGTCGCCAACGGCAATCTCGCCATCCGGCACCTGGGTGTTCCCACGGTCACTGTGCCGATGGGCGTAATGCCGGACATCGGCATGCCCGTCGGGCTGACATTTGCCGGTCGCGCCTATGACGATTCGACGCTGCTTCGCTTGGCTTCGGCGTTTGAGTCGATGGGGACGAAACGATTGATCCCCCCTCGAACCCCACCATTGCCGGGTGGCAAAAAATAGAAACTGCACTCGTCATTGTCCGTCCGCCCACCCAGGGTGGCGTCCAAACGCCTCGAACAGTTCAAAAATGGTCGCCTTGACCTTTTGCACCGCGTTGCTCTGCACCGCGGTGTCAGGCCAACACAGCGACAGCTCACGCGTGAACAGCCGATGATCGATCCTGGCCAGCTTGAGCTTATGTTGATCAAGTTCAACATGGGCCGCCGCCCAAGGCAGGATCGTGACGCCCAGCTTTGCCAGAACAGCAGAAAACAACAAGTCCGTGGAATTGGCTTCGAACTCGACTTCACAGTGCAGACCGGCCTCCTGCAGTGCCGATTCGACTCGACTGCGAATCGTGTTCGGTGCGCAGGGCAGCACCAGCGGCATCTTCGCCAGGGCGTCGATCGTCACGGGCTCATCCGGTAGCGCAAACTCCGGCCACGCAACCAGATACAGCGTTTCGGTCAGCAGCCGCTGCGAGATCATCCCACGGGTTTCGACCACATCGACATTCACCGCGAGCGCAACTCGCCCCACCGTGATCAGGCGGCCGAGATCGGCACTCGGTGCATCGATCAACTCCAGCTTGATCCCCGGATAGCGACTGCGAATCGTGCGAGCGAGCGGAATCGCCAACATGCGAGCCGTACTCGACGGCATGCCGACCGATACCTTGCCCTGCGGGAATTCGGCATCCTGACGCAGTAGCTCCTGGGTGCCATCGGCCTGGCGCAACAGTTCGATGGCATGCCGGTAAAGCGTCTGCCCGGCCGCAGTGGGAACCACGCCATGCACGCTGCGCTCGAGCAGTTGCATGTCCATATCCAGTTCCAGATTGCGCATCTGCTGGCTGATCGCGGGCTGCGCGATATGCAGCGCTTCACTGGCGCGGGTGATATTGCCGCACTCAACCACCTTGATGAAATACCGCAACTGGCGCAGGTCCATGGGGGGGGTCCAAAGCATTTGACTCTATACAAAATTCCGATAGGGCTAAAGGAATTTCATATTTGTTGCTTATGGCATGCGCTGCCTAGACTGATTTCACAACAAACGAAGCACTGACGGCGGCCACAGCCTCGCAGCGCTTCAATAGGCCTGATCAAGGTCAATGGGAGATCTTAATGTCTAGAGCATTAACAGCATCGGCAACAAGCGTGAAGCCCATCAAAACGCCCCTGACCCGCGAGCAGATTCGCGGCTTCTGGACGGTCTACCTCGGATGGGTGCTCGATGGCGTGGATTCGGTGATCTTCGCCCTGGTGTTGATTCCTGCCATGTCCGAGTTGCTGCCCAACTCGGGCATAACCCCAACCCCCGCCAATATCGCCATGTACGGTTCCGTCTTGTTTGGGCTGTTTCTGATCGGTTGGGGCCTGTCGTTTATCTGGGGGCCACTCGCCGATCGCTTCGGCCGAGTGAAGATGCTGGCAGCCAGCATTTTGGTCTACTCACTGTTTACCGGGGCCGCAGCTTTCTCGGAGAACATTTGGCAGTTGGCGGCGTTTCGGCTGATTGCCGGGATCGGCGTCGGCGGCGAATGGGCACTGGCCGGCACCTACGTGGCCGAGAGCTGGCCGGAAGACCGGCGCAAGATGGGCGCGGGTTACCTGCAAACCGGCTACTACTTTGGTTTCTTCATTGCCGCGTTGCTGAACTACACAGTCGGCGCAACCTACGGCTGGCGCGTGATGTTTCTGTGCGGCCTCGCACCGGCGGCGGTGGCGATCTACACCGCGTTGAAGGTGAAAGAACCTGCCCAGACGCACAAGACCGCGCATCACGCCGAACGCCCCTACGCCCCAACCGCTTCCACTCGCACGTCGTGGTGGGAAATCTTCGCTCCGGCCTTTCGCCGACGCACGCTGACCAGTTCTGCTCTGGTCGGAGTCGCCATCGTCGGTTTGTGGGCCGGTTCAGTATACGAAGCCACCGCCGTGGTGACCCTGGCGACCCGCGCCGGTATCGACCACGTCGGCGCCGTGCACCTGGCATCCATTGGCGCGGCGGTACTGTCGCTCAGCACGATTCTCGGCTGCCTCGTAGCGCCTTGGCTGGCCGAGCGACTAGGGCGACGGGTTGCGCTGGGCGTCTACTTTGCCGGCATGGCGGTGTCGATCGTGGTCGCCTTCGGCTGGGTGTTCTACATGGACGACGGCCTGCATCTGTTCATGGTGTCGCTGGTGTTCCTTGGCTTCTTCGGCGGTAACTTCGCGATTTTCTCGCTCTGGCTGCCCGAGCAGTATCCGACCCGGATCCGCGCCACGGCGTTTGCTTTCAACGCATCGATCGGCCGCTTCATCGGCGCAGGCGTCAACTTCCTGCTGGCCGCGGCGATCCACTGGCACGGCTCGCTGGGCGCACCGATCGCCTGGACCGCCGCCGCTTTCGTGGCCGGCATTCTGATCCTGCCGTTCGCCGTCGAAACCCGGAATCAGCCGTTGCCGCAATAAAACAGCAGCGCTCAAACATTCACTGGAGAACCGTATGCAAGCTTTGCAAGGCGTGAAAATCGTCGACCTGAGCCGTGCGCTGTCAGGGCCGTTCTGCACCATGGTGCTGGCGGACCTCGGTGCCGATGTGGTCAAGATCGAGCCCGGCCCGACCGGCGACATGAGCCGGACCTGGGGCCCGTTCGACCGGGGCGTGAGTACCTACTATCTGTCGTGCAATCGCAATAAACGCGGCATGTGCATCGACTTCCGCAATCCCCAGGGGCTGGCCACGATCCAGCGGCTGATCGATGACGCCGACGTGGTGATCGAGAACTTCAAACCCGGCACCCTCGAGAGCATGGGGCTCAGCTACGACATGCTCAGCGCACGCAATCCACGGCTGATCATGGGCAGCATCAACGCCTTTGGCACCGACGGACCGATGAGCAGCTGGCCGGGTTTCGATCAGATCGCCCAGGGCTATTCGGGGCTGATGAGCCTGACGGGGTTCGTCGATGGCGATCCGACCCGCACCGGCACGGCTATCGGCGACCTGACCTCGGGCATGTGGCTGGTGACGGCGGTATTGGCCGCCCTGCTGGAGCGCGAACGCACCGGGCACGGTCAGCACGTCAGTACGTCGTTGCTGGCCAGCCTGGTCGGATTGTTGAGCGTGCACGGTCAACGCTACCTCAGCCTCGGCGATGTCCCCCGTCGCACGGGTAACGCCCATTCAGTCATTGCGCCTTACGGCGTGTTCCAGACGCAGGACGGCCCGCTCAATCTGGCGCCGATCACCTCGGCCATGTGGGGACGTTTGTGCGTGCTGCTCGATTTGCCCACGCTGCCGGACGACCCGCGCTTCGCGACCAATGAAGCCCGGGTTGCGCGGCGTGACGAATTGAGAGCCATCCTGGAAAGCCGTCTGAAAACCCGCGGCAAACGCGCGTGGACCGAACTGTTCATCGAGGCCGGCTTGCCCGCCGGCCCGATCAACACACTCGACGAAGTGTTCGACGACCCGCAGGTGCTGCACAGCCAACTGACCAGGACACTCACGCACCCGACACTCGGCGCGCTGCGTCAGGTAGTGACCCCGGTGTTCAGCGCAACCGACACCGCTGAACCTGCGCCTGGTGTTGGCCAGCGACCACCGCCGCTCCTCGGTGAACACACCCTTGAAGTGCTGCGCGAGGCCGGTTTCGACGCCGCGTCGATCAACGCACTGCTGGCCGCGAAAGCCGTATATCAGGACACCAACGATTCGCCAGCCATGGCCTCCGGACAATCAACAGGAACAGCCCAATGACCCCGACGCAAACCTCTTCCGCCACCGTGACCGTCAAGATTGTCGATGAACGAATCGGTCGGCTGGTCTTCAGCAACCCCACCCACCGCAACGCCCTCAGCGCACAACTGCTGACGGCCCTCGACGAAAGCCTCGCCGCACTGGCGTCACAACGCATACCGGTGGTGATACTGGGCAGCGAAGTGGGCCAGCCCGTCTGGAGCGCCGGCCACGACATCCGCGAACTGCAACACGACCACGACCCGATTGCCTACGGCAAGCCACTCGAAACAGTGTTGCGCCGCATCCGCGCCTACCCCGGCGTGGTGATTGCCATGGTCTCCGGCTCGGTGTGGGGCGGTGCGGTCGATCTGGTGATGAGTTGCGACCTGGTCGTCGCCGATCGCAACGCGAGCTTTTCGATGACCCCGGCAAACATCGGCTTGCCCTACACAACCAGTGGGCTGCTGCGTTTCTTCAACAACCTGCCGATTCACGTATTGAAGGAAATGTTTTTCGGCGCGCAGAAGCTCGATGCAGAGCGTGCTGAACGCTTCGGTGTGGTGAACCGGCTGGTCGACAGCGACGAACTGGAGGCGACTGCGCTGGAACTGGCACGCACGATTGCCAGTAAAGCACCGCTGGCCATTGCGGCGGTCAAGGAGCAGTTGCGCATCCTCGAAGACCTGCAACCGATGCCCGTCCAGGCGATGGAGCAGATCGCAGAACTGCGTCGACAAGCGTGTGAGAGCAGCGACTTCGATGAGGGACTGGCGGCATTTGCCGAGCGTAGGCCAGCGGTGTTTTGCGGTCGGTAGGACACTCTGAAGTAGACGATTGAGTCTGATAAGAGACGAACATCTCATTGTTGAATCCAAATCCGAGCCCCACCATAAGTATTGACATTGTAAATACGGCAGTTGAAATTCACTCGGCGATTGAGGGAGTTCAGGAGGTCGTCTGGCGAGCGACATCGAGGCGCCATGGGCGAGCCAGCGACGGCCAAGGCAGTGTATCTCTGAAAGGATGCGAAGAAGTCAGGCGTCCCGGTTGGCCGAGGCGGCTTACTAGAAGCGAACAAAAACAAAAATATCCGAAGACCTCAGGAGAAAACCTATGGTGCAGCGAAAATTGTTGGGTTCCGCGGCTGCGATATTGGCTTTGAGTCTCGCCACTTCAATCAACGCCGCTGAACTGAAACAGATCGGCACATTGGAGGTTCCGGGTGAACCTCTCAACGGCTTCGACATCAGCTACGTCGATCAGGCGACCAACCGTTACTATTTGGCCGATAGAAGCAACAAGGCTGTCGACGTGTTCGATGGCACTAGCGGCAAGATGGTCGACCGCTTGCCCGGCGGATTCGCTGGGCAATTAAAGAGCAACGACGTGTCCGGCCCGAACGGCATCGTTGTCGTTGGCGGGGAATTGTGGGCCGGCGACGGCGACAGCACGCTGAAGATCATCGACCTCAAGACGAAAAAAGTCATCGATACCCTTTCAACCGGCGGAAAAGCCCGGGTTGACGAGATGGCCTACGATCCGAAGGCGCACGTTGTGATTGCCGCCAACAATGCCGACGATCCGCCGTTCCTGACGCTGATCTCGACCAAGCCTGGCCACAAAGTCGTGGCCAAGATTCCCTTGGAGGACGCCACAGACGGGATCGAGCAGGCCGTCTACGACGTAGTGACGAAAAGGTTCTATGTTTCGATTCCGGAATTGAAGAAGGATAAGGCCAAGGGTGCCGTCGCCGTCATCAACCCGGACAGCGGCAAGGTCGAGAAACTATTGTCAGTGAATGACTGCCATCCCAACGGACTGGTGCAAGGGCCTGGCGCAAACCTGCTGTTAGGTTGCAACGCCGGCGTAAAGGATAGCGGCCTGCCGCCGGTATTCGTCGTCATGAAAACTGACGGCTCGGTGGTCAAGGTCATTCCTGGCCTCGGTGCCGCCGACATGGTCACCTACAATCCGAAGCTCAAGCAATATTACACCGCTTCGCGCGGTATGCCGGACGGCCCGGAACTCGGTGTCATCGACGCGAAATCCAACACGCTCGTCCAACGTATAAAGCTGCCCGGCGGCAACCCGCATTCGGTTGCAGTCAGCGAAAAAAATAATCACGTCTTCCTGCCGCTCAACGCCAAGGACGGTGGCTGTAATGGTTGCGTTGCCGTCTTCGCACCAGGCAGCTAACCCCATCGTAATCGTCGAGCCTTGTGTGTCGCCAATCAAAGCGGCACGCAAAATTGCTTGCCGGTCTTGATCTAACGCCCACGCAAGGTCTTCAGCGCTACGATGGTCGGACTCTTCTGCTCTGCGCCCCGCTCCCGCTCCCCAACCGGGAGCGCGGCGCTCACAAGGTTGCCAGCATCATTTGTCATCCATCTTTTTTTCCGACGATGGCGACCGATACTCGGTGTTCTCTTCAGCGTTGGGCGCTTCAGGGAGATGCCCTGGAGTGAACACATGAGTCAGCAAGTCCTTGGCATCGATTTCGTTGACGCCATTCACCGAACGGGCGAGTTCTACCACCCGCTCGCATTCTTTATGGGTGTTAACGCGGCCGCTCAATGCCACCGTACCGGCATGGGTTTTGACATTGACATGCAGACCGAGAGTCGGTTCTGAAAAGGCCAGAGCCGACTTCACCCGGGTTGTAATCCACGCGTCGTGAACAGCGACTCCCAGATCATGAGAGTAATGCTGGAAGGAGTGAGTTTTCATAGCTAGACCCTCTCTCGTGTCATCAACAGGTTAATTATAGTGCGGCCATTGCGTGAGGTCAGAGCGCTGTCCCCCAGCACATCCGCTTCGGTCGCTCTGTGCCGGGCGCAAGAGTGCGCTACCGAACAGACCCGCGCGGGCGGCGGAGTTAACCTGGCGTGAGGCAGGTCACTGCCAAATCAGGACGGTGCGATCCTCCTGCTCATCCAGTGGACGGTGGGGTTCAGTGATTCCCTCATTCAAGGAGGCACGACTCATGACTCAGCATTCGCAAATACCTTCATATCGACGACTGGCAGTAATGCTCGTCGCTGTTATGGCGACAGCTGCCGCGCTACCGGTACTGGCGCAGCACGACAATCAACGCGAGGGCTACGACCGGCAGGTTTATCATCGCGACTATCGTGGCGGCCATGACAGACATCGTGACTATCGCGGCGACCGTGGCGGTGACTATCGCGGTGGCGGCAGCGACGATTTGGGCGCTGTACTCGTTGGCGCAATATTGGGAGCAGTGGCTGCGGGTGCGGTACGAGCGCCGCCAGCCGTGATTTACCGGGAACCCCCTCCGCCACCACCACCGGGGGTCAGGTACTACCCAAGGTCGTACTATCCCGACTCGTACAACTCCAATGGATATCCTCCACCCGGCTATTAATTCCATAGCCGCATGGACCCTGAGCGACCGCCGCTCCCACTGATATATCCCCTGCAACGGTCGTCAATTCGACAACTCAATCCGGATATAAAGACATGAACAACTTCGTACTTAAAGCGGTTATGCCGGCAGCGTTGATGCTGGCATTCCTCACCCCTTCTGTCTCGGCACAGACAACGGCAGCGAGCAGTCCTGGCGCACCGTCACAGACGGCTGCCACTCATGCCAAAAAGCACGTCGACGTTGTAGAGAAGAGGATCAACGAACTGCACGCCAAGCTGAAAATCACCGACAAGCAGTCAGCGCAATGGGACGCCTATGCGCAAACCATACGCGACAACGCTCACAACGCCGATACAGCCTTTCTGGAGCGTGCGGAAAAGCTGCCAGCATTGAGTGCCGATGACGCGATGATGTCCTATGCCAAATTAGCCCAATTGCACGCGGACAATATGCAGAAACTTGCAACGGCGTTTAGCGCTCTGTATGGCACGTTTTCCGATGTTCAGAAAAAAAACGCCGACAAGCTGTTCCGCAATGAACAGGAAAAACGCGAGGACCGGCTCGAGGCAGCGAAAAAAACCCATTAAGAGGCCAGCATCCTCAACCAGGCGAACCGGCCGCTGCAGGCTCGGTTCGCATTGGAGCGCAGCGACCCGCAGAGGCTGACACCAAGAACTGAAATATTGCTGAACAGCTACGCTGTTCCGGGAGATCCGCAGACCTGTTGGAGGTTTCCCATGAAGCTCGAAGGTTCCTGCCATTGCGGCGCGGTGTCGTTCAGCCTGAGCAGTGCCCACCCCTACCCGTATCAGCGCTGTTACTGCTCGATCTGCCGCAAGACCCAGGGCGCGGGCGGCTATGCGATCAACCTCGGCGGCGAGGCGAACAGCCTGAAAGTCCGTGGCCGCAAACACATCTCGATCTATCACGCCCGCCTCAAGGATGACGGTGCCCGACGTGCCCACAGCAGCAGCGCCGAACGGCACTTCTGCTCGCTCTGCGGCAGTGGCTTGTGGCTGTTCAGCCCTGAATGGCCCGAGTTGATTCACCCCTTCGCTTCGGCCATCGACACCCCGCTGCCGGTGCCGCCGGAACACACGCACCTGATGCTCGGTTCAAAAGCCCCGTGGGTCGAAGTCGAGGCACATCCCAAGGATCAGCTGTTCGAGGTCTACCCGGAAGAATCCATCGCCGAGTGGCACGAACGGCTGGGGCTGACCCGTTAACAGTCTTGATCGTTGATCTCTTGATCGTTCCCACACGTCGCCATTCAGAGCGCAGGCACACCACTGTGGAAACGGAACTCGACGTCCGGGGACTCGATCAGCTCTTGCTCGGCGGCGCGAACCTTATCGATCACCTGAGCGATGTCCTTGGCGTCGCCGTACTGGTAAGCCAGCTTCAGATACCCCTGGAAATGCCGCGCCTCGCTTTTCAGCAGGCCGAAGTAGAACGTGCCCAACTCTTCATCCAGATGCGGCACCAACGCTTCGAAGCGCTCACAGCTGCGCGCCTCGATAAATGCCCCGACCACCAGCGTGTCGACCAGTTTGACCGGCTCGTGGCTGCGCACCACTTTGCGCAAACCCGAGGCGTAACGACCGGCGGACAATTGGCGCAGTTCGATCTTGCGCTTTTTCATCAGGCGCATGACTTGCTCGTGGTGCACCAGTTCTTCCCGGGCCAGACGCGACATCAGATTGATCAGGTCGACGTGCGAGTGGTACTTGGCGATCAGGCTGAGCGCGGTACTGGCGGCCTTGAACTCGCAGTTCTTGTGGTCGATCAGCAGGGTTTCCTGGTCGGCCAAAGCGGCCTGAATCCAGCCATCAGGCGTGCGGCAGCCAAGGAACTCATGAATTTCAGGAAGGATCATTGGCTCACTTCCGACAGTTCAACAGGACCATGGGGCAGGACGGCGACGATTTCAGGGTTCAGTAACATGAGGCTCACGGGCAATAGGTTCACAGCGAAGGGCGCTGATTATACTGGCCTGCCGGCAGACCACCAGTCGCGGCACTTGATATGCATCAAGACCCGAGTTCGCAACCAGCAACTATAGTTGTGCAACGACGTGTTTTTTAATTCATCGGAGATTCCGATCATGCAAGCCATCCGCAGCATCCTGGTGGTCATTGAGCCCTCGCCCAACGAAAGCCTGGCCCTCAAACGCGCCAAACTGATCGCTGGGGTGACCCAAGCGCACCTGCATTTGTTGATCTGCGATAAAGAGCACGATCACTCGGCGCTGTTGCGCGTGCTCAAGGCCAGCCTGCTGGAAGACGGTCATAGCGTCACCACCGAGCAAGCCTGGAACAAAAGCCTGCATGAAACCATCATCGATGTGCAGCAGGCCGAAGGCTGCGGGCTGGTGGTCAAGCAACACTTCCACGACAACCCGTTGAAGAAAGCCCTGCTGACCCCGGAAGACTGGAAACTGCTGCGTCAATGCCCTAGCCCGGTATTACTGGTGAAAACCTCGAAACCCTGGACTGGCGGAACGATTCTGGCGGCCATCGACGTGGGCAACAGCGACCCTGAGCACCGCGTGCTGCATGCCAGCATCGTCGATCATGGTTTCGACATCGCCCACCTGGCCAAGGCCCAGTTGCACGTCCTCAGCGCCCACCCGTCGCCGATGCTCTCGGCGGCCGACCCGGTGTTCCAGCTCAAGGAAACCATCGAAGCCCGCTACCGCGAAGCGTGCAAGGCGTTCCAGGCCGAATTCGACATCGACGATGAGCACCTGCATATCGAAGAAGGTCCGGCCGATGTGCTGATTCCCCACGTTGCACATAAATTGCAGGCGTCGGTGACCGTCATCGGCACCGTTGCGCGTACCGGGTTCTCGGGCGCGTTGATTGGTAATACCGCGGAAGTGGTGCTCGATTCGCTGGAAAGCGATGTGCTGGTGCTCAAACCGCAGGAAATCATGGATCACCTGGAGGAATTGGTGACCAGCGGTAAATAGATCAAAAGATCGCAGGCTTCGCCAGCTCCTACAGTGATCGCGTTCCCCGTAGGAGCTGCCGCAGCCTGCGATCTTTTGATGTTAATCAGCCGCCGAAAGCATCCTTAAGGAAGCCCGGCGCAATGTAGCGCTGGTAATGCGCCTCCGACAGCAGGAAAAATTCCCGATCGATGGCATCGCGCAACTCCGGCAGGCTGCAATCGCGGAACTCCGGCAGCAACACCATCCCGTAGGCTTCCAGATTGTTGATCACCCGCGCGCCACGGGCGATCAACTGATACGCCCAGCAATATTCCGACTGATGGGGCACAAAGCGGATTTTTCGTTGTTCCAGCTGCTCACGCAGGCGCGCGCGGTCGAAAATCTCGAGTTTCCCGGCCATCACTTGCCCCAACAGCTGCTCAAGACGCAACCAGACGGCGCGCTTTTCTTCCTCGTTGTAACCGTTCCAGTGAATCACTTCATGGTGGAAACGCTTGCAGCCACGGCACACCAGATCACCGTAAACAGTGGAACAGAGGCCGACGCAGGGCGTCTTGATGGTTTGATTGGGCATAGGTAGGCAAAACGCGAAAAGCAAAACAGGCCGGCATGTTAGCCCTTTGTCTAACATTCATCACCCCTCAAAGTTCAGGGGCGAACTTACCTTTAATTTTTTTTTGCCGTAGAATCGGCCAGCCTTTTAAGGCGCCAATGTCCGTTAGAAGCTGTTTTCAAAGCGTCACGAGCACAGTCGTTCCTTCAGAGCGGTGTTGGCGATGAGTATTTCCAGCGGGGAAAAACTCAGCGCCAACCCTCATCAGCTCCCCGTTCTGCAGGCGTAAAACTTTGAAAGCAGCTTCTGTAAGGAATTGTCGGTAATTCTGGCTAAGCGGCCCACAACGCCACGCAGCGCATGAGTACGGCAATTTCGGGATGAGCGTCCCGGACACCCATTTGGGACCACTGATGAGGGTAATAACTGTGCTTGAAGCCTACCGCAAACATATCGAAGAGCGCGCAGCACTGGGTATCGTTCCCCAGCCGCTTAACGCCGAACAAACTGCAGGCCTGGTTGAGCTGCTGAAGAATCCTCCCGCTGGCGAAGAATCTTTTCTCGTTGACCTGATCACCAATCGCATTCCGCCTGGCGTGGACGAAGCAGCCTATGTAAAGGCCGGCTTCCTGTCTGCGTTGGCCAAAGGCGAAGCCACTTCCCCCCTGATCGACAAAAAGCGCGCTGTTGAACTGCTTGGCACCATGCAAGGCGGCTACAACATCGTGACGCTGGTTGACCTGCTCGACTCCGCCGAACTGGCTGCAATCGCTGCCGCGCAACTCAAGCACACCCTGCTGATGTTCGATGCTTTCCACGACGTCGCGGAAAAAGCCAAGAACGGCAACGTTCACGCTCAAGGCGTACTGCAATCCTGGGCTGACGGCGAGTGGTTCAAGAACCGCCCGGTGCTGGCCGACAAGATCAGCCTGCGCGTGTTCAAGGTTACCGGCGAAACCAACACCGACGACCTGTCTCCTGCGCCTGATGCCTGGTCCCGTCCAGACATCCCGCTGCACGCCCTGGCCATGCTGAAAATGGCCCGTGACGGCATCGTGCCGGACGAACAAGGCGTCACCGGTCCGATGAAGCAGATCGAAACCATGCGCGGCGAAGGTTTCCCTATCGCCTACGTCGGCGACGTAGTGGGTACCGGTTCTTCGCGTAAATCGGCGACCAACTCGGTGCTGTGGTTCTTCGGCGATGACGTTCCTTACGTGCCGAACAAGCGCGCTGGCGGTTTCTGCTTCGGCAGCAAAATCGCTCCGATCTTCTACAACACCATGGAAGATGCCGGCGCACTGCCAATCGAATTCGACGTGACCAACATGAACATGGGCGACGTGATCGACCTGTACCCTCATGCTGGCAAAGTCTGCAAACACGGTACTGATGAAGTCCTGACCACCTTCGAAATGAAGACCCCGGTCCTGCTCGACGAAGTCCGTGCTGGCGGTCGTATTCCGCTGATCATCGGCCGTGGCCTGACCGAGAAGGCGCGTGCCGAACTGGGTCTGCCGCCATCCGATCTGTTCAAGAAGCCGGAAGCTCCGGCTGAAAGCACCAAGGGTTTCACCCTGGCGCAGAAAATGGTCGGCAAGGCGTGCGGCGTCGTTGGCGTTCGTCCAGGTACCTACTGCGAACCGAAAATGACCACCGTCGGTTCCCAGGACACCACTGGCCCGATGACCCGTGACGAACTGAAAGACCTGGCGTGCCTGGGCTTCTCGACCGATCTGGTGATGCAGTCCTTCTGCCACACCGCGGCCTATCCAAAGCCGATCGACGTCACCACTCACCACACCCTGCCAGACTTCATCATGACCCGCGGCGGCGTTTCCCTGCGTCCGGGCGACGGCATCATCCACAGCTGGCTGAACCGCATGCTGCTGCCGGACACCGTCGGCACTGGTGGTGACTCGCACACCCGTTTCCCGATGGGCATCTCGTTCCCGGCCGGTTCCGGTCTGGTCGCGTTCGCCGCAGCCACTGGCGTGATGCCTCTGGACATGCCGGAATCGATCCTGGTGCGCTTCAAAGGCAAAATGCAACCGGGCGTCACCCTGCGTGACCTGGTTCATGCCATTCCTTACTACGCGATTCAGGCTGGCCTGCTGACCGTAGAGAAGAAAGGCAAGAAGAACGCCTTCTCCGGCCGTATCCTGGAAATCGAAGGCCTGGACAACCTGAGCATCGAACAAGCTTTCGAGCTGTCCGACGCCTCGGCCGAGCGTTCGGCTGCCGGTTGCACCATCAAGCTGTCGAAAGAATCGATCACCGAGTACCTGAGCTCCAACATCACCCTGCTGCGCTGGATGATCGGCGAAGGCTACGGCGATGCGCGTACCCTGGAACGTCGTGCTCAAGCGATGGAAGCCTGGATCGCCAACCCTGAGCTGATGGTTGCCGATGCTGACGCCGAATACGCTGAAATCATCGAAATCGACCTGGCCGACATCAAAGAGCCTGTGCTCTGCGCGCCGAACGATCCGGACGACGCCCGTCTGCTGTCCAGCGTTGCTGGCGAGAAGATCGACGAAGTGTTCATCGGTTCGTGCATGACCAACATCGGTCACTTCCGCGCTGCCGGTAAACTGCTGGATCAGGTCAAGGGTCAGCTGCCAACCCGTCTGTGGCTGTCGCCGCCGACCAAGATGGACGCTCACCAACTGACCGAAGAAGGCTACTACGGCATCTACGGCAAGGCTGGCGCGCGCATGGAAATGCCGGGCTGCTCGCTGTGCATGGGTAACCAGGCGCGCGTTGAACCGAACGCCACCGTGGTGTCGACGTCGACCCGTAACTTCCCGAACCGTCTGGGTGATGGCGCCAACGTCTACCTGGCTTCGGCCGAGCTGGCGTCGGTGGCCTCGATCCTGGGTCGCCTGCCGACCGTCGAGGAGTACATGGCCTACGCGAAAGAAATCGACACCATGGCCAGCGATGTTTATCGCTACCTGAGTTTCGACCAGATCGCCGAGTTCCGTGAAGCTGCAGCGAACGCCAACATCCCGGTCGTTCAAGCCTAACGTGACAACGCCATGAAAAACGCCGCGCATCGTAAGGTGCGCGGCGTTTTTTTATGCCTGAAAATCGTGCCCTTACGCCTTCAGCGCCTCCTGCACCGCGCCGTCGACACTCGAGCCGCTGAGAATGATCTGCGAACGCTCAGCCTCCGGCAACGCCGACAACGCCGCTTGCGCCTCATCTTTGAGACGCGCCAGCACCAAGCGTTTACCTTCGTTGCGTACCCGCAAGAAAAACTCCTGAAACGCCTCGATACTGGTGCCGTCCAGATCTGGCGACTCCTCTAGACTGAGAATCACCGTATGAATCGGCGTTTCAGCGTGTCGGACCAGTCGTAAAGCCCCACCGAGTATCCGCTCGACATTGGCGAAGAACAGCGCTTCGCCTGGCCGGACAATCAGCATCCCCGGTACGGCCTTGGCCAGTGGATGACGTTGCACGTCGACAAAATCGTGCCCAGTGCCGATGTGCCCGAGAATCTGGATATCCGCCGCCGACATCTGCTTGAGCATCAGCAGCACACTGATCGCCACCGCCACCAGCAAACCGTCCAGCACCCCCAGCACCAACACGGCCGCCACGGCGCAGATCACCAGCAGGCGATCACGTCGCCAGACGAAATAACGCCCCAGCGGTTGCAGGCTCAAGCCGCGGCCCAACGCATGCATGACGATCGCAGCCAGTATCGGCTCAGGGGTCAAAGCAATATAAGGCAACACCGTCAGGACGATGATCAGCACCACCAACGCCGCCACGCCACCGGCCAATCGCGAAGTCGCGCCAGCGGCCTCATTCGCGGAAGTCGCGGAATACCCCGCCCCTGCCGGCATCCCGTGAAACAGTCCAGACAGCAGGTTCGACGCCCCGAGCGCGAGCAGGTCCCGGTTCGAGGACACCCGATCACCGTGCTTGAGTGCGAAGGAGCTTATCGAGCCGTAGGACTCTGCATACAGGATCATCACCATGGCAAAGCCCAGCTCCCCCAGGCGCAACCAATCAGCAAAGGGCAACACCGGCAGCTTCGGAACCTCCAGGCCGAGGTCGATCACCCCGATCAGCCTGACCCCATAGGCCGGCAAGTTCAGCCATTGTCCCGCCACGATGCCGATCACCACCACCAGCAAGCCACCCGGCAGGCGCCGGAATCGCGCAAACAGCAACAGCAATGCAAGCGCCACCGCAGCCACACCTGCGGCGGCCCAGTTCCACTGAGGCAGCTGCTCCAGCAACTGCGGCAAAAAGCGAATCAGGTTACCGTCGCTCAGATGCACGCCGACCACGTTGGCCAGCTGTTTAAGGATGATGGTCAGCGCCAGGCCAAAGGCAAAGCCGCGCAATACTGGCTTGGCGATAAACGACGTCACGCTGCCGAGTTTGAACAACCCGGCCAGCAAAAAGAACGCGCCTGTGACCAGAACCAGCCCGATGGCCAGGCTCGCACGCAATTGCGGGTCGCCACTGGCCAGTGTCGCCGTGGCGGCCGCCAATACGGCGGCTGACGAAGAAGTCGCGGAAACAATGGCAAACCGGCTGGTGCCGAACAGCCCGTAGCAGAGTAAACCGGCAAATAAGGCAATAACCCCGGCCTGAGGCGCCAGGGCCGCAATACTTGAGTACGCGACAGCCTCTGGTAGCAACAGACCGGCAATCGACAGACCGGCCAACAGATCCTGCCAGCGGTTCGGTTTTTCGCCAGAAGTCTGAGCTGACGACTTGGGTGGTTCAGTCGGCAATCGGACCTGCCCAACCCGGCAAATACCGAGCCTCCTGACTACGCGCCAGGTCCATGGCCTGGGTCTGCAGCTTGCTTCCTTGATCGTTGATCAGATCGCTGGAGATGCGGCTGCGAAAGAAGTCCGCCCAGAGGAATTCGCTGTAGGGCGTCGTATCCTTGGAGTACCCACCGGCACGCCGTACCTGCCCTGCCAGGCTGCGATAAGGATCATCCTGCAAATCGACGATAGCCTTGGGAATCGCCTCGAATGAGTGCCGTGACCCGTGGGCATCGTAGGGGTGCACCCATTGGTTGAAGTCCATGACACTCCAGAACGTCATGGGCTCGACAAACGATAAATCCTTGAGCACCAGCAGCGGGACCGTCTCGACCTCTTCCTGAAGCAACGCCAGACCGAAGTGGTGGTGATCAACGATGTAATAGCGCTCTTGCGGGCCAAGGACACAAGGGAACCAGTGGCTCTCCAGAGCAGCGCTACGCTCCTTGCGCTTGAGCTTTTTCCATTGCTGACGCTTGGCGCTCACTTCGGCCAGACCGACCGTGAGCTGCGTCGGGTGCAGTTTTTCCAGCTTGCCAGTGATCAATTGCGGGTGGGCACGAGCCATCGGGCGTCTCCAGACAAGCCGTTGAAATGCCGACGAGACCGTCGGCGGCGGTACACCAGCAGACGTTCTATCACGCTAAAAGGCAAGCACAAGCGTAGTCCTTTTTCCACCTTCAGCTGCCACAGCGGGTGAACAAGGCCCCGGTGATGGTCCTGAGTTTTCCGGCCAGCCAAAAAAACGGCCGCGCCGCGCATTATGCGCAGTCAGCGGCCGTTGCATCACGGAATCAGGCGTTTATACGAAACGCCCCGGCACGGGATTACCCGGCCGGGGCGCTACGCGTTCAGGCGGTCAGCGAGTAGATCAGCGCCGAAATCGCCACCAGGCCCACCAGCGTCACAAAGACGTTGGAAGCGTGGCCGCGATAACGCGCCATGGCAGGCACCTTGCGGATCGCGTACATCGGCATCAGGAACAGAATCGCTGCGATGACCGGGCCACCAAGGGTTTCGATCATCCCCAGGATGCTCGGGTTCAGCGTGGCGACGATCCAGCAGACCACCAGCATGAACGCTGCGGTCATACGATCCAGAGTCTTCGGTGCCGGGCGGCGACCGCTCTTGACGATCAGCCCCTTGAGGCCTTCGCTGGCGCCGATGTAATGACCCAGGAACGACTTGGAAATGGCCACGAAGGCAATCAACGGCGCGGCGAACGCGATCGTCGGGTTGCTGAAGTGGTTGGCCAGGTACGACAGGATCGACAGGTTCTGTGCCTTGGCCTCGGCCAGTTGTGCTGGCGACAGGGTCAGCACACAACTGAAGACGAAGAACAGCACCATCACCACCATCAGGGCGTGAGCGCGAGACAGAATTTGCGAGCTGCGCTCTTCGGCGTGCATGCCATAACGACGCTTCTGGTCCACCGCGAAGGCCGAGATGATCGGCGAGTGGTTGAACGAGAACACCATCACCGGAATCGCCAGCCACAGCGTGTGCAGCAACGCCGAAGGCTCGGGCAAAGTGCTCGCGGTGGCGAGAATGCCGCCGTTCCAGTGCGGAATCAGGAACACCGCCAGAAACAGCAGCGCCACGATGAACGGGTAAACCATCAGGCTCATGGCCTTGACGATCATCTGCTCGCCGCAACGCACCACGGCCAGCAAACCGAGAATCAGCACGAACGACAGAATCGCCCGTGGCGGCGGCATGATGTGCAACTGGTGCTCGAGGAAGCTGCCCACGGTGTTGGTCAGGGCGACGCTGTAGATCAACAGGATCGGGAAGATCGCGAAGAAGTACAGCAAGGTAATCAGGGCGCCGGCCTTGATCCCGAAATGCTCTTCGACGACCTCGGTGATGTCGGCCCCCGCGCGACCGGATAACACGAAGCGGGTCAGGCCACGGTGCGCGTAAAAGGTCATGGGGAACGCCAGCACCGCCAAAATCAACAGCGGCCAGAAACCGCCAAGACCTGCGTTGATTGGCAAAAACAGGGTACCCGCGCCAATCGCCGTGCCAAACAGGCCCAGCATCCAGGTGGTGTCATGGCGATTCCAGCTACTGAGGCTTGCTGGTGCCGCCGCTTCATAGCGTTCATCAACGCTATTGGCCTGATCATTCATCCGGTCGGATCTCCGCATTCCGGTCACTTGTCACTCGGTCAGGACGAGTCAGAAAAAGCTGACAGGCAGCGCCCTGGCCGAAACAGGGGCGCGATTGTCCGGGATTAATGAGCAGAAGCAAAGACTTAGCTGAGGAGCGGTTGTGCGGATCAGAGGGTCAGGAATGGCTTTGCGCGCTACAAACCTATCGCTCGCGTAGTCGTCGAGGCTCTCGAGAAGTAAGGTGCGAATGTCGAAAACTGGATCATACGCAACGAGGCGGCTCGCCCATTTCGAGCCTCCTCAGAAGGAATGGGTCAGCTGCTGACCGTAGCGATTTGCTTCGCACGACCGTTCTGTTTGCCAATCAGAAACACCAATAGCGAACCGATAGCGGTCAATATGCAGAGCGGCATCAGTGCAATTGGAAAGCTCCCGGTCTGATCACGCAGTACACCGATCACCGAACTCATGGCGCCCGTACCCAAGTGGGCAAAGGTATTGATCGCTGCAATCCCTGTGGCCAAAGTCGCCGGCGGCAGGGATTCGGAGCAAAGTGCCCAGAACGGCCCCTTGATCGCATAGTTACCCATCAATACGAGCGTCAGCAGTACCAGCGTAATGCTCAGGGAGTCCGTGAACAGCGTGGCGGCGAAGCTCACCGCAGTAATGGCTAGCGGAATAGCCGTGCTCTTGATTCGTTCCCCGCTCTTGTCCGCACGCAGTCCCCAGAAAATCATGAACGCTGCGGCCATGCCGAACGGAATCATATTCAGCAGACCCGTTTGCATGTTGGTCAGATGGAAGGATTTCAGGATCTGCGGCATCCACAACGACAGCGTGTTGCTGGTTGCCGAACTGCCCATGTAGATAATCGAAAGCACCCATACATATTTGTTGGTAAACACGGCCTTAAGGGTCCCGCTTACGCTATGAGCGTGCTGAGGAATACCGCTTTCGCGCGCGGCCTTATCGTTGGTCAGTTGCTCGCTCAGCCAATCCTGTTCCTGCTGAGTCAACCATTTCGCTTCGCTTGGCCGATTCGGCAACACTTTCAGCGCGAGCAATCCCAGCGTGATCGCGGGAATGGCTTCAAGCATAAGCAACCACTGCCATCCCTTGAAGCCTGCCAGACCGTCCAATTGCAACAGCAGTGCCGACACAGGTGAGCCGAGAAAGTTGGAGAGTGGTATCGCCACCATGAATAGCGCAACGATTCGAGCCATGTACGCTTTGGGGATGCATTGCGTGAGGTAAAGAATGACGCCGGGAAAGAAGCCGGCTTCGGCTGCACCCAAGAGGAATCGGGAAATCGAATAGGATATCGGCCCGACCGCAAATGCCGAACAGAAACCGACGATGCCCCAGGTGATCATGATGCGCGCGATCCACCGGCGGGCACCGAAACGCTCCATGGCCATGTTGCTGGGCATTTCGCACAGTACATAAGCGACGAAAAACAGCGTGGCGCCAAATCCGAAGACACTGGCCGTCAGGCCGATGTCCTGGTTCATGGTCAGTGCAGCGAAGCCGATATTGACTCGGTCAATGTAGGCGATGAAATAACAGAGTACGAGAAAGGGAATCAGGCGAACCCCCAACTTGCGCATAGTCGATTTTTCAATTTCAGTATTGGATGGCTTGTTCATGGAAACCGCTCTCTTGTAGTTGTAATAGGCTGCTCTTGCGCAGAACCTCTCGATGCGGCACGAGAGGTTTGACTGCAACGTGGTATTTCAGACTTGCTGCACGTTTTCGTTACACGTGGGTAGGATGAATGCTCATCTGCAAATGCTTGGGTGAGCTTCAGCCTTCGCGTTTTGCAAAACCGAATAACCGTCGAGGTGCTTGCACGAGCAGCGAATGGCTAAGCTGCATCGAACACTCCAGGGCTTGCCGCTGATCGATTACTGTGCCGAAACCGATGCTTTCCTCATGCTGCGTGTGTGGCCAGTCGCTGCCCCATACAAGCTGGTGGAGGCCGAAACTTTGCTCCAACAGCGGTAATGCCGATCGGGCGAAATTGATGTTTTGTTGCGGCGTACCTCCCAAACGATAGATTCCCGATACCTTCATCCAGATCGACCCTCTCGATCCCAATTCCAGTAACTCGGAAAACCCTGGCTGATCGACTCCCGAACGGGCATCAGGCCGGCCGAAGTGGTCAATGACCAGCTTCAAACCGAACGGCGTCAATTGATGGATCAGTGCCGGCAGATCCTTTACCTCCCGATGCAATTCGACATGCCAGTCAAGATCAGCGATGTGGCTGAAAAACTCTCTCCAGGCGCGATTGCGAAAATCAGGTAACGCCTTGCCAATCAGGTTCAAGCGAACGCCGACCACGCCAAGGTGAGCCATGTCATTCAACAGGGCGCGACTAACACCTGGCTCTAGCACGACCACTCCTCGCAACTGCTCCGGCGCTTGCCTCAGCGCCGCCAGCAGGTAGCTATTGTCGGTGCCGAGAAAACTCGGCTGCACCAATACGCCGTGACTCAAACCATGGGCACCCAGGTGATTCAGATACTCCGCAAGCGTGGCATCGTAGTCAGGGGCGTAGCGCCGTGCAGCGACCAGGTTCAGTCCCCGGCCAAAGACATGAGCATGGGAATCGATGCCGGTGATCGGCGTAAAACAGGTATCAGGCATGGGTTTCATCTATCGCAATTAATGATTATCACGCTCGGGCGCTCTCGCTGCCGTTAACCGGGACTAATGGGGTCGCGGCTTCGAGACTACGACCACGGGTTTCCGGCAGGCAGAGGGCAGCGACTACCGCCACGCCATAGGCGATCCCGGCGTCAATGCCAATGGCCGAGCCCAGCGACATGGAGTCACTCATATGGCCGACCAGAAACGGGAACACCGCCGAGAGCACTCGGCCGAAGTTGTAGCAAAACCCTACGCCAGCGCCGCGCACGTCCGCCGGGTACAGCTCGTTGAACAGTGCGCCGAGGCTTGCCGGAATGCCCGCCGCGAAGAAGCCGAGCGGAAAACCGAGGAACAGCATCTGGGTATTGGTCAGGGGCAGGAACACGTAGCACTGCACGGTGACGACACAGCACAGCGCGAACAGCACGATGTTTTTGCGGCGGCCAATCCGGTCGATCAAGAACCCGCTGACGACACAGCCACACCAGAAGGCAAAGATGATCACCGCCAGGTAGCCGCCGGAGTTCAGCACCGACAGGTTGCGCTCGGTCTTGAGGAATGTCGGCAGCCACGTCATCACGGCATGGTATCCGCCGTGTGCGCCCAGGCCCAACAGCCCTCCGAACAGCGTCACGCGGATCAGTTCAGGGCGGAAAATACCGGCCAAGGATTTGAAGAAACTCTGCGCGATGGTGTGTTCTTTTTGCAGACGCTGGAAGCTGTCGGGCTCCTCGACATTGCGCCGTACCCAGAGGATCAGGAACGAGGGCAGCAGGCCAACGACAAACATCACACGCCAGGCTACGTCTTGCGGTACGAAAGTATAAATCAGCGCAAACACCCCGACCGCCAGGCCCCAACCTACGGCCCAGGCACTTTGCACGGTGCCCATCACTTTGCCGCGGTATTTCGGGTTGATGGTTTCGGCCATCAGTACCGCGCCGGCAGCCCACTCACCGCCAATGCCGAAGCCTTGCAGTGCCTTGACCATCAGCAACTGATGAAATCCCGTGACGAACGCGGACAGAAAGGTGAAGAAGGAGAACCACAAAATCATCCACTGCAACGTACGCACCCGGCCGTAGCGGTCGGACAACGTTCCCCCTACCCAACCGCCGATGGCCGAAGTGACCAGCGTGACACCACTGATCAGCCCGGCATCGCCCTTGGTCAGGGCGAAGGCGGCAATTAACGCCGGAATGGCCAGGCCGAACATTTGTACTTCCAGTGCGTCCAGCGACCATCCACCGAAGCAGGCCCAAAACGTTTTGCGCTCCCGAGGAGTGACTTGGCGATACCAGCTGAACATGATTTCTTATCCTTATAAGTGGAACGTGAGGCAGCCGAAAGCGAACCGCGCCGTTACGAGGCCAGGCATGGCAAACAAAACGATGAATCCGGCGGTGATCGAGGCGCCGTTGAGCGATCCGCTATTCAGGCAAGGCGCTAGCGAATGTCCACGCTGTAGCGGAAATGCTCGGCATGCCCACGGGAGCGACGCCACTCCAGAGGCGCACCGGCGTAGTCACGCGCCAGACGCTCGATCACCACCACGGGACTGTTGATCGGTATTTTCAATAATCGCGCATGCACGTCATTTACAGACTCGGCGGTGAGTGTTTCTTCGGCACAGGCGACGACCTGACCGCAGACTTCTTCGTAAATCGGGTAAAGCAACGGCCCTTTTCGACTCAGGTCGATCTCTAGCAGCGGCTGAAACCGGCTGCGAGGCAGCCAGATTTCTTCGGCAAGTACCGGCTGAACATCGAGAAGACGTACGCGGACAATGCGAATAACCGGCGCGTCGATTGGCAGCCCTAACGCATGGGCCACCGCCGAGGGTGCGGCCACCGGCTCAATAGACAGGATGCGGCTCTCCGGTACCTGGCGTTCGCCCGCAGCAGTCTGGAAGCGAAAGAATCGGAAAAGCGAAGATTGAAACTGAGGCCGACGCACGAAGGTGCCTCGACCTTGCTGACGCTCAAGAACGCCCTCACTGACCAGCGCGTCGACCGCTTTGCGTACGGTGCCAGTGGACAGTTGGTACTCCGCTGATAGCGCGGCTTCGGTGGGAATGGCCTCCCCCGGACGCCAGCGATTGTTGGCAATCTGTTCAGCCAACTGATCACGCAGGCGTTGATAAAGCGGTAGGCGGACATCACTGGACAGGGAATTCATCGACTTTATTCACCTTGTTATCTAGTCATCTATATGAATATTGAAGCGAGTATTCTCCTCATGCATTTTTCTGTCAAGAAGGGTTACCGAACCTGGCTGACGAACGGTGGGCGATAACAGATTCAAGCTGCGCAGCGGCCATCTGATGTTCTGAAACGGTCGAATCTTGCTTAACATGCCTGGCGACAATCTGATGGAGTGATGCCATGCCTCTCGTTCGTGTCGACATCAAGAAACACCAGGATCCCACCTTCGCCAAACGCGTTGGCGAGCTGATCTACGCCGCCATGCGCAGCGCCATCGGCGTGTCCATTGACATGTTTACTGACCCCACAGCATGATCGGCCTCATGAACTTCTCTGCGCTGAACCTCACCCGCACCACCACGACCGCCCTCGGCGGGTCGTGCGGTGGCTGGCTGAAATGAATACAGCGCAGTGAACCCAGGCCCCGCCAGCAATGGACGGGGCCTTGTTGTTTCTCCCGTCCGTTCGGCACTTCACGGAGAAACACCTATGTCATCGGCACTTTTGATCATTGATATGCAGGTTGGTCTGTTCAACGGCCCGGACAAGCCCCACGACGGCGAGCGAGTGCTTGCCAACATCCGGCAACTCATTCGCCAGTCCCGAGAGCGTGAAGTGCCGATTTATGCGGTACGCCATACCGGCCCTCAGGGTTCAACCATCGAGGCTGGCAGCCCATTCTGGCAATTGCTTCCCGAGCTGGAGCTGGATGCCAATGTCGACACCCTGTTCGATAAAACCCGCCCTAATTGCTTCCTCGGTACTCGACTGGCACAACAGCTCACCGACGCCTCGATAAACCAATTGATCATCGTTGGCATGAAAACCCAATACTGCATCGACAGTACCTGCCGAGCCGCAGCCGAACAGGGCTTTCAAGTGACGCTGGTCGCCGACGCTCACACCTGCATGGACACTGCGGCGTTATCGGCCAAAATGATCATTGAGCACCATAACGCGACCTTGAACGGTGCATTCGCCAAAATAGTGAACACTGCGGATACCAGGTTCTGATGCACTGAAAAGATCGTCCGAAGGCTCGGGCCGCGTTCGGACGATCTTTTGATCCTGCTTCTATTCCTGGTGATTGCCAAACCGCGCTGCAGTCAGCAATCTCAACCGACATTCGAGCCCCGATATTCCGATGCCTTCAGGAGCCCAGCATGCCTGCAACCGTACTGGTACTGGTTGAAACCATTAACGACTACCTGCCGATCCTCGAACATCAAGGCTTCCACCTGATTCTCGCCCCCACGCCCGCCGAGCGAGCCCAGGCCATCGCCAGTCACGGCGGACAAATCGACGCCGTGCTGACGCGCGGTCCCCTGGGGTTGTACGCCGACGAAATCGCCGCGCTGCCGAACCTGAAAATCATCTGCGTGATCGGGGCCGGTTACGAGCATGTCGACCTGCAAGCCGCCAGCGACCGCGACATTACCGTCACCAATGGCGCCGGTGTAAACGCCTCGTCGGTGGCCGATCATGCAATGGCCTTGTTGCTGTCGTTGGTGCGTGACATCCCTCGGTGCGACGCGGCGGTGCGACGCGGTGAATGGCCGAAAATCATGCGCCCGTCACTGGCCGGCAAACGCCTGGGCATTCTGGGGCTGGGCGCCGTCGGCAGGGCTATCGCCAAACGCGCCGCCAATGGCTTCGACATGACGGTGAGCTACCACAGCCGCCAGTTGCTCAGCGACGTAGCCTACGAGTTTTGCTCGACACCCTCAGAGTTGGCCCGGGCCTCTGACTTTCTGATCGTGTGCACACCCGGCGGCATCGGCACACAACACCTGGTCAACAAACAAGTGCTGGATGCGTTGGGGCCCCACGGTTTTATCGTCAACATTGCCCGCGCCAGCGTGGTTGCCACCAACGATCTGATTGCCGCGCTTGAACAGCGGCGGATCGCCGGTGCCGCGCTCGATGTATTCGATACCGAACCTCAGGTGCCGGATGCGCTCAAGGCATTGAGCAACGTGATCCTCACACCTCACGTGGCCGGCCTGTCACCGGAAGCAACCCGGGACACCGTTGAGCTGGTCGGGCAGAACCTGATGGCGTTTTTCTCCAACCGCCCGGTATTGACACCGGTTGCGTTGCCCCCGCCACTCTGAGAGGACGTTAGAGAACCCCTAATAACGTCCAGAGTCGACGCGACTCCGCGTCAGCCGATATCAACTCGCCAAGTAATTCGCTCAGCGGTTTATTGCCCCACTCCACACCGCGCCTGATCAAGTAAGGCACCGGACTATGGGGCTCGGTTCGCGCCAGGTATTCGGCAATCAGCAACAGTTGCCGATAAGCCTCCTCGCGACTCACCGGCTCGCGCATGGCCTGCGCGGCCTCCGGTTCCGGAGTGTTGTTTTGCGGCGCCTGAACCTGCGGTGGCTCAACCGGGGCGGGGGTGGGCTGACGTGGATGCATGGCGATGAACTCCTGAACGAGCGTCAACAGCGCCTCGATGATGTCCTGCAACGATTTGTAGCCTGGCGCCTGACTGCCCAGGTAGGCATCACTCCAGTTCTCGAGCCGTTGCAGATGCTGCAAGCTCAGCAACAGGCTGCCTTGGCTGCGCAACCAGAATGACAGGGGTGTCGCACGAATCTGTTCAGTGAGTTTTTTCTGCTCGTTGCGCGCGGTTTCAGCTGAGGTTTTCGCGGCCTTGGTGTCATTGACCATCACCTGTTGCACTTGCAAGCGTCGCCAGTCATCCAGGCAATAGCCCGCAAATTCGCTGGTGCGAGTGTCGAACAGCGGCACCCGGGTGAGCAGGATTTCACTGTAGCGGCGCGCCAGCCATTCGAGAGGAATTACCCGCCACGACTGGTCGCCCTCCTCGGCCTGCGGGTGAAGTTGCTCAGGGTAGCGTTCGCATAAACCCGCCACCAGCGCCAGGCTGCCCGGCAATCCTTCCAGGCCGTCCAGATGCAGCCAGGCTTCGCCGAGCCAGGCACTGAGCATCAAGTCCTTGCTGCGTTCCAGCAGCAAACGGGTGGCGAGTTTTGCCTGTTCCGGCCATTGGGCACGCTTGATCGACGACTGCCAGACCCCCGTTGGCAAACTGGTATCGTCTTCGCGGCGCAGTTCGCGCAACTGGTCGAATTCAGGCTCATAGCGCAGGTCCTGGCCACAGGGCGTTTGGTCGCTGATCGGTTCGATCAACTGCGTGATCAGCTCCGACAGCGGCGATGACAATGAAGGTGACGGTAGACTCACAAGCCCTCCTCGTTCGTCACGATGGCTGCCGTCGAACCCGTCGAGATAAAGGGTGAACGCGGAGCACGGGTCGGCAACGGTTGAATCGACAACGGCAGTTTTGATCCCTGAGTCATCCATGACAGGCGCATGAACATCTGTGTCGGCTCCTCAATGCTGGTGCTCGCGGCGACCGGCAAGCGCAAGGTCAGCGGAAAATCCGTGTAGTCCATGCTTGGCTGGCGCTGATTCGACTGGTGCGAGCGCATCAGGCGCAGCAAAGACCAGGGCCCGCCGTATTCCCAGCCGGCCTCCAGATTGCGGATCACCAGGTTCGGCTGCAGCGGGTCATTGACCGGCCGCTGGGGACCATTCCTGGCCCAGCGCAAGGTCAATCTGACCGGTTGACCGACCATCCAGCGC
The DNA here is from genome assembly GCF_058802345.1 of Pseudomonas sp. GW822-FHT02D10. NCBI lineage: Bacteria > Pseudomonadati > Pseudomonadota > Gammaproteobacteria > Pseudomonadales > Pseudomonadaceae > Pseudomonas > Pseudomonas sp. GW822-FHT02D10. Next base: position 215,820 of record NZ_JBXAOB010000007.1, read on the forward strand.
AGGTTCTGTTGGGCCTCTCCGGGATAGCTGATCTGTTGATTGCCGGCATTCAAGCCCCAGGCAATGACCTGATCGGCGCCGCGTTCTTCCTCGCGATCAGTGCGCCAACGCACGTCCATCTCCACCCCCAGAATGCCGCTTTTGTCTCGCACAAACAGCGGCCCGAGCCAGGTGCTGGCCTGTTTCAAGCGGTTGAGAAAGTCCTCTGCGGCCAAACGTTCAGGTGTCTGGCTGAGCAACAAACCGGCTTGCGCCACCGGCAGGCGCTTGTCGATCAACTCCAGCAAATGCTGAACCCGTGCCGGGTCGGCATCGGTAACCTGTGTGCTATTGGAAAACGGAAAACGCTCGGCCAGGTACTGATTGAAGTAATTGGCCAGGTCGTTCCACGCCGCCGAAGCCTGTTGCTGTTGCAGCGACTGACAGCGTTGCATCGCGGTTTGCTGCAGCTCCTGGGCCCTCAAGGCAAGCGTCCCACGGCCACCGGGAACGTTGGCGGTTTGCAAGATCTGTGTACAGGACCCGGCGTCCATGTCGATAAAGTCCCGGCTCACCAACTGTTCGATCTGTGCCGCAGAACTGGCGGGATTCTGCTCCTTGTACTTGAGCAGTTCATCATTCAAGGCACTGAACTGTACAACCCGTTCGTAATCCAGTCCCGACAGATTTTGCTGCTGGACCTTCAGCCACTCCAGCGCCGGGGTACGTTGTTCGGTAATACTCAACATGGTGTTGAACTGCTGCTTGAGGCTCAGCTTCAGATCCTGCACATCGCTGGCGCCGTACAGCTGCAAGCCCAGGTTCTTCGAACCATCCCACCGAGCAATACTGGCTCTCTCGCTGAACAGCGGCTGGGCGACAATTTCGTTCAGGCCACTGGCGACCTCGGCCAACGCCCGGCGGTTGAGCGCATTCTGCAAACGGGTGGCCAGGTCACTGCGGCGCACCTCGATAAAGGCTTTCTGCAACGCCACGGCCTGCGAGGCCTGCACATTGAACCCGACGCCTTGCTGTGCCTGGCCGCCCTGCTCCTCCAGGCTGAGCCACATGGCCTTGGCCGCCGCCCCTTCGGCAGCCTGAAGCAGCGCACCCCGGTAAGCCGGCGGGATGCGTGGCAACTCTTCGCTGGCGTAGCTTTTGTAACTGGCGAAGTAATTCAGCGCACTGTTGAGACCATCATTGTCAGCACTCTGACTCTGTGAAGCACTGAGGTCGGAATCTTCCTGACGCAGTGCAATGGCCACGAAATCGCGCTTGAACAAAGCCTGCACCGAGTTGTCCAGCTGGCTGACATGCTCCTGCAACACCAGTTGCCCGCTACCTTGCTGAACCAGCAAGTTGCCACGCGAACCCGCCTGGGCAATCCATTGATCACGAAAACTCTGCTGCAACTTCGAAGCCTGCGTTTCCAGCTGTTGCTCCAGCTGCGGCCCGAGCAAGGCACTTTGGCGCACTTTATCCATCAGCTCGCGGTAGCCCGGCACCAGGTCCTGGCCCTTGCCCCGTCCCCACGCAGAGTTGGTCAAGCCAATCAACGCTTGCAGATCGTCAATCAGCGCCCTCAAGTCCTCAAGTTCGCTGAGAGAATTGCCGCTGCCGGACTCCAGCCGCTCCAGGTGCAACTTCAGGTAACCGGCCTGACGCACAAAGTTATCAGCCAGAAAGTACTGGTCCAGCCAGCGCTCCATGAGGCCTTCAAAATTCGTCGCGATGGATGAGCGCTCCGTGCTCAGGTCCAGCGCTTTCAACCCGCTGGTGTCGGAATTGAGCAACACCCGATTATAGAAGGCCGAGCGACGCAACGTGCCGACGTTGAGGTTCAGCGACAAGGCGTTATTGCTCAGCAGCACCAGGTCATCGAGCGGGCTCCGGGGATTATTCAACGCCTGATTGAACCACTGGTTCTGTTGTTCGAGACGCACCGCGCGCTCGACCAGTTCCTTGGCCTTGACGTAGTTCTGCCATTGCGCCGGGTCTTCGCTTTCCACGTTCACTCGACGCTCCGTATTGCGGATCGCCTTGAGCTGCGCCAGGTCCGACACCAGCAACTCTTGCAGCGGCACCAGCAACTGCCGCTGGGCAGTGAGCCGCAGTTCGTCCTCCAGTTGCGCATCCAGCGAGGAAAACCAAGAGGTAGGAAAGACCACCGAACTGAACGTCCAGCGCGGGGCTCGTTCCAGTACCCGCCAGAAACTCTCGACGTTGCGTCGCGTCGGCTCCAGCCGATGGGCTTCGTCCGTGACCGCGACATAGTTTTTCTGCGCCCCTTGCAGCAAGCGCGACAACTCATGAGCATCCTTGACCGAGTCGTGCCAGACCCAAACCATACCGATCGCCCAGACCAGCCCGACCACCAGCGCCACCACGCCAGTCACCCGTTGCCAGCGTTGGCGCAGCCGCAAAATACGCGGTACGACCTGGGCCACGCCACGCTCGGCGACAATCCGTCGCTGCCATAACTGCCGGGCAAAAGCGCTGTGCTGCAACACCGAGTCATAGGCCGAGAAACTGTCGCGGGTACTCTCTGGCGCTTGGTCGGCGGTGAAGTAGATCCCGCGAAAACGCGGCGCTTCGCCTTGTGCATTGCCCTGAAAAACCGGCTCCAGCAGGGTTTGCAGCGTGCGCCGCAGCGTTTCGAAACGGTCCGGCAACGCAAACAACTCGCGGCTCAAATGCCCGGACAAGGCACCGATCTCGATGATCGACTCGGACAACGCCCGATTCACCTGATCCAGTGCTTGATCACTCCATTGCGATTGCCAGACCGCCTCAGGCGAATACGGCGACGACCAACCCAATGCCCGTTCCCGTGCCTCGGCCGGCAACGCGCCAATCAATTCCTGAAAACCCGGCAACTCCTCCATCCCGGTGATGACCACGTACACCGGCAGGCTCAGGCCAAAACGCTGCAACAGATCGATAAAACGCCGCCGGGCCGCGAGACCGAGACGGGTTGCCTGCTCCGGATCGCTCAGCTGACTGACTGGCACGGTCCAGATCACCGCGTCCAGCGGCCGCTTGCTGCGCAGGCGCACGATCAACCCCAACAGACGCCACCAGCCGCCTCGTTGCAGGTTCAAGCCTTCATCAGGCAGGAACAACGCCTGTGGCACCACCAGCACCGCGCCCTCGGGGTCCGACCACCAGCGCCCGAACCAGGCCGGCTTTTCGGTGGGTTGCAAGCGCCATTGGGCACACAGTTGAGTGCCCTGGGTTTCGTTGCCGAGCATCAGCAGCCATGGAATCTGATAGCGATCCTGAGTGCCCTGCTCCTGCTCCATGTGCCGGACCGACAGATAGAAACTGCGAATGGCGGCGCCGCTCTGGGTGCGTAACCACCAGACCGCCACCAGCAACGCCGTCAGCAGCAACAGCACCGCAACGACAGTTGCGACAATGCCCAGGGTACTCATGAGTCTTGCTCCTGGGCCGCTGCCATTTCGGAAAGGTGCATGACCGGCTCAAGCTCCTGACGGATGTCGCGCCAGAACATCTGCCCCAACCCTGTCATCAACAGCAGGACGCCGAGGATCGCCAGGCCCAGACGAAAACCGTCGGGTAGCGACAGACGCATGGGCAACTGCACCGGAGCGACCGCCGAAGGCTGCTCCAGCCTGGCGCTGACATCGGCGTAATCGGGCTCGTGTTGCCAGGCGAAGGCGAACAATGCCAGCCGCCATTTTTCATGCTGGACCTGATTTTGCTCGCCGCGCAGACGCCCTTCGAAACCCAGGACCAGGCATTGCAGATACACATTGGCCAGATCCCGGGTGGCTGGCACCTGATCGTCGAGCAATGCCTTGATCGCCAGCGGTAGCCGTTCGCCTGCCTGGCGGCTGGCGTACATCCGCGACTCCAGCGGTTTGTCCTGCCAGGCGAGCTGACCCGGCCAGGGCGTAAACAACAGGGTCTCGTCGATCAGCGCGACAAACGCATACACCACGGCGGTCACCTGTTCGGTGGCGGCATCACCGACTTTGGCGAACGCCGTTCGCCACAAGCGTTGGGTAATCTGTGTCGAAAACTCGACGACGGCCTCGACCAGCGCCTCATCGTCACTGTCCTTGGACTGTTCGTTCCAGGCCTGCGACCACGCTTGCCAGGCCTGACGAAAAGCATTGCTCAGCGGCGCTTCGTGAAGGCCTCGTGCACCGCTGCCGACGTTCCCTTCAGGCATTTGACTCCCCTTCCCTGATCAAGCGTTTTCATTGGCTTGGGCGACGAACAACACCACTTGCCACGGGCTGCTTGCCAGCTGCGATGCCGGCGCGACAATCTGCAGTGGCAGCTGCCCGTCGAACCATTGCCCCTGGGCGGTGACCACGAACAACCGGGTATCGTCGCCCACGCTGTAGGCCACCTGTTCGTTACGACTCATGGCCTCATGCGCCAGACCGCGCATGCGTTGTCGACCGAGCAAGGCAATGTGCGGTGCGGACGCGATGATCGCGCGGCTCAACCACTCACTCGCAGACTGCTCGCTCGCGCCGTTGGGCATGCGCAAGCCAATCACCAGCCGCTGGCTCGGCTGATCGTCGGGCAACTGAATCGAGAAGAGGTGTTCGTGGCGTTCGAACGGCAGGCTGCGATAGCCGGCGCGAATCAATTCGAGGGTGTTTTCCAGCCAGTCGAGGACGCTCTCGTAGCCACGCTGCAACTCGAGAAAATCCAGCGCGGCGAAGGCCGGCACACCCGCCAGCGGATCAAGCGCCGACCAGGCGCCGGCCAGCCCGAGCAACAGGCCATACAGCGCTTGCGGTGTCGCCAATCGGCTATTCAGCAAACCCTCGACCTCCGGCAAGCGCGCCCAGAGCGCCGTCAGCTGGCGACGAATTTCTGCAGCGTCATCCTGATTGCCAGCCTGCTGCGCCTGGCGCAAGCGACCGGCCAGGAACATGCACTTCTCTCGTGCCCGAGCACACAGACCGGCGACCCGACGCCCCAGCACCGACTCCGGCAACAGACACGGCGTCGGCGCGGTGTAAGGCAGTTGCAAAAAACCGCCGCCTTCCTTGCGAACACGCAGCAGCGGCACACAGACCGAGTCCGCCTTGTTCAGCTGCGTGCACAAACGCGGATTGGGTCGCCATACCGTGATCGACTCGGGGTATTGACCGCTGGTGAGGTCTGGCAGTGCATCACCGACCACCGATTGCAATCGCCCCGTGAGCGGCAGTAATTGCCCGGCACGCCACAACGGGCTGACCGCCAGGTACACCGTCACGGTGGCGTTGTCCGTTGCGTTGACCGCTTCGCTGACATCGAGCTCCAGCATCGGCCCCACACCGGCCTGCACATTCACTGGCAAACCATCCGGCAACGTCGCCTGCAACGCGAGCAGCCGAACGTTCCCGGCACTGAGTGCCGAGGGGTCGATTTCAAGGTGGGTGACCCCCCAGAACCAGGGGTTGCAGGCCTTGGCAAAATGCGCGACCAACGCTTCGGCGCGCAGCCCTTGCAACTGAAAATGCTGGGGCAGCAATTGCATGCCCTCGTGCCAGCAAACCGCGTCAGGTAGCAAACTCATACGATTCCCTTCGACGTCGAATGTCGCCGCTGACCCGCGGCCTGGCTATCTATTCAGTGCAAATCAGTCAGTGCGCAGCGTCGCTGACCAGTGTCATCTCGCGACTGTCGAACTTCAGCCAGGCCTTGCGCTGATCGTCCAGTCGAAGTCGGTGCGCTCCGGGTGTGTTATAGCTGGCGAAGATCAAAAGTCCAGCCGCTCGCTTGCCGCCCAGGGGAAAGGGTTGTTGATCGATAAACTGCCCTGGAACCAGCTCCAGCCCCCAGACCGTCATCATCTGCCGGTAGTCGCGCTGAAACTGTTCGCGCTCGCTGAACCATTGCCGAGCGGTCATGGCCGACAGTTGCTTGAGCAGGTCCGGATCATTCACCGCCACAAAATCCACGGCAATCGGGGTGTCGTCATTGGCATGGGCGGCGACGTCCAGGGTCAGGCTATCGAGATCGACTCGCGGTCCGAACAACGAACAGCCGGTGAGCAACAGGAACAAGAGAGGGCTAAAAAAACCTACGCGCACAATGAATTTTCCTTTTCTCATGACGGTCGAAAATTGTTTTTGTTTGCTTTTTTATAGACCTGTTCTAGCGTCTTGGGTAGTTCGGTCAGCACGACGAACGTGGAAGGTTCGTCAAGGGAATGACAGGTCCCACTGCCTCCCTTTCTAACCTACGGTTCAGCAAGGGAATGCGATGAGCGGGCCTCCCGAAGCATTGCTCCCACCCAATGCATCGGAGTCCGCCACCATGGCCGAAAGTACTCAGCACAAGCTCGACAGGGTCCGTCCGCCCCGTGTGCAAATCACCTATGACGTTGAAATAGGTAATGCCATCGAGAAGAAAGAATTGCCTCTGGTGGTCGGCATTCTTGCCGACCTCTCCGGCAAACCGCTGGAACCCCTCCCCAAGTTGAATGAACGGCGCTTCACCGAGATCGATCGCGACAACTTCAACGAAGTGCTCGCCTCGATCGCCCCGCGCGCCACCTTGCAGGTCAACAACACCCTCAGCAGCGACGACAGCAAGCTCAACATCGAGCTCAAGTTCGGTCATATCGATGATTTCGACCCGGTCAAAGTGGTCGAGCAAGTGACGCCGCTACGGCGCCTGTTCGAAGCGCGCCAGCGTCTGCGCGATCTGCTGACCAAACTCGACGGCAACGATGACCTGGACAAACTGCTGCGCGATGTCATCGCCAACACCGAAGGCCTGCAAGAGATCAAGTCGGCCCGGCCGGAAGCGGCCCCTGCACCTGCACCTGCACCTGTCGGCGATGCCGACGCGGCGCCGCAAGATCAAGCCTGATCGTTTATCCACTTAGGGAGAAATTGCCATGCCCGCCTCATCCAGCGCCCAGGCCCAGGCCAGCGAAAACAGTGTGAACGAGACTTTGTCTCTGCTCGACCGAATCATCGCCGAAGGGCGAATGGCCCACGACGACAGCCAGCAGGATTACGCCCGCGACATGCTCGCGGAATTCGCCACCCAGGTCCTTGACGAAGGCATGGCCGTCGACAAGGACACCGTGGCGATGATCAATGACCGCATCAGCCAGATCGACAAGCTGATCAGCGCCCAGCTCAACGAAGTCCTGCACCATCCGGACCTGCAAAAACTCGAAGCGTCCTGGCGTGGTTTGCACCTGTTGGTGCAGAACACCGAAACCAGTTCCCGACTGAAACTGCGCTTGCTCAATGTGACCCAGAAAGAACTGCAGAACGATCTGGAAAAAGCCGTCGAGTTCGACCAGAGCGCGCTGTTCAAAAAAATCTACGAAGAGGAATACGGAACCTTCGGCGGTCACCCGTTCAGCCTGCTGGTCGGTGACTACACCTTCGGCCGGCATCCGCAGGACATCGGCCTGCTGGAGAAACTCTCGAACGTCGCCGCCGCAGCCCATGCTCCGTTCATTGCCGCTGCCAGCCCGCGGCTGTTCGATATGCACAGTTTCACCGAGCTCGCGGTGCCGCGCGACCTGTCGAAAGTCTTCGAGAGCCAGGAGCTGATCAAGTGGCGCTCCTTCCGCGAAAGCGAAGACTCGCGCTACGTGTCGCTGGTGCTGCCGCACTTCCTGCTGCGTCTGCCTTACGGCCCGGAAACCTTGCCGGTGGAAGGTATCAACTACGTCGAAGACGTCAACGGCAGTGACCACAGCAAATACCTCTGGGGCAATGCGGCCTGGGCCTTGTCGCAACGCATCACCGAAGCTTTCGCCAAGTACGGTTGGTGCGCGGCGATTCGCGGTGCCGAAGGCGGTGGCGCCGTCGAAGGACTGCCCGCCCACACGTTCCGTACCACCTCCGGCGATCTGTCGCTCAAATGTCCGACCGAAGTGGCGATCACCGACCGTCGCGAGAAAGAGCTCAACGACCTCGGCTTCATCGCCTTGTGCCACAAGAAAAACAGCGACGTGGCGGTGTTCTTCGGTGGCCAGACCACCAACAAGTCCAAGCTCTACAACACCAACGAGGCGAACGCCAACGCACGGATCTCGGCCATGCTGCCTTACGTGCTCGCGGCGTCGCGCTTCGCGCACTACCTGAAGGTCATCATGCGCGACAAGGTCGGCAGCTTCATGACCCGCGACAACGTACAGACCTACCTCAACAACTGGATCGCCGACTACGTGCTGATCAACGACAACGCCCCCCAGGAAATCAAGGCGCAGTACCCGCTGCGCGAGGCCCGAGTGGACGTTTCGGAAATCGCCGGCAAACCGGGCGCTTATCGAGCCACGGTGTTTTTGCGGCCGCACTTCCAGCTTGAAGAGCTGACGGCCTCGATCCGCCTGGTCGCCACCCTGCCGCCACCGGTAGCGGCCTGACCTGTCTCCCGCCGGCTTGGCCGGCGGGATTTCCCTTGTTTATCTAGCGCGATTTTCTTCAGGAGTTTCATGCGATGGATGCAATCATTCTCGACCTCGGCGGTGACATCAAAGGCGACAGCCTGCTCGAAGGTTACAAGGACAAGATCGAAGTCATGTCCTACAGCCACAACGTGGCGATGCAGGTGACCAACGACGTCAGCAACTCAGAGCGCACCTCCGGCAAGCCGCACATCGGCGAGTTCACGCTGACCAAGTTCGTCGACAGCTCGACCCCTTCCCTCAACGAGTACTGCTGCGCCGGCAAACCGATCCCGGAAGCCAAGATCACCATCGGGCGCAACGCGGCCGAAGGCAGCGGTCAATTGATGCCCTTCATCATTTACACCCTGACCAACGTGGTGCTGTCCAACGTCAGCGTCAGCGGTGGTACGGGCGGTAAACCGGTGGAAACCCTCTCGCTGAACTTCACCAAGATCAAGTGGGAACTCACCGCCCAGAAAGACGATGGCACCAAGGAAGGCACGGCCGCTTCGACCTGGGACCTGGCCGCGAACAAGCTGATCAAGGGCTGACGGAGTACCCCGAAAATGACCGGCACCGGCATTCTGCCGCCGCTGTTCGAACGCCTTGCCGCCAGCGAGGCGGATACCGTGCAGGCGTTCGATCGGCAGGCACTGTTGGAGTCGGTCCGTATCGAGTTGCTGCGTTTGTTCAACACCCGCCGTGGCCAGCGCCCGCTGACCACGCCGCCGAGCGTGCTTGACTACGGCATCGCTGACTGGACTGCACTGCAGCAACAGCGCAGCGATGACCGTCGTCAACTGGCGCGGCAGATTCGCGAAGCCATCGACCACTTCGAACCGCGCCTGCGACTCGACGAAGTCGACGTCACGCCAGTACCCGAACAGCCGCAACAGCTGAGCATCAGGTTGCAGGGGGAGCTACGCAGCGGCAAGCAACACTGGCCTGTCGCATTCGTCATCGAGAAAACCGGCGATGGCCTTGAGGTGCGCAATGAGCGACTCGATTGACCCGCAACTGCTCGATTACTACCAACGGGAACTGACCTGGCTGCGCCATGCCGGGAGCCTTTTCGCCGAACGCTATCCCAAGGTTGCCAGACGCCTGGAGCTATCCCCCGGCGAATGCCCGGACCCGCACGTCGAACGTTTGCTCGAAGGTTTCGCCTTGCTGGCGGCGCGCCTGCAACGGCGACTCGACGACGATTACGCCGAGTTCAGCGACGCGCTGCTGGAGCAACTGTATCCGTTGACGATGCGGCCGCTGCCGTCCTGCGCCATCGTGCAATTCCAACCTGACCCGAGCAAGGGCAACCTGGTCGGCGGTTATCCGTTGCCACGCGACACGCCGTTGTTCGTCACCACCCATAAGGGTGAAAGCATCCACTTTCGCACCAGTGCTGCCGTTCACCTCTGGCCACTGGAAATCGACGAAGCCTTGCTGCTGGGAAGCGACGAAGCCCAGGCCCTGACCGGCGTCGCCCACGCACGCTCAGCCCTGCGCTTGAGCCTGCGCTGCCTGGGCCAAAGCCAGTGGGCAGAGCTCGGCATCGAGCAGTTGCGCCTGCACCTGGCCGCGTCGCCGGTGATCAACGCCAACCTGTACGACTTGCTCGGTGCACACGCGGTTCAGCTCCTCGCCGGGCCACCCGGCAGCACGCCAAAAATGCTGGCCGGGCTGCCAAACATCGTCGGTTTCGCCAACGATGAAGTCCTGCTACCCAATGAAGACGGCGTGCATCCGGGGATGCGTTTGCTTGCCGAATACTTTGCCTTTCCAGACAAATTCAATTTTTTCGACGTGCCGCTGGCGGGTGCAATCAGCGACAGCCAGACGCTGTATCTGTACATCATTTTCGACCAGGCACCCGGCAGCCGCCTGCACTTGCAAGCCAGCGATATCGCGCTCGGCTGCGCGCCGGTGATCAACCTGTTCCCGCGAACCTCCGAGCCGCTGCGCCCGGACGGCACTCGCAGCGAATACCGCCTGGTTGCCGACAGCCATCGGGAAAACAGCGTCGAAATCCACAGCATTAGAGCCATGCGCGCCAGTACCGCTCAGGGTGTGCAGCGCGTGCCGGCGTATTACGGCAGCCAGCACGGCGGCAACCACCGCTGTTACTGGCATGCCCGGCGAATCAGCGGCATGACCCCGAACCGCTTGGGCACCGACCTGATGCTGAGTCTGGTGGACACCCGGCTTGACCCGTTTGCCGAGGTGACTGAACTGAGCCTGACCGCCGAACTGCTCTGCACCAATCGACACCTGGCCCAGAGCCTGTCGGCCGGAACGCCGCTGGGCTTCGAGCGGCCGGGACCGATCGCCTCGGCGCGTTTGCGTAATCCGCCGAGCCCGCAAAGCCTGCCGCGGCTGGACGGTGAATCACGCTGGCGGCTGGTCTCGCAACTGACCCTCAATCATTTGTCGCTGGTCGAAGGTCCCCAGGCGCTGGAGGCGCTCAAGGAAATCCTCGCGCTGCATAACCTGCGTGACGAGGCCAATGCACTGCGGCAAATCGAAGGTCTGTTGAGCCTGAACTGTGAGCGAGTCATCGCGCATGTCGGCGAAGACGCCTGGCGCGGTTGGCGCAATGGACTGGAGGTTCGTTTGCAACTCGATCAGCAGCATTTTGTCGGCAATAGCGCGGTGCTGTTTTCAGCCGTGCTGGCGCAGTTTTTCTCACTCTATGCCACGGCCAATCGCTTCGTGCGCACGGTACTGGTCCAGTCAGACAAGGAGATCAAGGCATGGCAACCCCAAGCCGGCATGCCGCTCTCCCTCTGAGCCTGAGCCAACGACTGCGCCGCGATCCTCAGGCGTTCGAGTTGTTGCAGGCCTTGTTGCTGCTGGAGCGTGAGCATCCGCAAGCCGAATCGTTGGGCAGTGGCGCCGCACCGCAGGCGGAAGCGCTGCGTCTGCGCGGTCCGTTGACCCCACTGTTCGCCGCCAGCCAGGTTGAAAGCCTGAGTGACGAAACGGGCCTCAAACCGACCCTGACCACCCCGGTTTTCGGCCTAGGCGGCCCGGATGGCCCCCTACCCTATGCGTACCAGGAGTGGTTGCAGCAACGGGCCCGCGCCAAGGACCACGCTCCGGCCGAGTTCCTTGACCTGTTCCAGCATCGGCTGCTCAGCCTGCTGTACAAAGTCATGCGCAAACACCGGATCGCCGCTGGTTTCTCGGTGCCAGACGCCACACCGGTGCACGCTCAGTTGCGAGCGCTGACCGGCTTGCTGCCCAAATCCCTGCACGAGCGTCAGGCGCTTCCCGATGCCGCCGTGCTGGCGTGCAGCGCGCTGTTCGCCGACGGGCGCCGTTCGCTCGCAGGCTTTGCCGCGATCGTGCGCGAACAGTTCGAATTACCGGTCGAGCTCAGCGCCTATAACGGTGCCTGGCGCGAGATTCCTCCCGCCAGCCGCAGTCGCTTGCAGCCGGGTGGTCGCAATCTGCAACTGGGGCGCAGCGCCGTGGCCGGCACGCGGGTCTGGGATGAACATGCCGGAATCCGTCTGACCCTCGGCCCACTGGCACCCGCCCAGGCCGCCGCCTTCTTGCCGGACGGTGAAACGCACGCCGCCTTGGCCAGCCTCAGCGCCCTGTATTTCGGTCCGGATCTGGATTGCACACTGGTGCTGCTGGTCCGTGGCGCCAGCCCGATAAAACTCGGTCGCCAGACGCCGCCGCTGTTGAGCTGGAACGGCGGTCTGCAACGCCAGTCCAGCCTCACTGTGCAACGCATCGAGACTCGTCTTCGTCAGCTGGAGATCACCTGAACATGGAACTGGCCAGCCTGATCGGACGCCTCAACCCGGACAACCGCCGCGCCCTGGAACGGGCCGCCCAGCGTTGCCTGCAACGCGGTCACCATTACGTTGAAATCGAGCACCTGTTGCTCGAACTGCTGGAGATCGAAGGCGGCGACTTCGCTTACCTGCTGCCGCGCTTCGGCCTGGAACGCGATGCCCTCACGGCGGAAATCAACAAGGCCCTGGAGCTGTTCAAGACCGGCAGCACCCGCACCCCGGCACTCTCGGCGCAGACCATCGGCCTGCTGGAGGACGCCGTGGTGCAGGCCAGTGTGCTCGGCCTTGAGAGCATCCGCTCCGGCCTGCTGCTGTTGGCGTTGCTCGACCGTGATGAACGCCGCAGCCTGTTGCTCAACAGTGCTTCGTCGCTGCTGCGCATTCCTCGGGACGCCCTGCGCAGCAACCTGCTGGAATGGACCGAAAGCTCCCGCGAGCACATCGGCGGCCCACGCCCAGTAACCGCAACTGCCGGCAAACCCCAGCAGAAACAGGATTCGGTACTCGACCAGTTCACCCAGGACCTGACCGCCGACGCCCATGCCGGGCGTATCGATCCCATCGTTGGGCGAGACGGTGAAATTCGTCAGTGCATCGACATCCTGCTGCGCCGCCGCCAGAACAACCCGATCCTGGTCGGCGCACCGGGCGTCGGCAAAACCGCGGTGGTCGAAGGCCTCGCCCTGCGCATCGCCGCCGGAGACGTACCGCCGTCACTGCAAGACGTCAGCCTGCGGGTTCTCGACCTCGGTCTGTTGCAGGCCGGCGCCGGGGTCAAGGGTGAATTCGAGCAACGGCTCAAAGGGGTGATCGACGCGGTCCGCAGCGCGGAAAAACCGATCATCCTGTTCATCGACGAAGCCCACACCCTGATCGGCGCCGGGGGTGTCGAGGGCGGAAGCGACGCCGCCAACCTGCTCAAACCGGCGCTGGCCCGTGGCGAACTGCGCACCCTCGCCGCGACCACCTGGCTGGAGTACAAAAAATACTTCGAGAAAGACCCGGCCCTCGCCCGCCGCTTCCAACTGGTCCAGGTCGAAGAGCCGGATGAAACCACTGCCGTGGAAATGCTCCGTGGCGTCGCCGCCAAACTCGAACAGCACCACGGCGTGCAGGTATTGGATGCAGCGATTCATGAGGCGGTGAAACTGTCCCATCGCTACATCTCCGGTCGACAACTGCCAGACAAAGCCATCAGCGTCCTCGACACCGCCTGCGCGCGTGTCGCCCTCGGTCAACACGACGTACCACCGCCGCTGGAGAGCCTGCGCCATCGCCAGCAAAGCCTCAAGGATGAAGTCGAACGCCTGCGCCGCGAACAGGCTACCGGCCTCGATCACCGTGAACGCATTACCTTGCTGGAGACCGAGTCCACCAGCAACGTGCAGGCCATTCGCGAACTGGAGATTCGCTGGAGCGAAGAACGCGTCGCCGTGCGTGAGCTGCTGGAAACCCGGCGCGAACTGTTGGCCTTGAGCGAGCGTGCCGACAGCGACAAACCGGACGACGTCACCGACGGGCGCATCGACCATCTGGCCGCCGAACTGCTGCGCCTGGAAGCCGGCCTCGACGCCATTCGCCAGGACGACCCGCTGGTGCCAGAACAGGTCGACGCGAAAACCGTCGCGGCGGTGATTGCCGGCTGGACCGGCATCCCGGTCGGCAAAATGCTCGCCGACGAAGCCCACGCGGTGCGGACTCTCGGTCAACGCATGAGCCAACGGGTGATGGGCCAACGCACCGCGCTGAACACCATCGCCCAGCGCTTGCAGGCGTATCGCGCCGGCCTCACCGACCCACAGAAACCGGTCGGCGTGTTCCTGCTGGTCGGCCCCACCGGCGTCGGTAAAACCGAAACCGCCTACGCCCTGGCCGATGCGCTGTATGGCGGCGAACGCAACCTGATCAGCATCAACCTCTCGGAATACCAGGAAGCCCACACCGTCAGCCAACTCAAAGGCGCCCCACCCGGCTATGTCGGCTACGGCAGCGGCGGCGTACTCACCGAGGCCGTGCGACGCAAACCCTATTCCGTGGTGCTGCTGGACGAAATCGAAAAGGCCCACCCGGATGTGCTGGAGGCTTTTTATAACGTCTTCGACAAAGGCCTGATGGAAGACGGAACTGGCCTGGTGGTGGATTTCAAAAACACCGTGATGCTCGCCACCAGCAACGTCGGCGCCGAACTGCTGCTCGACACACCGACCGCGCACCTGGACAGCGATGCCTTCAACGAGCGCCTGCACAACGTCCTGCTGAAAGCCTTCCGTCCGGCGTTTCTCGCACGCATGACCGTGGTTGCATACAGGCCGCTGGATGAGGTGACGCTGGAAGGCATTGTGTTGGCGAAACTGGAGAAATTGCGTGGGCGGTACAAGGCGGCGACCGGGAAACAGTTTGAGTTTGATGCCGGGATTGTGCAGGCGGTGTTGGCCAAGTGCAGTGCGGCCGGTGCGAGGGATGTTGAAAATGTGTTGATGACCCAGGTGACTGGGAAACTGGCGGAGTGGGTGTTGGAATAACCGATCGGTACAGCCGAAAGACCATCCAATATCACCCGGACAGACATACGACGATACCTGGCGATCCTGAAAGTGTCCGCTCAATTCTAAGGAAGAACTATGCCCATACTCTTCGACATCCCAAGAACAGCCGGCAGCAACAACTATATTCAGAAAGGACCAACCTGTTGGTACTACGCGGCCAAGATGCTGGTTTCCATGCACAACCTGCGTTCCTCCGGTGTGTTTGACCAACAATGGAAAGGCCTGCATGAAGTGCGCAAGGTCATTAGCGAACTGAGTTCGGATTCTCAACTTGGAGGAGACCCGAGCGAAAACCTGGACTGGCTGAGAGGTCGACTGGGAGCGACCCACGAGCAACATCGAAAACTGATTGACGATATCGAAGCAACCAACCATATGCCGGCTGGCTGGCTCCGCGATCATGAACGACGCAAGCGCATCACGATCCTGAACCGCACCTTGGGTATCGACTTTGAAAAAGCCAAGCGCGAACGCGTGGCGATCACAAGCGCCAGGCAGAACATGGATGTCGTCCCCGACATGCACAGGCATAACCTTCTGGAAGCCTTCATGCCGGGACTTTTCGTGACAGGCTCCCTCTCTCTCGAGGACTGCACGCTTGCGTCCATAGAAACTAAGTTGCGCGACACCGGTCCCTTCTATGCATCGGGAGACGTCTGGTCGAAACGAGAGAACCGGCGAGAAAGAACAGGTGTCTCGGCGATCATTCCTAACGACACCCGAATTGAAGTATTAAAACTAACAGAAGACTCGCCACACGCCGTGATCGTAGCCGGAATAGTCGGGAAGCAGGTTTACTACAAAGACCCGAACAACGCCTCAGAAATAAGAATAATAGAATTCGACACATTCAAATTCGGCTGGGGAAACTCAGGCGCATGTCGTCATATCGATTTGGTATGTCCCAACAGAGTCCACGGGCAACTGGGTGGATGCGCACATACGGCGCCGCTTGTCTTACATAACCGCTAGAAAGGAAACGATACAGACCAGGAAGGAACGCCATGTCCGCATCTGTTTCCATGCTTTTTGACAACCTCTACAGGTCTATGGCATGCCCTACAAAATCATTCTCTGGAATACGCAGCACTTCCATAACCAGTCCGCAAAGGAGTCACAGGCGTACCTGGAGAAAGCAAATTTTCTGAAAAAATTGCTGCTTCACAAAAGACCCGACCTGCTTGCGCTGTTTGAAACCGGGACGACGGGCGTTCCGAATGTCTCGGCTGAAAAGCTCCTGAATACGTGGGGCTATGTGTTGGTGCATGCACTGGATAATGAAGGCGGCTCTCGCCTGGATACCACACTGGGTTCCATGGTGTTCGTACGCACTGAACTGGCAGGTGCCTACGATATGTTGCCCGATTACATTCTCGGGGACAGTGAGCGTCGCGCGCCCATCATCATCCGCCACAAGTACACCGGGGATGCGCTCGCGTTCTACCACGCCAACTCATCAACGAAAGCCAGTAACCTGACCGCCGAGACCATTAGATTCATCGTGGAAAATCTTGGCCACCGCTTTCGTGAACTGATTTTTTTTGGTGGAGACCTCAACTGCGAGCCACAGTCGAACCATCAGGAAATCCGTGGGGCCGCCCACAAACCGTTAAAGCCTGTTGCACCAGCCGTTGCCGGCACTCACATCCAGATCACCAATAAAACCCTGAAGGACTCATCGAGCGACTGGAAGCATAACGTAGAGCATGTCTTCGACTTTGAAAGGGGTGAAGACGTCCCGAAGGTTCCACTCACGCAATGGCACCACCAGTACCGCTGGGATGAAGCCATTACCGAAGATGAATTTGTTCCCACGCCAAGAGTGCTCGACTATGCCTATGTCACCGACACCTATCGCTGGAGCGCAGAATGCGACGGCAGGCATCAGTCCATTCCAAACGGTCGCGGAGGCTATAAGGGCATCAGGCGACTTTATTACGGCGATGTGATTCGCAGCGACCATTTCCCGGTGTTTTATTTCGCCAAAGGCCCACTTGAAGAGGCGATGTTCAGGGTGCAGATCGCCGAAGACCTTTACGGTCTTGATAGCGGCACCCGAAGCAACTTCAACAACAGCGGTCAAACCGTAAACCTGCGCTTTGGTTCATTCAAAACTTCGCCAGTCGAAATGGAACCTCGAATCACTGCGACCTACTGGGCTTGGCAGAGCGCAAAAACATTGCGCGTCTCATCAACAACCAATCTAGCTGCGCAATTCCGCTACAACAAGCAAAAAGGCACGACCTGGCCAGCCATCATCGAGTTCTCCATTACTGGAGGCGCCAGCAGTTCAGCCAACGTCATAACGCTTTACGTCACCGCCATCGACTATGAGTAAGAACAGATAACGACTTATTCCTTATCAAGAGGATGCATCATCATGTTAAAGGCGAAACTTGAGCAGGAACAAAGGCATCTGCGCCCTACCATCCCCAATGCCCATGCCGGAACAGTGAACTTCGACGTGGACCTGACCATCAGCAAGTCTTTATTGGCATTAGTCATTGGCAATTCCCACAGCGCCTATTACCTGCCGTGGGATATGGACAGTGGTCTCTATATTGATCTTCCGGCTACACCGACAGGCAACGACCCTGTTCTTTTCCTGACCGCTAACCTGACCGGTTGCTGCGTGGGCATTCAGAACTTCGGCGGGTTCATCAGGGTTCGTCACTACAATCTGTACACGACCGGAAATCAAAACCCGGTTTTTTCTCACGATGATCTTTACAGGTATGGCACCAACATTTCCTGGCTGCTGCCCTCAGACAAGTACAACGTGCCCGCCATAAACCGGGCGGATCCTTACACACATGCTGGACCGTGGGGCGAGGCTGTTCTCTGGGGAGAATACGTGGCCCGGTATTGGCCGTTCACCTCAAAGTGGCACTTCTATTATCAAAACGGAAACGCCGACACCGTCATTCATGAATTGAACTATCAATAGCAGGTCAATCAATGCCACGCACCGCCGACAGCAACACCAGCCTCTCCCTCACCGCCACCTCGCTGTCGGCACTTTACCCTGAGTCGCTGTCCGGCGAAGAAGGCCTCAACGTCCTAGGCGCGCAAACCCTCAACGGCCTCAACGACGGCACCTCCCTCACCCTGACCAGCGCCGTTGCGACTCACGTCACCACCTCCCTGCACAACGACGCCATGCTCCGTCCTTTCGACGCACTGGTCGCCGAAATCCGCCAACTCCCCGCCGACGCAACCGCTGAGCGTTATCAGCTTGTCTTGAGGCCATGGCTCTGGTGGCTAACCCTGGCCAGCAACAACCGCGTCTTCCAGAACCTCAGCACCTCGGACATCGTCACCACAATCTTCAAGGCCCACGGTTTCACCGATTTCCAGTTGAAACTCACCGGCAGCTACACGCCCCGCGAATACTGCGTGCAGTACGGCGAAACCGATTTCGCCTTCGTTTCGCGGTTGCTGGAAGAGGAAGGGATTTTCTGGTTTTTCACCCATGAAGACGGCAAGCACACGCTGGTGCTCGGAGACAGTAACGATGCCTTCGTGCCCATCCCCAACGGACCGAAGGTGACGTATCTCGGACAGCGAATGGGCGAGCGCGAATTGCATGGCATCCGTTCCGGACAAGTCTGTGTGCAGGCGGTGGCCGGGGTGTATCGGGCGACGGATTATGAGTTCACCACACCGAGTACTTCGCTGTATGGTCAGGCCGAAGCAGTGGCCGGACCGCGTTCGATCTATGAACATCCGGGCGGTTACACCGCCAAAGCTCGCGGTGATGCGCTGACCAAGCAGCGGGTGGACGGCTTGCGCAGTCAGGAAAAGCGCTTTGTCGGCGAGAGCGATTGCCGTTGGTTGGTGCCGGGGCACTGGTTCACCTTGGCCGGCCACGATGACGCAGCACTGAATATCGATTGGGTGGTGACGGCGGTGACGCATGAGGCCAGTCATGACAACTACCGCAACCGCTTCGAAGCCATCCCCAAAGCCACACCTTATCGTCCGGCGCGGATCACGCCCAAACCGCGGATGCACACCCAGACTGCAGTGGTGGTGGGCAAATCCGGCGAGGAAATCTGGACCGACGAGTACGGCCGGATCAAGTTGCAGTTCCCTTGGGACCGCGACGGCAAGAACGACGAAAGCAGTTCCTGCTGGGTGCGCGTGGTGCTGCCCTGGAGCGGTAAGGGTTTTGGCATGCAGTTCGTGCCACGGATCGGTCAGGAAGTGATCGTGACTTTTATCGACGGCGACCCGGATCGGCCACTGGTGACCGGTTGCGTTTATAACGGCGACAACGCCCTGCCCTATGCGCTGCCGGCCAATCAAACTCAGTCCGGGATCAAGACCCGCTCATCCAAAGGTGGCGGCGGTTTCAACGAATTGCGTTTCGAGGACAAGAAGGACGCCGAGGAGGTTTTTCTGCAGGCGCAGAAGGACTTCAAGATCAATGTGCTCAACGACACCACCGCCACCGTCGGCCATGATGAGATCCTCACGGTAAAGAACGCCCGCACCCGGACGGTCAAGGAAGGCGACGAGACCGTGACCCTGGAAAAGGGCAAACGCAGCGTGACGATCCAGACCGGCAGCGACAGCCTCGATGTAAAAGACAGCCGCACGGTCAAGGTCGGCGCCGATCAGAAGCACAGTACCGGTGGCAACTATGAACACAAGGTCACCGGCGACTACAGCCTGACGGTGGACGGCAACCTGACCATCAAGGTAACCGGCACCCTCACCCTGCAAAGCGGCGGCAATTTCGCGATCAAGAGCGGTGCCGATCTGGCGGCTCAGGCCAGCACCTCGATCAGTCAGAAGGCTGGCACTTCCCTGAGCAATCAGGCCGGTACTTCTCTGGAAAACAAGGCCGGCACTACCCTGACCAACGACGCCGGGGTCAGCCTGATGAACAAGGGCGGTGCCGAGCAGACCGTGGACGGCGGCGGCATGCTGACCATCAAGGGCGGACTGGTGAAGGTCAATTGAGGAGCGACAGAGGATGTCATCGGACAAACTGGAACTGGAACGCGGTGACAGCCGACTCGACGGACGAATGCTCGACGGCCAGCTGGAAGGTCCGCTACACATCAAGGAAGCCGGTAAGCCCCAGGCCGCCTTGAATTACAGCCAGGGCGAACTGCAAGGGATGAGTCTGCTGTATCACCCCAATGGCAAGCTGTCGGCACAGATGCCTTTCGTGCACGACAAGTTACAGGGCATCGCGACGTTTTATGCCCCTCAGGGCTGGCTGCAACGCAAAGCCACGTATCGCCGGGGCCTGCTGCATGGCGAAGCCAGCAACTATTTTCCCGATGGAAAAGTGGCTGAAATAGAGTTTTACCGCGACGGTGTGCGTGAAGGGGTTTACCAACGTTTTCATCCTAACGGCAAACCTGCCGTCAACGCCCGCTACCTCAACGGTCAGCTGCTTGAACCGGAGCAAGGCTTTGCCAGCGATGGACGCCCACTGGACGCCGAGGGTAAGCCGATCTCGCGGATGCGCTGGTGGTATCGGCGCTGGGCCGATCCGACACAAGCCTGAAGCCTTGTATTGAATCTGATGGCCTCATCGCGAGCAAGCTCGCTCCCACAGGGGATTTCCATTGAACAGAGTAATTGCGTACAACGGCGATCCAGTGTGGGAGCGAGCCTGCTCGCGATGAGGCCGGAAAATCCAGCATCAATGGTGACTGAAACGCCGCCTTCGCGAGCAAGCCCGCTCCCACATTTAATCGTGTGTGGGTCAGGGGATAAGCATCTGCATCTGCCCCGGCATCGCGATCTTGATCACCCCGCCCCAGTTGCACATCAAGCTGCAATTGGCGTCGAGGGCAGGCATTCCCCCCAGCAACAGAGTCGGCGCACCGGGCATCCACGGGGCGGCGGTGGCCGGGATGCACGGCATCGGTGTCAGCACCCCAAGGGCAGCGGCGGTGGCGGCCGCGACCATTGGATTGGCCGGACTCATGCACATGCCAAACGGCATGATGTTCAGCAGCGGAATGTGATCCATGATGTTCGCCGCCGGCATGCCCCCGGTCAGCGTGCGGTTGACCGGCAGCACGTTGAGTACCCCCGGTGCCGCACCGAAACTGCATTGCAGGGTCGCGGTGGCGCACACTTGCGGACAGCCCATTTCGAATCTCCTTCCTGGAGGCGGTGCTCCTCTGAACCATAGTCCGCCGAGCCTGTTCTTGCACATCAGGAACGCTGATTATCCGGCAACACGCTAACCTATAAGACCTTGCCGCGCTTGTGGCGCCCCCGGTGCGCCATTAGATTAGCCAATGATGTCTGGCCTCCAAAATAAGCAGAAGGGATAAGCATGGCGCTTAATGACCAGTCCACCCGCATTCGCTCAGGCGAAGAACTCGATGTCAGCCTGATCGACCCGTACCTCAAGGCGCACATTCCCGGCCTGAGCGGGTTGCCACAGATCAGCCAGTTCCCAGGTGGCGCTTCAAACCTGACGTACCTGCTCGAATACCCCGAGCAGGAGTTCGTGCTGCGTCGGCCACCGTTTGGCCACAAGGCCAAGTCCGCCCATGACATGGGCCGTGAATTTCGCATACTCAATCAGCTCAAGGACGGTTTTCCGTACTGCCCGAAAGCCTACGTGCACTGCACCGACGAATCGGTGATCGGTGCCGAGTTCTATGTGATGGAACGGGTCAAGGGGATCATCCTGCGCTCCGAACTGCCACCGGAACTGGGCCTTGACGCGGCCAAAACCGAAGCCCTGTGCAAAAGCTTCATCGACAAGTTCGTCGAACTGCACCGAGTCGATTACCAGGCCTGTGGTCTGGCCGACCTGGGCAAACCAGAAGGTTATGTCGCGCGGCAAATTCGTGGCTGGAGCGAGCGCTACGAAAAAGCCCTGACGCCTGACGCGCCGAGCTGGGAAGCGGTCAAGGCCTGGCTCAACGACAAGATGCCGGCCGACCACCCGACGTCGAGCATCGTCCACAACGACTACCGCTTCGACAATGTGATCCTCGACCCGAACAACCCGATGCAGATCATCGGCGTACTGGATTGGGAACTGACTACCCTCGGTGATCCGCTGATGGACCTGGGCAATACCCTCGCCTACTGGATCGAAGCCGGCGACCCGGCACCGGTACAACTGATGCGCCGCCAACCGAGCCATGCACCCGGCATGCTGACCCGTCGCGAATTCGTCGACTACTACGCCGAACGCTCGGGGATCCAGATCGACAACTTCGACTTCTACTACACCTACGGGCTGTTCCGCCTGGCCGGTATCGTGCAGCAGATCTACTACCGTTTCTTCCATGGCCAGACCCAGGACAAACGCTTCGCGCAGTTCATTCACATGAACAAACTGCTGGAGCAGATGAGCCTGCACGTCATCCAGAAATCCAGCCTCTGATCGCGCATCTGGCGCTACGCCCCTCACAAGGAAAAACCATGTCCAAGACTCAGTTGTTCGACCTCGACGGTAAAATCGCTTTCGTCTCCGGCGCCAGCCGTGGCATCGGTGAAGCCATCGCCAAACTGCTGGCCCAGCAAGGCGCCCATGTGATCGTGTCGAGCCGCAAACTCGACGGTTGCCAGCACGTTGCCGATGCGATCATCGCTGACGGCGGCAAAGCTACCGCCGTCGCCTGCCACATCGGTGAAATGGAACAGATCACTCAAGTATTCGCCGGGATCCGTGAACAGTTCGGACGCCTGGACATCCTGGTCAACAACGCCGCGACCAACCCGCAGTTCTGCAACGTACTGGACACTGACCTCAGCGCCTTCCAGAAAACCGTCGACGTCAACATTCGCGGCTACTTCTTCATGTCGGTGGAAGCCGGCAAGCTGATGCGCGAGAACGGTGGCGGCAGCATCATCAACGTCGCCTCGATCAATGGCATTTCGCCGGGGATCTTCCAGGGCATCTACTCGGTGACCAAGGCCGCGGTGATCAACATGACCAAGGTCTTCGCCAAGGAGTGCGCGCAATTCGGCATCCGCTGCAACGCCCTCCTGCCGGGCCTGACCGATACCAAATTTGCCTCGGCGCTGGTGAAGAACGACGCGATTCTGAAGACTGCGTTGCAGCAGATTCCGCTCAAGCGTGTGGCTGATCCGAGTGAAATGGCTGGAGCAGTGTTGTATCTGGCGAGTGATGCGTCGAGCTATACGACTGGGGTTTCGTTGAATGTGGACGGTGGTTTCCTGTCCTGATTCAGCCGGACATGCGCCACGACAGGCAGCCTTCGGGCTGCCTTTTTTATGGACGCAACCCTCACCCACACGAGAGAAAATGAATTCCATACATTGCAATAATCGAATTTATATTCCATAACTAGGCATCCTGAAAACAATAACCCAAAGGACCCTGTTATGCGCGAACTCGGAATCGGACTTATCGGCACAGGCTTCATGGGCCGTGCCCACGCCCTGGCCTTTCGCAATGTCAGCGCGGCTTTCGAACTGCCCTTCACGCTTCGCCTCGCCGCCCTTGCCGACGCCGATCCGGTTCGCGCAAAAGCGTGCGCCACTGCCTGGGGCTTCGAGCAGGCCCACAGTGACTGGCAGCAGTTGATCGACGACCCCAAGGTCAACCTGATCGCCATCACCACACCGAACCACCTGCACTACCCAATGGCCATGGCCGCTATCGCCGCCGGGAAATCGGTGTACTGCGAAAAACCGCTGGCGGTCAGTCTTGAACAGGCCAACGCCATGCACCTGGCGGCCAAAGCGGCCGGCGTGGTCACCCGCGTGGGCTACAACTACCAGCACAACCCGATCATTGGTTTGGCCCGCGACCTGATTCGAAACGGCGACTTGGGCGAGATCATCAGCTTTCAAGGTGAATTCAGCGAAGACTTCATGGCCGACCCAGCGTCACCCTGGTCGTGGCGTTGTGAAGCCGAACATGCCGGCGGCGCACTGGCGGATCTGGGCAGCCATTTGCTGGCCATGGCGCGCTATCTGCTCGGCGATGTCGAGGCCGTGTGCGCCGATACCCAGACTGTGCACCGCCAACGTCCGGCCGCAGCGGGCGGCCAGGAACAACGCAGCATTGCCGTCGACGACCAGGCCCACGCCCTGCTGCGTTTCACCAGCGGCGCGCGCGGAACCTTCAGCAGCAGTTGGCTCAAGCACGGCTACAAAAATCACCTGAGTTTCGAGATCAGTGGCACTCGGGGCACCCTGGCGTTCGATCAGGAGCGCTTGAATGAGTTACGCCTGTGCCGTGTCGGCCAGGATGGTTTCCAGCGCTTGCTGGCCGGGCCGAACCTGCCCGGCTACGCGGCGTTCAGCCCGGCGCCGGGGCATCAACTGGGTTACAACGAGTTGAAGACGCTGGAAGTCCATGAGCTGATCATGGCCTTGGCCGGGCAAGGCCAGAACGGCACTGACTTCGAGCAAGCCTTTGAAGTGGAGCGACTGGCGACGGCCATTCGATTGGCGGCGCGGGAACAGCGTTGGGTCAATATCAGGGAGGTCTGATCGCCGCACCGCACCAGCTCAGCGCACCAATCGCTGCGCCAACGCCTTGGCCTGACTCGCCACGTCAGTCACCGCCGTGCTCTCCCACCACATCCCGCGCAGTGGTGGGCCCATGGCGAACAAGCGGGTTGATACCTGCCCCTCGGCATCCAGCACTGCGCCGCCCGCATCCGCCGCGATCCCCAACGCCAATGGCCCCGGACGAATCAATCCGCGGGCCAACAGTTGCTGTGGCAACGGCCGGGCGACCCGGCGCCAGTCGTATTCGATGCCGCTGGAGTTGATCAGCGCATCGCCACTGACCACTGTCACTTCAGACTCCCCGCGACGACGAATCCGAATGTTCACCCGGCCATCCGCCGAGGGCGCCAGTCCTTTGAACGACGCAGCCTGAATCCGCAGCCGTCCTTCATGGTGCAAACGCGCCACCAACGCGGCACTCAAGGGCGGCGATCGGTGGTGATGACTTTCCCACCACGGCCGCACATGCCGCACGAACTGCCGGCGCTGCACGTCCGTTGCCTGGCTCCACAACCGCCCGATATGGGCCCGCACGGTATCCAGCGGTGCCTGCCAGTCGATACCGTCCGCCATCGCGGCACGGCAATGGCGTCGCAGTTCGTGCATCAGCTGACGCGGGCTGCGTATGCCAGGATCTTCAGCAAGAAAATCCACCCACGCCGGCGGTTGCCGACGCACATGCGGCAACAAGCCGTGACGGGAAAACACTTCGATCGGTCCGCGATGCCCGGCCTGCTCCAGCGACACCACCGCGTCGACCATGGTCAGGCCCGAGCCGATGATCAGCACCGTCGACTGCGGACCCAGCTGCATCATCGCCGCCACATCCCAAGGGTCCACGGCGGCGGCGTTCAAGCCACTGGATTCGGTTTGTGGCGTTCGCGCAGCCGGGAACAGACCGGTGGCCAACACCGCAAAAGCACCGCGCAACCGCGTGCCGTCACTCAACGTCAGCAACGTGGCGTGTTCATCGGTTTGCAGGTCGACCACCTCCCCTCGCACATGCTCGACGCTTGAGCCATACAGTGCGCCGACGGCCTGGGCTTCGGCCAACCGTTGCTGCACATACAAACCGAAAATGCCCCGAGGCGGGAACAACTCGGCGACCGGCACTGACTGCTGGTCCGACTCGGGCCAGCCGCCGTTCGCAATAAATGCGCCCAGCCATTGGGTCAGGTCATCGGCGTTGTCCGGGTCGACACTCATCCGCGCGGCATTGCCGTTCAGCGTGTGGCCCAATTCAACTGCGCTATAGGCCTCGCCCCGGCCCAACTCGGCGCGAGGTTCGATCACCAGCACCTGACGCTTGCCGGGCAAGCGCATCAACTGCGCGGCCAGTAACGCACCGCTCAGGCCACCGCCGACGATCAGGATGTCAGCGTTGCGGATGGAGTCTGTTGCCTGTCCGCCTGGGGTTTCAGTCATGCGGTTCTCACGGGTCGGTGTTTGTCAGAAATGTATCACTGGATGGCTATCGGGACCGATGATCTGTTTCAGAGCACCACATTACGCACAAACCGCGTTGCCACCGCTCCATCATTTCGATAGGCGTGGGGCCGGTTACTGGCGAAGCTGATGAACTCACCCGTCGCAAGGCTGCGTTCCTCGTCCCCCAGCACCAGCGTCAGGCTGCCTTCGAAGACATACAGCTGTTCACTCCAGCCATCGGCATCGGGCTCCGACAGGTATTGCTCGCCCGGCTCCAGCCGCCACTCCCAGAGTTCGACTTCACGGCTGGCGTTAGCCTTGGCCAACAGCACGGCTTTACTGCCGGGGATCAAGCCGGCCCACGCCAGTTCGTTGATGCGGCTTGGGTCGCGCACTTCGGGGGCCTGGATCAGGTCGCTGAACGCCACGTCCAATGCTTCGGCCACCCGGTCGAGGGTGGTCAGGCTGACGTTTTTCTCACCGGCTTCGATGGCCACCAGCATCCGTCGGCTGACTCCGGATTTTTCCGCCAACGCAGTCTGGCTCAATTCTGCGGCATGGCGCAGGCGTCGGACGTTCTGGCTGACGTGTTGAAGGACGGAGGCCCGTTGGCCGGAATCTTTGTGCACTATATTGCTCACTTAGTAGGTTTGCGCAGTATACTGCCCAACTTCGGGCGCATTGTGCGTCCCCCTCAGGTAGTGCGCAAGGCCATGACGTCGCTGAATACTTCCAAACCCTCTGCCTTTTTCTCGCGGTTCAGCAAGGCTGAATGCGTGTTGGTGCTGATCACCATGGTCTGGGGCGGGACGTTCCTGCTGGTGCAACATGCGATGACCGTCAGCGGGCCAATGTTTTTCGTCGGCCTGCGCTTTGCCGCAGCGGCGAGCATCGTCGCGCTGTTCTCCTGGCGCAGCCTGCGTGACCTGACCCTGTTCGAGCTCAAGGCCGGCGCATTCATTGGCGTGGCGATCATGCTCGGCTATGGCCTGCAAACCGTCGGCTTGCAGACCATCCTCAGCAGCCAATCAGCATTTATCACCGCGCTTTACGTGCCGTTCGTGCCCTTGCTGCAATGGCTGGTGCTGGGACGTCGACCGGGGTTGATGCCGAGTATTGGCATCATGCTGGCGTTTACCGGGTTGATGCTGCTCTCGGGCCCCGCCGGGGCGTCGTTGAATTTCAGCTCGGGGGAAATCGCCACGCTGATCAGCGCCGTCGCCATCGCCGCCGAGATCATCCTGATCAGCACCTATGCGGGCCGAGTCGACGTGCGTCGGGTCACCGTGGTGCAACTGGCGACTACCTCGGTGCTGGCATTTTTGATGATCGTGCCGACTCAGGAAACGCTTCCCGGTTTTTCCTGGTTGCTGCTGGCCAGTGCAGTGGGTCTGGGCGGCGCCAGCGCGGCCATTCAGGTAGCGATGAACTGGGCACAGAAAAGCGTATCACCGACTCGCGCGACGCTGATCTATGCCGGCGAACCGGTCTGGGCCGGTATCGCCGGGCGCATTGCGGGCGAGCGGCTGCCGGGGCTGGCGTTGTTCGGCGCGGCATTGATTGTTGCGGCGGTGATCGTGAGTGAGTTGAAGACCAAGGGTAAGGCTGCTGCGACTGAAGAAGAGTTGGAACAGGAAGCACAAGGTTAAGGCGTGAAATTTGCGGCGCTTGAAAAATAGCTATCGCGAGCAAGCTCGCTCCCACAGGGTCCGGGTGTGTACACACAATCGCGACACGACACATATCCAGTGTGGGAGCGAGCTTGCTCGCGATGGCGTCCGAACGACCGGACACAGTCCTTTGAAACAATGTGAATCAGGCTTTTTCAGCCTACCTTGTAGGATCCTGCCACAGCTTGGCGGTTGGTGATCCGGGGCTCGGCACGTATGATCCCTCACAAACTTCCGCAGATTAGAAGCCTATGTCCCTGATAGTTCTACTGTTTCTGCCTTTTATTGGCAGCTGTCTGGCGACCTTGCTGCCGCACAACGCGCGTAACGCTGAATCAATACTCGCAGGCCTGGTCGCCCTCATCGGCACCGTCCAGGTAGCTTTGCTGTACCCGCAGATCGCCCAGGGTGGAGTGATTCGCGAAGAGTTCTTCTGGCTACCGAGCCTGGGCTTGAATTTCGTCCTGCGCATGGACGGTTTCGCCTGGCTGTTCTCGATGCTGGTGCTGGGCATCGGCACGCTGGTGTCGCTCTACGCTCGGTATTACATGTCGCCGGACGACCCGGTGCCGCGTTTCTTTGCGTTTTTTCTGGCATTCATGGGCGCCATGCTCGGACTGGTGATCTCCGGCAACCTGATCCAGATGGTGTTCTTCTGGGAACTGACCAGCCTCTTCTCGTTCCTGTTGATCGGCTATTGGCACCACCGCGCCGATGCTCGCCGTGGCGCCTACATGGCACTGATGGTGACCGGCGCCGGCGGTTTATGCCTGCTGGCGGGGGTCATGCTGCTCGGCCATGTCGTGGGCAGCTATGACCTGGACAAGGTCCTGGCCGCCGGCGATCTGATTCGCGCCCATGCGCTGTACCCTATCCTGCTGCCGCTGATCCTGATTGGCGCGTTGAGCAAAAGCGCCCAGTTCCCCTTCCACTTCTGGCTTCCCCACGCGATGGCCGCGCCAACACCAGTCTCGGCGTATCTGCACTCGGCGACCATGGTCAAGGCCGGAGTGTTTCTCCTGGCGCGGCTGTGGCCGTCGCTGTCCGGCAGTGAAGAATGGTTCTACATCGTCAGCGGGGCCGGCGCTTGTACATTGTTGCTCGGCGCTTACTGCGCAATGTTCCAGAACGACCTCAAGGGCCTGCTGGCCTACTCGACCATCAGCCATCTGGGCCTGATCACCCTGTTGCTGGGCCTGAACAGCCCGCTGGCCGCCGTCGCGGCGGTGTTCCACATTCTCAACCACGCGACCTTCAAGGCCTCGCTGTTCATGGCCGCCGGGATCATCGACCACGAAACCGGCACCCGCGACATTCGCAAGCTCAGCGGTCTGATCAAGCTGATCCCGTTCACCGCCACTCTGGCGATGGTCGCCAGCGCCTCGATGGCCGGCGTGCCGCTGCTCAATGGCTTCCTCTCGAAAGAGATGTTCTTCGCCGAAACTGTGTTCATCAACGCCACGGCCTGGGTCGAGATGACCCTGCCGATCGTCGCGACGATCGCCGGTACGTTCAGCGTCGCCTATTCGCTGCGCTTTACCGTTGATGTGTTCTTCGGCCCAACCGCCACCGACCTGCCGCACACCCCGCACGAGCCGCCGCGCTGGATGCGTGCGCCGGTGGAGTTGCTGGTGTTCACCTGCCTGGTGGTGGGGATCTTCCCGGCCCAGGTGGTCGGCCCGTTGCTCGCCGCCGCGGCCCTGCCGGTGGTGGGCGGAACCTTGCCCGAATACAGCCTGGCAATCTGGCACGGCCTCAATGCACCCATGATCATGAGCCTGATCGCCATGTCCGGCGGCATCGTTGTGTACCTGCTGCTACGCAACCAACTCAAACGCGGGCGCTTCAACTACCCACCGATCATTGGCCGCCTCAACGGCAAGCGCCTGTTCGAGCGCAGCCTGGTGGTGATGATGCGTCTGGCTCGACGGCTTGAGCGGCACGTCAGCACCCAGCGTCTGCAAACCCAGTTGTTCCTGCTGGTGCTGGTCGCGGTGTTGGCGGGTTTGATTCCGCTGCTCCACAGCGGCCTGAGCTGGGGCGATCGGCCGAAGATCTCAGGTTCGATCGTCTTCGTCATCCTCTGGCTGCTGGCGATTGCCTGCGCACTGGGCGCCGCCTGGCAAGCCAAGTATCACCGGCTCGCGGCCCTGACCATGGTCAGCGTCTGCGGAATGATGACCTGCATCACCTTTGTCTGGTTCTCGGCACCGGACCTGGCCTTGACCCAACTGGTAGTCGAGGTGGTGACCACCGTGCTGATTCTGCTGGGTCTGCGCTGGCTGCCACGGCGGATCGAAGAGGTCTCGCCACTGCCCGGCAGCGTGCCGAAAGCACGGGCTCGCCGTCTGCGCGACTTGCTGCTGTCGAGCGCGGTCGGCATCGGCATGGCGCTGCTCGCTTACGCCATGCTGACCCGCCAGACGCCGAACGACATCTCTTCGTTCTACCTCAGTCGTGCGCTACCCGAAGGCGGCGGCAGCAATGTGGTGAACGTGATGCTGGTGGACTTCCGTGGCTTCGACACCCTCGGTGAAATCACCGTGCTGGTGGCCGTCGCGCTGGCCGTGTTCGCCCTGCTGCGACGCTTCCGCCCGCCGAAGGAAAGCATGCAACTGCCCGCCCAACAGCGGCTATTGGCACCGGACGTGGTCACCGATCTGGTCAACCCGCGTCACGCCAGCGATACCGCGCTGGGTTTCATGATGGTGCCGGCGGCGCTGGTGCGGCTGTTGCTGCCGATTGCAGTGGTGGTGTCGTTTTACCTGTTCATGCGTGGACACAATCAGCCCGGCGGCGGTTTTGTCGCGGGTCTGGTGATGTCGGTGGCGTTCATCCTCCAATACATGGTCGCCGGCACTCAGTGGGTCGAGGCGCAGATGAGCCTGCGACCGGTGCGCTGGATGGGCATCGGGCTGCTGTTCGCCACGCTCACCGGCCTCGGGGCGATGGTCGCCGGTTATCCGTTCCTGACCACTCACACCTGGCACTTCGGGCTGCCGTTGCTCGGCGAGATTCATATCGCCAGCGCGCTGTTCTTCGACATTGGCGTATACGCCGTGGTGGTGGGTTCGACGCTGCTGATCCTGACTGCCCTGGCGCACCAATCGGTGCGTGGCCACAAGCCGGGCAGCCAGCCCAAACCCATTGCCAAGCCAGGAGCTGTCTGATGGAGGAAGTCATCGCAATTGCCATTGGCGTACTGGCGGCCTCCGGGGTCTGGCTGGTGTTGCGCCCACGGACCTTTCAGGTAGTGATGGGCCTGTGCCTGCTGTCTTACGGGGTCAACCTGTTCATCTTCAGCATGGGCAGCCTGTTCATCGGCAAGGAGCCGATCATCAAGGACGGCGTGCCGCAAGACCTGCTGCATTACACCGACCCGCTGCCCCAGGCGCTGGTACTCACCGCCATCGTCATCAGTTTCGCCATGACCGCATTGTTCCTGGTGGTGCTGCTGGCGTCCCGGGGACTGACCGGCACCGACCATGTCGATGGCCGGGAGCCTAAAGAATGAGCGGAATGCCCCATCTGATCGCTGCACCGATTCTGCTGCCGTTGCTGACGGCGGCCCTGATGTTGATGCTCGGCGAAAAACATCGCCCGCTCAAAGCCCGGATCAACCTGTTCTCCAGCCTGCTGGGCCTGGGCATTTCCGTGCTGTTGCTGCAATGGACTCAAGCGCAAGGCGTGCCCGGCTCGATCGGCGTGTACCTGCCAGGTAACTGGCAAGCACCGTTCGGCATCGTGCTGGTGGTCGATCGCCTGTCGGCGTTGATGCTGGTGCTGACCGGGATCATCGGCGTCAGCGCCCTGGTGTTCGCCATGGCCCGTTGGGACCGTGCCGGCGCAAGCTTCCACGCGCTGTTCCAGATTCAGCTGATGGGCCTCTACGGGGCCTTTCTGACCGCCGACCTGTTCAACCTCTTCGTGTTTTTCGAAGTGTTGCTGGCAGCGTCTTACGGTTTGATGCTGCACGGCTCGGGCCGCGCCCGGGTGTCGTCGGGTCTGCATTACATTTCGATCAACCTGCTGGCCTCGTCGCTGTTCCTGATAGGCGCGGCGTTGATCTATGGCGTCACCGGCACCCTGAACATGGCCGACCTGGCGCTGAAGATCCCGCTGGTGCCGGAAGCCGATCGCGGCTTGCTGCATGCCGGCGCGGCGATTCTGGCCGTGGCGTTCCTGGCCAAGGCCGGGATGTGGCCGCTGAACTTCTGGCTGGTGCCGGCCTACTCCTCGGCCAGCGCCCCGGTGGCGGCGATGTTCGCAATCATGACCAAGGTTGGCGTCTACACTTTGCTGCGCCTGTGGACCCTGCTGTTCTCCGGCCAGGCCGGCGCTTCGGCGTACTTTGGTGGCGACTGGCTGACCTACGGCGGCATGGCGACGATTGTCTGCGCCGCGTTGGCGATTCTGGCCGCGCAGCGACTGGAGCGCATGGCCAGCCTGAGCATTCTGGTGTCGGCGGGCATCCTGCTGTCAGCCATCGGTTTCGCCCAGCCTAGCCTGATCGGTGCGGCGCTGTTCTATCTCGTCAGCTCAACCCTGGCGCTGAGCGCGTTGTTCCTGCTGACGGAACTGATCGAGCGCTCGCGTACGGCCATCGAGTTGCCGCTGGACGACGAAATCGAAGCGCTGCCACGACCGCCGGAATCCTCGCCGCCGACCAAAGGCATCAACCTCGACGACGAGCAGAAAGCCGTGGTCGGGCAGGTGATTCCCTGGACCATGGCCTTCCTGGGCTTGAGTTTCATTGCCTGCGCGCTGCTGATCATCGGCATGCCGCCACTCTCCGGGTTTATCGGCAAGCTCGGTTTGCTCAGCGCCCTGCTCAACCCGTTAGGCCTCGGTGCCTCGGGTGAGCAGCCGATATCGAACGCCGCGTGGAGCCTGCTGGCGCTGTTGATCCTGTCCGGGCTGGCCTCGTTGATCGCCTTCTCGCGCCTGGGCATCCAGCGCTTCTGGACGCCGGCAGAGCGCCCGTCGCCGGTGCTGCGACGCCTGGAATGCGTGCCGATTTTTGCCTTGTTGGGCTTGAGTATTTTGCTGACCTTCAAGGCCGAACCGCTGATGCGCTACACCCAGGCGGCCGCCGATACTTTGAATCATCCGCAGCAATACGTGATGGCGGTGCTCGGCACCCGCGCCATACCCAGCCCCGAAGCCAAAACCACGATGCAGGAGGTGCAACCATGAAGCGACTGTTTCCGGCTCCCTGGTTGTCGTTGGCGCTTTGGGTCCTGTGGCTGGTGCTGAACCTGTCCATCAGCCCCGGCAACCTGCTACTGGGCGCGATATTGGGTTTCTGCGCACCGTTGATGATGCGCAAGCTGCGACCGCTGCCGATCCGTATTCGTCGTCCCGGGGTGATCCTGCGCCTGTTCTTCCAGGTCGGGCGCGACGTGCTGGCGTCCAATCTCGCGGTTGCGTGGGGCGTGTTGAACGCTGGCCGACGGCCGCCACACTCGAAGTTCATCAAGGTGCCGCTGGACCTGCGTGACGCCAACGGCCTGGCCGCGTTGTCGATGATCACCACGGTGATTCCCGGCACGGTCTGGTCGGAACTGGCGCTGGATCGCAGCATTCTGCTGTTGCATGTGTTCGATCTGGATGACGAAGCGCACTTCATCCAGCACTACAAGCTGACTTATGAGCGCCCCTTGATGGAGATCTTCGAATGAGCGCCCTGCTCTCGAATGCGGTTCTGTTCAGCCTGTTCATGTTCTCGCTGGCGATGGCGCTGACGTTGATCCGCCTGTTCAAAGGCCCGTCGGCACAGGACCGGGTTCTGGCGCTGGATTACCTGTACATCCTCGCCATGCTGATGATGCTGGTGCTGGGGATCCGCTATGCCAGTGACACCTACTTCGAAGCGGCGCTGCTGATCGCACTGTTCGGCTTCGTCGGCTCGTTTGCCCTGGCGAAATTCCTGCTGCGTGGCGAGGTGATCGAATGAATGAATTTGGCGAATTGTCTCTGTGGGTCGAGATCCCGGTGGCGATCCTGCTGGTGGTCAGCAGCCTGTTCGCGTTGATCGGTGCCATCGGTTTGCTGCGTTTGAAGGATTACTTTCGGCGCATGCACCCGCCAGCTCTGGCATCGACCTTGGGCGCCTGGTGCGTGGCACTGGCTTCGATCATCTATTTCTCGGCACTCAAATCCAGTCCGGTGTTGCACGCCTGGCTGATCCCGATACTGCTGTCGATCACCATGCCGGTGACCACCCTGCTGCTGGCGCGTGCGGCGTTGTTCCGCAAGCGCATGGCCGGGGATGATGTGCCGGCCGAGGTCAGTAGTCGACGGACTGAAAGCGAGCGTTGATTGCAAAGGGTTGTGTTGAATGGGAAGGCCTCTTCGCGAGCAAGCCCGCCCCCACATTTGAACTGCGTCGGGTTGAGATTATGTGTACACAGCAAATCCAGTGTGGGGGCGGGCTTGCTCGCGAAGGCGATAGCCCGCTCGCCTCAAGTCCACGCCACAGCCAACAACCCCGCCCCCAACACCACGCACAGCGGTGAATAGGCCCAGGTGTCGAGGCGGGCAAACTTCGACCCGGCCTGCTCCTTGAAAAAGCCGACCAGGTTCGAATCACCGATTGCGCGGGCAAACATCAGCAAGGCAATTGCACTGATCAGCCATTGCAGCGACCAGTGCCCGACTGCCGGCACAAACAGGCCGACCCGCAGGCTCACCATCAAGGCTATCAGCAGCAACCCCACAGCCACCGCCAGGGTTGCCAGCGTTGAAGGCTTGAAAGCCGGGCGCAGTCCTTCGCCCGCGCCGTCTCGTACCTGCGGCACCACCGCGTCACTGGCCCATCGGCCGCCGAGCGCCCAGTACAAATGGATCAGGCTGATCAGCAAAAACGTGGCGACAATCCATTGAGCAAGCACAAACGTCATAAGCGGGGTTCCTTGAGTCGATAGCAGAAACCACAGCCTAGACCAGAGTTTTTGTCAGCGCTTTGTTCCACGGCAATGTTGAAGTCACACCTCATGAAATTCGCCCGAACCGACTGCTCATTGATCGCCTGGGTGCGCTACAGGCTGGCAGACACCTTGTCTGCCACGTCTTTGGGCAGCCACGCACGCCAGACCTCCGGATGCGCCTTCATGAAGGCTTCGGCGGCTTGACGCGGCGGTGTGTGCTTCTCGCTCATTTTGGCCAGGGCCTTGTTCAAAGGTCCGATAGGCAGGTCGACCTTGCTGAAAAACTCAGTCACCTGCGGATACTGTTTCTGGAAAGGCGCGGACACCCCAATTGACAGTTTCGAGGGCAACGAGCGTGTTGGTTTCGGATTGGGATTATCGGCATCGGTCAGGGTCTTCCAGGCCTCGGCATCGAACGGTGGTTCTTCCAGCTGAATCAGCTTGAAGCGTCCGAGCAGTGGGGTTGGCGACCAGTAATAAAACAGCACCGGCTTGCCACGGCGAATGGACGAGGTAATTTCTGCATCCAGCGCCGCGCCGGAACCGCTGCGAAAATTCACGTAACTGTCCGTCAGGCCATAGGCCGTGAGCTTCTGCTTGTTGACCACTTCCGAGGTCCAACCGATCGGGCTATTGAGAAAGCGCCCTTTGCCGGGGCTTTCCGGATCACTGAAGACATCCTTGTAACGCGGCAGGTCCGACACGCTGCGCAAGTCCGGCGCCAGTGGCTTGATGCCTTTGGCCGGATCGCCCTTGATCACGTACTCCGGCACCCACCAGCCTTCGGTTGCGCCTTTGACCGTATCGCCGATACTCGCCACCTTGCCGTCTGCCTCGGCCTTGACCCAAACCGGACTGCGACCGGCCCACTCTTCGCCAATGACCTGAATGTCATTGTTGGCCAACGCGGTTTCCAGGGTGATGGTGGTACCCGGCAAAGTATCGGTCGGCAGGCCGTAGCCCTTCTCGACAATGATCCGCAAAATGTCGGTGATCAGACTGCCGCTTTCCCAGTTCAGGTCAGCGAAGTGGATCGGGGCCGGGGCGGCCGTCACAATCATGGGCGACGCCAGCAGACCCACAGTGGCCAGCAGACTTCCCAGCAACAGTCGAAAACCTTTCATGCTTTGCACCTCGTGCTGTTCACAGCAATGGCAGAGCGGCTTTGCGCACTATGGCCGCAAGCCTGCGAATACTCAGTCAACTGACTGTAGTAGAGGTTTCTGCGTTCGAGGTCCAACGATCAATTTTCAGAAGCGTCCTGCAAGTGCTGCAACTCCCTTCGCACCATGCTGGCGTACTCCGCCGGACGCAAGGAGTAGATCTGTGATGCCACCCAGCTCAGCCAGGCGCCCTGCAGAACAGCCTTCTGAGCGAACAAGCGCTGAGCGCGTACGCGAGCACTGTCGAGGTTCTGCTCATGGAAGTCAGCCCGGGACAGGCTCATTTACTCACTGGCCTTGAACGTTGTGAGCTCGCCTTTGCGCCACTTGGCAGCTTTACCGGTCACCGCTTTCAAGGTTTTGGTCAGACCTTCCTGTAGCTGTTCGTGAGCGGCAAACACCGTCACCACGCTATGGCCTTCCTTGAACAAAATCGCCTGACCTTCTGCTGTGGTCACGAACGCGTAATCACCGAGGCCGTAGACCGTCAGTTTGATCTCGCGAAACTTGATTTCGAATTTGCCACCTTCGCGGCTCGGCAATACCGCAGCGCGGAAATGATCGCCGACTTTGAGCTCCAGGCGAGGCTTGTCATCCACCACCAGTGCCGACTCGGTGTCGATCTCGGCGATGTAAATGCCTTCAGGGGTCTGCTCGGTGATGTAAACGAAACGTGATTGAAACTGTTTGACCAGCTTTGCACGCAGGTCACCCAGCACGAACAAAGCATGCATATCGAGATTACTTACTGCCAAGGAAACATCCCCACATCTGAAAATGACGCTACCCGCAGAAAAAACAGGCAGCAAAAAACGGTCATGCCGAAAATGTCGCAACAATGAACCCAGCTGAAACCGTGAAGTAAGCAGAAAGCTCCTTCATCGCAAGGCAGGGGAAGACTACTGGAACCCTACTCTCGCCGTCTTCTCGGGCGGTCGTCAGAGGGTGAGAGAAAACGCCCTTCTAACGGCCAGAGAATACTGGACTATCAACTTTAGGGAGAAAACTCTTTTAAAAAAGCACTTTTCTGACATATCGCCAGAAAAAAATTGCTTTAGATGAGCATGAACCTCCAACCAGTGGAGGCGATTCTAGAGCAGCCATGCGCTCCTAGACTACCTAAAGCGACGTGCAACCGTCGGCAAACCATAGAAAAGGACTTCATATGAGCACGCAGACCCGCCCTGCCCAGGACCCAAACACCCTTACCTATAGCGCTCATCTGCGTTATCAGGTGGTTCTGGCGGGTAACCGTTTT
This sequence comes from Pseudomonas sp. GW822-FHT02D10, assembly GCF_058802345.1. Classification (NCBI taxonomy): domain Bacteria; kingdom Pseudomonadati; phylum Pseudomonadota; class Gammaproteobacteria; order Pseudomonadales; family Pseudomonadaceae; genus Pseudomonas; species Pseudomonas sp. GW822-FHT02D10. Next base: position 252,465 of record NZ_JBXAOB010000007.1, read on the forward strand.
TTCCATATCAAAGAAACTGCGACTGGTCGTGTAAGAGGTTTCCGTGGTGACCACAACGAAGCCTGCGCCCTCGCCAGAAACTTCGAAGCCGGCCTCTGACACACCGCAGTGCATTTGCCGACGCAGTCGTTTCGTCACACCGATGACTTAACTGCGCCGCCGACAAGCAACAACTGCCATACTGCCCGACCATTGAAACTCAGCCCCTTCGGCGGGCTGCGTTGAAAACTACAGAATAATTTCCAAGGGAAGGCGCACGTGACCGAATTTGATATCGGCGAGTTTTTTATTTGGGGCGAAGCCAGAGAAGTCGACGGTGAATTCCAGGCCGTCATTGTAATGCGCGCCAAACCGCCGCTGACCACCGTGACTTACCACCAGGTCGAGAAAGATCGTTGGTTCAAAACCCCGGACGTCGCCGCAGCCGCTGCCATGGAATCTGCCAAAGCGCTGAAGCTTGCCGTTGATGGAGGCGCGCTGAACGCCTGATCGACAGATCGCGATTTCAGCAAACTCATTAGCAAAAACGATTTAATGCAGGCTGTCAGGCTGTTCGGCGTTCAGTTGCGCCAGCCAGGCAGCCTTGCACTCTTCGGCTTCATTGCGGCTGGAGAATGCAGTGCCACGTTGCTCGCCATTGAGCAAGACGACCCAGCACACGCTTTGCCCCTTCGCCCGCAATCCGGCAGGCACGCCACTGCCAATCATCACCGCCACATCGACTTTACTTTGCATGAGAGCACCTCGGAAACCATCATTAGCCTCCTAACATTCCAGGAATATTAATGAGTCCCTCCCTCTGGAAATAGCGGCTTGCTTGCACAATTTCCTTGCATAACCGGTAACGATCACCTGCCTCCAGGAACAGCCTTAATGTGGATTTTCAGGTTTGTAGCCCAACCTCAATCCACCCCAGTGCCGTCCTTTGAGCATGATCGGAACCGACAGGTCATGCATCAATTCGCCCGTATCACGAGTATAGGTCTGAAGTAGCACGGCCTGCTGATGGCTGCCACAGCGGATTCCGGTACGGTCGCTGAATTTGCGTTTGGTGCGGTTTTGCAGCGTATCCAACTGCACGTCGCCGGTCAGTGGTTGACAGAACAACGCGTTATGCGTCGGCACATAGCCTTGCTGGGTACAGGCGATCGCAAACACCAGACCTTCATGACGCTTGAGCAATGGCTCCTGAATCCCCGGCAATACCTGATCGGCATAGCGATCAAAACGGGTCTGGTACTTGGTCGGCGCTGTGTTGGGGATTGCCTGATAGTTGCGGTCGAACAGGTCCTCCAGACTGACGCGCGCCTGGTCGATGTCCTGCTCGAAACGTGCCGCGATTTGACTCGCGCCTTCGCGTGCCAGGTCATAGATCCGTTGGTGGTAGTCGTCCAGTCCAACTTCGGCGAGGCGTTCGCTGATGGTTTCGGCCTGACCTTCCATTTGCACCGCCGCTTGGGCCAGGTGCCGGGTTTGCTGATCGCTGACCGTCAGATCGCTGCGCATTTGCTCGACGGCGTGAAACAGGCTGTCCAACTGTTGGTGATTATTGCTTGAGCCGCTGGCGATTTCACTGACCTGGGTTTCAACTCCAGCGGCCAGTCGGGCGATGTTTTGCAGATGTTGCCCGGTGTGTTCGACTTGCTCGACACCGCTGTTCAGGTCGTTGGACAGCTGACGAATCTGCTCGACCACCTGCGCCGTACGCTGCTGGATATCGGCGACCATCAACCCGACCTCTCCCGTAGCCGCTGCGGTGCGCCCGGCCAACCCGCGAACTTCATCGGCGACCACCGCAAATCCACGGCCGTGCTCCCCGGCCCGCGCTGCTTCAATCGCCGCATTCAGCGCCAGCAGATTGGTCTGGCTGGCGATTGTCTGAATCACCAGCGTGACTCGCTGGATGTCTTCACTGCGCACACTCAAGGCCTCGATCAGCTCACGGCTGTCGTTGGCGCGCGCGCTGAGTTGATGCATCCGCGTAATGGATTCGGCCAGCACGGTGCTTCCCTGGACACTGCTCTGGTGGGCTTCACTGGCGGCGCTCAAGGCTTGCTGGCTGAGTTGCGAAGTTGCCTTCTCCGTCTCGATCATCACTTCGGCGTTGCTGACGATCTGTGCGGCGGCATCGAGTTGCGATTGCAGCTTGCCGGCCAGTTGCTTGACCGAATAGGCCACGCCCGCGGCAGACAACGCGTTATGACTGGTGGAATAAGAAAGATCGCGGGTCAGTTCGGTGATCGCACTGGAAGTGTCGGCGACGGGAGCATCGACGGTTGCCCGCGAGCGCAGACGGGGCAGCCATATAATCAGCACCGCCAAGGGCAGGCAGAGGTAAAGCGACCAGCCACCGAGTGCCAAGGCGCACAGCAACAGCATCAGGGCGACGCTTTGCAGAGCGGGCACCCGCCAGCGCGCATCAGCCTGGGGTGAAACCAGCGATTGCGCTGCTGCGCCAGCCAGAGACCCGTCTGTTGTCATGTTCGTTACCCCACTGCGTCTTCTATTTGTTGTGACTGCATTAAACGCCACTAGAAGGCCATTATCTATGGTCCATTAGTCGTGGTGCTCGAAGCAGATCAATAGAAGTGCGGGCACGCGAATGCAAAGATCGCAGCCTGCGGCAGCTCCTACGGGTATATGCGATACCGCGTAGGAGCTGCCGCAGGCTGCGATCTTTTAACGACAGCCAATGATTAATTGGCCGTCACACAGAATCAGGCCTGACGCTGGTGCTTGTCGATTTGCTCGTGACGCTCTTGAGCTTCGATGCAGTACTTGGTGGTCGGGCTGATCAGCAGGCGTTTCAGGCCGATCGGCTCGCCGCTGTCGTCGCACCAACCGAAGGTGTCGTCGCCGATACGTTCCAGCGCTCTTTCCAGCTGAGGCAGCATGCGCTGATCACGATCAATGGCGTTGACCAGCCAGGTGCGCTCTTCTTCGACCGAAGCCGCGTCAGCCGGGTCCGCCGGGGTATCCAGGCTTTCAATGGCGATGCGGTTCTGTTCGATGCGCTCGTGGGTTTCCACTTTCATGGCTTGCAACAGCTCGGTGAAAAAAGCCTGTTGCTCGGCATTCATGTAGTCATCCGCCGGCATGGCCAGCAACTTTTCCTTTGTCATTGATTTCTCTATAAAAAATACGTGCATTAAGGCGAATCAGGGAGCTTTCCGGTCGACCTGCAAGGCCTCGGAAAGGCGCCATACATTCCAAGCGCCACCCGGCACTCAATTTACGAGGGGCGGCAGTCTAAGGCCGACTTGCAGCCTCAGCAACTGAAAAGACAGGGAATTTGTCCGACAAAGCCCTTGAATTGCTCTATGGCAAGCTTTGAAGCGGTTATCGGAGTGCGTTTATAGCAAGAAATTCAATCGAGCGGCTGTATATAGAAGACAAACGGCTACGCCACGCAGGTCAGGCGTGGCGCATTTCTTGTTTTGCCTGGGGATCAGCGCTTGAGTTTGCGCTTGTTGCGGTATTGGTCGATGACCACCGCGACCACGATGATCAAGCCTTTGATGATGTCCTGAATGTAGGCATCGACGCCGACGAAGGTGAACCCGCTGGCCATCACCCCGAGGATCAGCGCGCCAATCACCGTGCCGGTAATGCGCCCCACGCCGCCCGCCAGGCTGGTACCACCGATGACCGCGGCGGCAATCGCGTCCAGTTCATACGACATGCCCATCCCGGCCTGCCCGGTTGCGGCACGGGCCGACGCCACCACGCCCGCCAGTCCCGCCAGCAACCCGGCGATGCTGTAGACGATCACCAGATGGCGTTTGACGTTGATCCCGGACGTGCGCGCCGCCTGCATGTTGCCGCCGATGGCGTAGGTGTACTTGCCGTACTTGGTGTAGCGCAGCGCGATGTGGAAGATCACCGCCACCACCAGAAAAATGATCACCGGCATCGCGCCGTGGCCGATGGCCGTGTAGGAATCCGAGAGCATGCTCACTGGCTGGCCTTCGGTGTAGTAACGCGCCAGACCACGGGCCGAGACCATCATGCCCAAGGTGGCAATGAACGGTGGAATCCCGGTGATGGCAATGATGCTGCCGTTGATTGCCCCCGCCAGCAGCCCGACGCCGAGCCCGGCAATCACCGGTATCCACACCGGCAAGTTGGTCAGCGACGGAAACACCGCTCGAGCGAAATCCGAGGTCTGCGCCAGGCTGGCGGCGATCATCGCCGATAAGGCCAGCACCGAGCCCGACGACAGGTCGATGCCGGTGGTGATGATCACCTGGGTCACGCCAATCGCCAGCAGGCCGATGATCGACACTTGCAGAATCATCAAGACCAGCCGCTGGGAGTTCATCAAAAAGCTCTGGTCACGCACAATCCAGCCGAACACTTCAAAGACCAGACCAATGCCGATCAGCACCAGAAAGATGCTCAGCTCGGTCGGTAAGCGCCGACGACTCTTGACCGGCACCGTTGCAGGCTTGTTTTCCAGTATCGCGTTCATAACCACTCACCCTTCTATCGCGTTGCCGGACACGGACGAAACCGCCGCCAGCCTCAATTCGTTGAACTTCTAGTGAACCGCGGTCATCCCGGAAGCCAGTTGCATGACTCGCTCCTGAGTCGCCTCGCTGCGGTCGAGGGTGCCCATCAGGTCGCCCTCGTGCATGACCATCACCCGATCACTCATGCCGAGCACTTCCGGCAGCTCCGAAGAAATCATGATCACCGCCATGCCTTCGCTGGCGAGATAGGAAATCAGTCGGTAAATCTCGGCTTTCGCGCCGACATCGATGCCGCGGGTCGGTTCGTCGAGAATCAGAATTCGCGGGTTGGTCATCAGCCAGCGGGCGAGCAAGGCTTTTTGCTGGTTACCGCCGGACAAGGTGTCGATGCACTGCTCCAGCGACGGGGTTTTCACCCGCAACTTCTTGCACATGTCTTCGCACAGAACGCGCAAGGCTTTTTGCTGGATAAAGCCGTTGCCGACGTAATGCGGCAGCACCGCCATTTCCATGTTTTCCAGCACCGACAGGCACGGGAACAGGCCACTGAGCTTGCGATCCTCGGTGAGCAACGCAAAGCCCTTCTCGATGGCCATGTGCGGGTCGCTGATGCGCACCGATTGGCCGTCGAGACGGATTTCACCGCCGTCGCTTGGGGTAATGCCGAAAATCGCTTCGGCGATATTGGTCCGCCCCGAGCCCATCAGCCCGGCGATGCCAAGGATCTCGCCGGCGTGCAGGTCGAAGGAAACGCCCTGGAACACGCCGTCCAGGCGCAGGTCACGCACCGACATCAACAGATCGCCGAGCGGCTTCTCGCGCACCGGGAACAACTGGCTGAGTTCACGTCCGACCATCATCGAGATCAGGCTGTCGCCGTCCATGCTGTCGGCCCGTTGCAGACCGATGTAGGCGCCGTCACGAAACACCGCAACTTCGTCGGCGATGCTGAACACTTCGTTCATTTTGTGGGTGATGTAGATGATGCCCTTACCCTGGGCCTTGAGGTCGGCAATGATCGAGAACAGGTGGGCGACTTCCTTGTCGGTGATCGCCGACGTCGGTTCGTCCATGATCAGGATGTCCGAGTCGTATGACACCGCTTTGGCGATCTCGACCATCTGCCGTTCGGCAATGCTCAGGTTGCCGACCTGTTCTTCCGGGTCGAGGTTGATCCGCAGCCGTTCCAGCAATTGCGCGGTGCAACGGTGCATTTCCCGGTGGTCGATCATGTGGAAACCGTTGAGCTGCTCGCGGCCGATCCAGATGTTCTCGGCGATGCTCATGTGCGGCATCAGGTTGAGTTCCTGGTGGATCATCGCGATCCCGGCCTGCAAGGCTGCCAGCGGCGTATCGAACCTCACCGGTTTACCGCGCAGACGCAGCTCACCGGCGTCCGGCTGGTAGATGCCGGCGATGATTTTCATCAGGGTGGATTTGCCGGCTCCGTTCTCGCCCATCAAGGCCAGCACCGAACCCGGACGCACCCGCAGCTGGACATCGGACAAGGCCACCACACCGGGGAAACCCTTGCTGACGTTGATGATCTCCAGCAGGTACGGCTCATCGACAGGTACGACGTTTGGCTGGATACCCACCAACGGGGTGCTCGAAGCAGTCGCTGAAGCGAACATGATCAGGTACTCCATCAGCAAGGTTGGCAGTGCCACCTTGCGTGCTTATTGTTGTTATTGAACGGACTGACTATTTGAACTGGTCAACGTTTTCCGGGGTGATCAGGCGATACGGCACCCACACCGCCTGCTCGACCGGTTCGTTCCTGGCCATCTTCACGGCCGCGTCGATGGAGCCGACAGCCTGGCCTTTGGCGTCCTGGAACACCGAGACCGCCAGATCGCCTTTCTTCACGGCGCGCAGGCCGTCGGGAGTACCGTCGACACCGGCGATCAACACACTACCCTTTTCCACTCCCGCCTGTTTCAAAGCCATGGCCGCACCGATGGCCATCTCATCGTTATTGGCCACGATGGCGTCGAATTTGCGGCCCTGGGTCAGCCAATCGTTGACCAGGGTCATACCTTTGTCGCGCAACCAGGTGCCAGTCTGCTCCTGGTCGATCTTGATGCCCGGGTACTTGGCCAACACCTCTTTGACGCCTTTGGTGCGGTTGGTGGTGGAGTTGTTGGCGAGGTCGCCCAGCAGGATCACGATGTCACCCTTGCCTTTCATTTTTTCGGCGAGGTACTGCATCTGCATCTGGCCGGCTTCCAGGTCATTGGAGGCTACGGTAATCACGCCTTTGGGCAGGTTCAGGTCATCCGGACGACGGTTGACGTAGACCAGTGGAATCCCGGCCTTGACCGCCGCTTCGGTGATTTTTTTGGTCGCGGCGGTGTCCACCGGGTTGACCACGATGGCGTCGACTTTCTGGCTGATGAAGCTTTCGACCTGACTCAGTTGCTTGACCACGTCGCTGCGAGCGTCTTCGAATTGCAGTTTGACGCCATCGGGCATGGACCTGGCTTGCTTGTCCATGGATTCGCGCAGGTAAGTCAGCCAGGTGTCATCGAATTGCGACATGCTCACGCCAATCTTCAGGTCAGCGAAGGCCGCGCCGCTGGCAAGCATCAGGGACAGGGCAAGTGAGGTGAAACGGATCTTGGTCTTCATGAAAAGTCTTTCTCCACATTCTTGTTGGTTTTATGGATAAGGCGCAGGACGTATTCAGTGAGTGGGCAAGCGAACGATCGGTGCACCGGGAATGCAGCACACCAAAGCGCCCTTGCGTTCAACGCAAAGGACACCGGAAAAGGAAAGGGTTTGAACACGAGGCAGGAACGCGCTACGTAAAACGTGCAGAGCAGAGCTGAAGGTTTTCATCGACGGTACCTATCGGTGTTTCTTGTTTTTGTTTCGCCCTCCCCGCACTCAAGGCTGGCTTGAGGTCGATCGGGACGTTGATAGTCGGCAACCTGGAAATGACTTTATTGGAATTTAATTTCCATATCAACTCATTTTAGAATTTTATTCTGATTTTATTCCATGACCGCACACGGGGTTCATTTCAATCACCTGACGGCGTTCGAAACTCAGCCGTGCGGCGTCTAGAACGCGGGTAGTCGCCAGTGCATCACGGGCCTCGACCGGCAGTGGGCCAGCGCTTTGCAACGCGGTTTGTAGCTGTAAATAGAACTGATTCCAGCAGCCACGCTCAGACGGAATCCGCTCGCGCTCCTCAAAGTGCTCGAACCAGCCCCAGCGGCGATGTTCTTCAACGCCCCAGCGATCCCCTTCGGATGTTGGCGTCAGCCCGGCCAGCGCCAAGGCCTCTTGCCCGTCCAGACCCTCGACGCTGTAGCAACCCGCCGTGCCGTTGACCCGAAATCGCGGCGCCGGATTGTTTTGCAGGCAACTGCCGCCCAAGTGCGATACCACACCATTGGCATGGGTCAGCGAAAGGAAAAAACCGTTGTCGAAAAGCTGGCCTTCATTGAGGTAATCCAGCTCGGCGTAAACCCGCGTCACCGGCCCGAAGAGTTGCAACGCCTGATCCACCAGATGACTGCCCAGATCGCGCAGGAATCCGCCGCCGCTGCCCTTGCCCACGGACTGCGGCGAATAGCGCTCTATGCTGGATTCAAAGCGCGTGACCTGGCCCAACGCACCGGAGTCGATGAGTTTGCGTACCGTAAGAAAATCCGAATCCCAGCGCCGGTTCTGATAGACGCTGAGCGCAACCTTGCGCTGCTCAGCGGCTATCACCAGCGCTTCGGCCTGCTGCGCATCGGCGGCGAAGGGTTTGTCGCAGACCACGGCCACCCCGTGCTCAATGGCTTCGAGCACCAGCGCTGCCCGCCCTTCCAGCGTGGTGGAAATCACCAGTACATCGACCCCGGCTTCCACCAACTGGCCAATGCTGTCGAAGGCCGGGACACCGGGGTATTCAGTCGCCAATAGCTGACGGCGCTCGGGTGAACGTGTGACCACACCGACGAAGGTCGCCGCCGGCAAACTGCTGATCAGCGGCGCATGGAAAAACCGGCCGCCATGGCCGTAACCGACAAGTCCGATTCGCATGAAGCTTTCCTTGTAAATAGTCGCCGGTTGGCGAGGCCTTTGTGGGAGCGAGCCTGCTCGCGATGACGGCAGCACATCTAACATCTATGTGACTGTCCGATCGCCATCGCGAGCAGGCTCGCTCCCACATTGGATTGGGGTTAACCGTAGAAGTGGGGGCGGTCAGGCAGCGCGACGTTGACAATCGCCCCGCTCTGCTGTGCTTCGATGCAGGCGTCCGCCGCCACCGCCGCGGCAAAACCATCCCAGGCTGACGGCCCACCCACCTGCCCGGCGCGCACACCGTCGATGAAGGCCTGCAACTCAACGTCGTAGGCGGCGATGAAGCGGTCCTTCCAGTCCATCAAGATCGCGTTGGACAGCTTGGCCCCGCTGCGCATCTGCACCTGCGACGGCTCCGGCAGCTTGGCGATGCCGGTCTCACCGACCACTTCGCACTGGATGTCATAGCCGTACTGGCAGTTAACGAAGACTTCGACGTCGATGCGCGTGCCCTTGGCGGTTTCCAGCAGGACGATTTGCGGATCTTTCAGATGAGCGTGAGCCTTGCTGGTCTTGCGTGGGAACACCACTTGCACTGAGACGTAGTCGTCGGCGAGCAACCAGCGCAACACGTCCAGTTCATGGATCAGCGTGTCGGTGATCGCCATATCGGTCTTGTAATTCTCACCCACGGTCGGGTTGCGGTGAGCGCAATGCAGCATCAACGGCTCGCCAATCTGGCCGCTGTCGATCACCGCTTTGAGTGCCCGGTAACCCTCATCGTACGGGCGCATAAAACCGACCTGCACCAGACGTTTGCCGTGGGCCACTTCGGCCTCGACGATCTTGCGGCAACCTTCGGCAGTCACCGCCAGCGGCTTCTCGCAGAACACCGGTTTACCCGCCGCAATCGCCGCCAGCACGAACTCTTCGTGGCTCGGCCCCCAGGAGGTGACCAGAATCGCTTCGACGTCCGGCGCCTGGATCAACGCGTGACCGTCCGGGTACACCTCGGCGGTCAGCTTCAGATCGGCAACCACCTTGGCTGCCTGCTGCAAATTAATGTCAGTGACCGCCACCACCTGGCTGTTGAGCAGGGTCTGACTGCAACGACGGATGTGATCCTGACCGATTGCGCCAGTGCCGATGACGCCTAGCTTTAAAGACATGGAAAGACTCCTGTTGTGAGGACAGAGCAATCAGTACTGACGGGCCTTGGCCAGTCGTTCATTAAGGGTTTTGGCCACCGCATCGGTGCGGGCGCTGGTGGAAACTTGCGCCACGCCGACCCGCCACCAGGACAGGTATTTGTGAATCATGGTCTTGGGCAGGACCTTGATGTCGATCAGCGTCGACACCGTCTGCAACCGCGCATCAGCCAAGGCCGCTTGCAGTTGCTCGACGGTATTCACCTTGTAGGTCTTGCAACCGTAAGCCGCCGCGCTCATGGCAAAGTCCACCGGGACGAAGCCGCCATCGAGCTTGCCGGTCTCAGAGTTGCGGAAGCGGAACTCGGTGCCGAAGCTGTCCATGCCGTGCTCCATCTGCAAGTTGTTGATGCAGCCGAAGGTCATGTTGTCGAGCAGGATCACGTTGATCTTGCGCCGCTCCTGAATCGAGGTGACCAGCTCCGAGTGCAGCATCATGTACGAGCCGTCGCCCACCAGCGCGTAGACCTCGCGCGCCGGCTCGGCGAGTTTCACCCCGAGCGCAGCATTGACCTCATAGCCCATGCACGAATAACCGTACTCGACGTGATAGGTGTTCACGCCCTTGCTACGCCAGCTGCGTTGCAAGTCGCCGGGCAAGCTGCCGGCAGCGGCGACGATCACCGCGTCGTCGGCCAGGGTGTCGTTCAACACGCCAAGTACACGGCTTTGGGTCAGGCAGGAACCGGTCAGCTCGATGAATTCGCGCAGCACCGCCGGGTCCATGTGGTCGTTGATTTCCGGGATGAAGTCCTCGGTCTGGTATTCGACCTGATAGACCCGATCGACCTCTTCATCCAGTTGCGCCTTGGCCTCACGCGGTTGATCGCCCCAACTGGAGCGGTAATCGGCCAGCGCTTCGGACAACGTCTGCAAAGCGGATTTGGCGTCGGCCAGCACCTGCACACCATCGAGTTTCAGTGCATCGCAAGGGCTGATGTTCAGGTTGAGAAACTTCACGTCGGGATGCTGGAACAGCCATTTCGACGACGTGGTGAAGTCCGAGTAGCGGGTGCCGATGCCGATGATCAGGTCGGCTTCCTTGGCCAGCAGGTTCGCCGCCAGGCAACCGGTTTCGCCAATCCCGCCGACGTTCAGCGGATGACTGGAAACCACCGCACTCTTGCCGGCCTGAGTCTCGGCGAACGGAATGTCGAAACGCTCGGCAAACGCCTGCAACGCCGCATTCGCTCCCGAATATTTGACCCCGCCACCGCAGATGATCAGCGGCTTGCGCTTGCCTTTGAGCAACGCCACGGCGTCGCCGAGCATGGCTTCGGTGGCCGGACGACGGTCGATGCGGTGCACGCGCTTTTGCAGGAAATAATCAGGGTAATCGTAGGCTTCGGCCTGCACGTCTTGCGGCAAGGCCAGCGTCACCGCGCCGGTTTCCGCCGGATCGGTGAGCACGCGCATGGCGTGGATCGCAGCGCTCATCAGTTGTTCAGGGCGGTTGATGCGGTCCCAGTATTTGCTCACCGCTTTGAAGGCATCGTTGGTGCTGATGCTCAGGTCGTGGAACTGCTCGATCTGTTGCAGCACCGGGTCCGGTTGCCGACTGGCGTAGACATCGCCGGGCAACAGCAACAAGGGAATGCGGTTGGCGGTGGCCGTCGCCGCAGCGGTCAGCATGTTCGCTGCGCCGGGACCGATCGATGAAGTGCAGGCGTAGATCTTGCGCCGCAGGTTCTGTTTGGCAAAACCGATGGCGGCGTGGGCCATGCCCTGCTCGTTGCGGCCTTGATGAACGATCAGGTCGCCGCTGTCCTGCTCCAGCGCCTGGCCGAGGCCGAGCACATTGCCGTGGCCGAAAATGGTGAAGATCCCGGCGACGAATTTGCTTTGAACCCCATCGACCTCGACGTATTGGTTGTCGAGGAATTCCACCAGGGCCTGGGCCATGGTCAGTCGTGTAGTGGTCATGTGCGATCCTTCAATATACGAAGAAACCTTGTGGGAGCGAGCTTGCTCGCGATGGGCGCGACACGGTGGCGCCTGGTACATCGCCATCGCGAGCAAGCTCGCTCCCACAGTTGATCTCCATCAGCCCGATAGCGGTGTCAGGCCAGGGATTTCTGCAGGTGATCCATGCTCGCGCCGATTGCCTGCCGGATATCCACCAGCCCATGCACGCTGTCGGCAAACGGTTCGAACGACAGGTAACCGGTATAGCCGGTGCTGAGCAAGGTATCGATCTGTGCCGCGTTGCCGAGGATGTCGCCCTCGCCCACCAGCACCCGATGGCCGTCGCGAATGGTCGCCAGCGGCGCTTGCGCGTCCTCGACACCGGAGATGTGCACCAGCCCGGTCAGCTCAGGGAAAAACTCATGCTCACTGGCCAGATGATGGTGGAAGGTGTCGTGCACCAGACGGAACACATCCAGCCCGCCAATCGCCTTGATCGCGTCCACTGCCGTGCGTTTGCGCCGCAGTGAACACTCTTCGAAGCCCAGCGGTTCGATGAAACCGAGAATCCCGTATTCGCGCAGGATCGGCGCCAGTTCGCTCAACGCGGTGCGCAGGCCAGCGCTGCGTTCAACTTCTGTACGCGGGTCGGCGCGATCATTCAGCGGGCACATCACCAGCCCTTGCGCACCGCAGTCACGGGCATAGGCGGCGAGCTTCAGGGTTTGCGCGCGGCGCTCGTCGTTCCATACATCGAACGGGTACAGCGCGTTGATCGACAGCACACTGATCCCGTTGGCCCGGCACAACTGGCGCACGCGTTCGGGCGGCGTACCGTCTTCGATTTCAATGCCCTTGAGGTCATTGCGGATCTCGATGGCATCGGCTTTCAGCGTGACCGCCAGTTCAATGAATTCCGGCAGCGACAAACGTGGGGCGACCATACGGTTCAGGGCGAAACGCAGGGGCTGGCTCATTATTCTTGTTCTCCGCACTCAAGGTGATTATTTGGCCGTGGGCATGCTGAATTCAGGGCCTTTGGCGATGCTGTCCGGCCAGCGCTGCATGACGCTTTTGTAGCGGCTGTAAAAACGAATGCCTTCTTCACCATAGGCATGGTGATCGCCGAACAACGAGCGCTTCCAGCCACCAAACGAGTGCCAGGCCATGGGCACCGGAATCGGTACGTTGATGCCGACCATGCCGACCTTGATGGTGCGGGCAAACGCCCGGGCAATCCCGCCGTCGCTGGTGAAGCAGGACACACCGTTGCCGAATTCGTGGGCGTTGATCAGCGCCACGGCACTGGCGAAATCCGCAACCCGAACGATGCCCAGTACCGGACCGAAAATTTCCTGCTGGTAGATACTCATCTCGGTCGTGACCTTGTCGAACAAGGTCGCGCCGACGAAGAAGCCGTTCTCGGCGCCTGGCACCTTGAAACCGCGCCCGTCGACAATCAGCTGCGCGCCCTGGGCCACGCCTTGATCGATGAACCCTTCGACTTTGGCCTTGTGTTCGGCGGTGACCAGCGGTCCCATATCGCTGTCGCCCAGCATACCGTTGCCGACCTTCAGCTGATCAATGCGCGGCAGCAGTTTGGCAATCAGCTTGTCACCGACATCGCCCACGGCCACAGCAATCGAGATCGCCATGCAGCGCTCACCGGCCGAGCCGTACGCGGCGCCAATCAAAGCGTCAGCGGCCTGATCCAGATCGGCGTCGGGCATCACGATCATGTGGTTCTTCGCCCCGCCCAGTGCTTGCACACGCTTGCCACGGGCGGTGGCTTGCTGGTGGATGTACTCGGCAATCGGTGTCGAACCGACAAACGAAATCGCTTCGATGTCCGGGTGCTGCAACAAGGCATCGACCGCATTCTTGTCGCCCTGCACCACGTTGAACACACCGTCCGGTAATCCGGCCTCAGTGAGCAGGCGCGCCATCAGCAAACTGGCCGACGGATCACGTTCCGAAGGCTTGAGGATGAAGCAGTTACCGGTGACCAACGCCAGCGGAATCATCCACAGCGGCACCATCACCGGGAAGTTGAACGGCGTGACTCCGGCGCAAACACCCAGCGGCTGACGCAGGTTCCAGTTGTCGATGCCGCCGCCAATGTTGTCGCTGAACTCGGTTTTCAGCAGGTTCGGTGCGCCGCAGGCGTATTCGACGATCTCGATGCCGCGAGTGACTTCGCCCTTGGCGTCGGAAAGTACTTTGCCGTGTTCACGGCTGATGATTTCCGCCAGCTCATTGTGATGACGGTCGAGCAGTTCCTTGAACTTGAACATCACCCGTGAGCGGCGCAGCGACGATTGCTCGGACCAGGCCGGGAACGCCCGCAGAGCCGAAGCCACGGCTTCATCGACGGTCTGCTGGCTGGCCAACCCGACCCGCGCCTGAATGGCGCCGGTGGCCGGATTGAAAACATTGCTGAAGCGCTCACTGCCAGTGTCCTGCACCTGGCCGTTGAGGTAGTGGCCGATAACCGGGGCGTCACTCATTGTTCTTGTTCTCCACTCAGTCTTCAGAATTCAGAGGTCCAGCAGCCAGCTGTGCTGCGGATCGTTGTGGAACTGCCAAACCCGTTTCGGGCCGGCCATGACGTTCAAGTAATACGACTCGTAGCCGTAAGGCACGCTGACCGGGTGATACCCCTTGGGCACCACCACCAGGTCGCTGTTTTCCACGGCCATGGCCTGATCGATGGAACGGTCATCGGTGTAGACCCGCTGAAAAACGAAGCCTTGCGGCGGGTTGATCTGGTGGTAATAGGTCTCTTCGAGAAAGCTCTGGTGCGGCAGGTCGTCGGTGTCGTGCTTGTGCGGCGGGTAACTCGACGAATGCCCGGACGGCGTGCGCACCTCCACCACCAGCAGCGAATGCGCCGGCGCGGTATCCGGCAGGATGTCGCAGACGTAACGGGTGTTGGCACCCTTGCCACGGACGCTACGCTTCATGCTTTCAGGTGTGATCAGCCGTGGGCCGAGGCCTGCCGAAGCCGAACCGGGAGCGGCGCACACGGCAATCTGTACATCGCTGAGGGCGACCACTTGCGCCTGACTGCCGGGTGGCAGGTAGGCGGCGAACGGTGATTTGTCTTCGAACACCGATTGGCGGTCGCCGATGTTCTCCCACGTGAACGCGCCCTGCCCCGGCGCCTCACCACTGACATCAACCCGGCCGCTGAGCAGCACCAGGCACAGTTCTTTGTCGCCGGCACTGACTGGCAGGGTTTCACCGAGGCACAGGTGGTAGGCGGCGAAACCGACGTATTCCAGCGCGCCGGCAGCCAACTCGACCAGGGTCCGGCCCTTTGCATTGCTCTTGACCAGCAGGCTCATTGTCCGGTCCTCTGATCGAGCAAGGCGCGCAAGGTCTCGTAACCTTTCTTGGCGTAGACATAGCTCGGCGCGACGGCCGGATCCTGCTCGGCTTCGACCACCAGCCAGCCGTGATAATTGGCAGCCAGCAACACATCGAGCAGCGCGGCAAAGTCGATATCACCGTCGCCCGGCACGGTGAACGTGCCGTTGATGATGCAGTCCGGGAAGCTCCAGAGATTGTTGCGCGCCAGTTGCACCACCGGTTTACGCACGTCCTTGAAATGCACGTGGCAAATGCGCCCGATGTGTTTGCGCAGTACCTCGAGCGGTTCGCCACCGCCCATGTAGCAATGGCCCGAATCGAACAGCAGCCCGACTTCGCTGCCGGTCAGCGCCATCAATTTATCGATGTCCGCCGGCGATTCAACGTACGCGCCCATGTGGTGGTGATACGCCAGACGCACGCCCTGGGACAGGGTGAAACGTGCCAGCTCAGTGAGTTTGTCGGCGTATTCCTGCCAGGCCTGCTCGGTGTGAAAACGCGGGCGCTCGACCAGCGGAATAGGTTGGCCCTGGATCGAATCGGCGACTTCGCCATAGACCAGCACCGTGGCGCCGTTCTTCGCCAGCAACTCCACATGGCTGCCGATGGCGTCGATTTCTTCGGCCACCGAACGCCGTGCCAAGCGGCTGGAATACCAGCCAGAGACCAGCGCCAGGTCGTAAGGCCGCAGCACGTCGGCCACCCCTT
This sequence comes from Pseudomonas sp. GW822-FHT02D10, assembly GCF_058802345.1. Classification (NCBI taxonomy): domain Bacteria; kingdom Pseudomonadati; phylum Pseudomonadota; class Gammaproteobacteria; order Pseudomonadales; family Pseudomonadaceae; genus Pseudomonas; species Pseudomonas sp. GW822-FHT02D10. The sequence goes on from NZ_JBXAOB010000007.1 coordinate 268,150, forward strand.
TGGCGTCCTTGGGGAACTTGCCGTTGAGTTCAAAACCTTCGTAGCCGATGTCCTTGCCTTCGCTCAGCGCAGTGCTCAGCGGCGTTTCCCCGCCGAGGGACGGCAGATCGTCGTTGCTCCAGGAAATCGGGTTGATGCCAATTCGGATAGCGGGCATGGCTGCACCTTTTATTGTTTTTACATTAACCATTGAATGTGGCGATGCCCCCTGTGGGAGCGAGCTTGCTCGCGATGGGGCCTTCAAGGGCGCCAAAAGCATCGCGAGCAAGCTCGCTCCCACAGGTATCGCATTTCAATCAAAAATCAGTGTCAGTTGCGGGCCTTGCGCCAGGCATCGATCAGTTCGACAAACGTGCCCTGCACCCTCTGGATCAGCGCTTCGTCATCGATCTCACCGGCCAGCCATGCTCGGCTCGGTTCCTGGAAAATCGTCCGGCCCACGGCAAACCCTCGGCAAGTCTTGCTCTGGCTCGCTTGCACAAACCCTTCGGCCAACACGGCGGCCGGTGCGTTCAGGCCCAGCAGCACCACGCCTCGGCAATAGGGGTCGCGCGCCTGGATCAGTTCGTCGAGCTGTTTCCACTCCTCGCTACTTTGCGCCTCGATCTTCCACCAGGCCGGGAAAATGCCCAGGTTGTACAGGCGTTTGATCGCGCGATAGAGCACGTCCGGATGCGCTGACGGATGATCCTTGGGCGGGATGATTTCCAGCAGCAGCTCATGACCGCTGACCTGCGCCGCCTGATACAGGCCCTTGATCTGCGCTTCCTGTTCCAGACGCAACAGCGGTTCGTCATCCGGGTGAAATTGCACCAGGCACTTGATGATTTGTTCCTGCGGCCAGGCGATCAGGTTGCTGCCAATCGAGCGACCGTGTTCAAAGGCCAGCGGCCGTGAGCCCTGCACCTCCACCGGCCGCGCCACCCACCAGCCGCGACCGGTGGCGGCATTCAGCGAGTCCTGACCGAAACGCTGATCAGCCAGCAGGCCGACATCCGCCTCGATGCCCTGTTCACGCAAATCCGCTTCGACCCGCTCCACGGCCTGGATGAACAACTGCTTGAGCTCGCCGATGCTGCTCAGGTCGCGACCGCCCTTTTGCGCCAGCTCCACCAGTTGCCCACGATGATCGAAAGCAAAAATGAACAGTTGCTTCCAGGCTTTGCGCGGCACGCTGACCTGATGCAGGCGTTGCAAGACTGCGTCCTGGTCCGGCCGGGTGATCGGTACCGGACTGTTGAACAGGTAATCCAGTTCGGCACGGGTCGGCATCGCCGGGGCGCAGGCATGGCGTGAAACCACCAGGCCACCGCAGGCGTTGGCCAACTGGCAGCAGCGTTCGTCGCTGGCATCCTCCAGCCAACCACTGAGGAAGCCCGACATGAACGCATCGCCAGCGCCCAGTACGTTGAGCACTTCGACCCGCACACCGGGATAGATCGCGCCGTCTTCGAGACGAACCGGAATCACCCCGTGAATCACCGTGCAGCCTTGCGGCCCGAGCTTGACCACCAAAGTCGCTGCCGTCAGACGACGGACGTTACGCAGTGCACTCAACAAGTCGTCGCTGCCACCGGCAATCAAAAACTCCTCTTCGGTGCCGACGATCAGGTCGAATCGCGGGAGGATTTTCTGTACATGCTGGCTGACCTGCTGGTCGGCGACGAAACGGGTTTCGCCATCCGCCTTGCCCGCCAGGCCCCAGAGAACCGGGCGGTAATCGATGTCGAGAATGCGTTTGACGTTGTGCTTTTCGGCGTACTCCAGCGCCTGGAGGCTCGCCTTGTAGACGCCGTCGGTAGAGAAATGCGTGCCGGTGATCAGCAAGGCTTTGCTGGAGGCAATAAAGGCTTCGCTGATGTCTTCGGCGCGCAGGGCCATGTCGGCGCAGTTTTCGCGGTAGAACACCAACGGAAAGGTTTCGCGGTCCTTAAGGCCCAGCAAAACCATGGCGGTGAGGCGCTCCGGATCGACCTTGATGCCGCTGACGTCGCAGCCTTCGCGCACCAGGGATTCAAGCAGGAAGCGGCCCATGTGATCGCCGCCGACCCGACTCAACATCGCCGACTTCAAGCCTAACCGGGCCGTGCCAAACGCAATGTTGGCGGACGAGCCGCCGAGGTACTTGGCGAAGCTTGAGACATCCTCCAGCCGCGCACCGACCTGCTGCGCATAGAGGTCGACGCCAAGGCGCCCGAGGCAAATCAGATCCAATTGACGCCCACTGGCAAAACGAGTCTGGCCCATGCTGGCTCCTGTTATTTTTATCAGCCTGCGTTCGGGGCTGTGGTCGCGCCGAACACTCTTGGTGGATGCAGACTAAAACGGGTAGCGCCCACAAATCAATATTTATTCCAATAAATTTTTACATGGAATATTTTTTCCAATAAACTTTTACAGAACCGCTCCAGACACACTGCATCGTTTCAGCAATTGTCTGGCTGACCCACGGCTCAAGATTTTATTCACGCCTACCCTGTAGACTGCGCACAGCCAACCTATTGTCAGGGGCAGCGCTTCATCGGGCGGCCCTATAAGAACAAGCCAGAAGGATTATTTATGTCCCGCACCGATCAGCCGGCTACCGCCGAGACCACGCCCGAGAGCGACCTCGCCAGCCCCCCGATCAATGCCGAGCGCTTGCTGCAGCTGATCACCAACGAATACGAAAGCCTGCCGCGCCAGCTCAAACGCATCGCCAGCTACATGAGCCAGCAGAGCGACCGGATCATGGTCGACCGCATCAGCGACATCGCCCGCGAATGCGAAGTACACCCCTCGGCCATCGTGCGTTTCTCCCAACGCTTTGGTTTCAGCGGTTTCAGCGAAATGCAGGCATTGTTCCGCGAGGCGTACACCCACAAGACCACGCCGGTACAGAACTACCAGCAGCGCATTCGCAGCATGATCGCCAACAAGTCGCAGAAGGCCAGCGGCGGTGACCTGGCGCGCGAGTGCATCAACGCCACGCTGTCAGGCATCGAACGCCTGGGCCTGGAGCTGGATGACCAGTCTTTCGAGAATGCCGTGGACCTGGTGGTGAATGCCGACAACATCTACGTGGTCGGGGTGCGCCGCTCGTTCGCGGTGGCCGATTACCTGGTGTACAACCTGCAACACACCAACAAGCGCATTCATCTGGTCTCGGGACTCGGCGGCAGCTACCGCGAGCAAATGCGCAGCGTGCGGGCCAATGATCTGGTGATTGCCATCAGCTTCACGCCCTATGGCAAGGAAACCCAGCACTGCCTGCGCATCGCCCAGCTTCATCAGGCGAAAACCCTGATCATCACCGACAGCAACTTGTCACCGCTGGCAAAACGGGCGAACACGGTGTTGCTGGTCAACGAAGGTTCCTCGTTTGCGTTCCGCTCCTTGAGCGCGACCTTGTGCCTGTGCCAGGCGCTGTTCATCGCCGTGGCCTATCGCCTGGAGCTGAAGATGGATGAAATTCACGAGCAGGTCGGGTTCGAGGACTGACCCTCACCGCCATGATGGGTGTGGGCCTGCAACGAGCCCGGCACCCCGGCGCGAAGCAGCCCGCCGTCCTCGATCCAGGCCAGGGTCGACTGATAAGCGCGTTGCAGCAATTGATCGGTCTGGGTGAAATCGAACACCGAGATCCCCAGCGGACACAGCGGCGCGACCACATGGATCGCCGCGCGCGGTGAATACAGCTCAATGTCGCGCACCAGTTGACGCATGCTCATCAGGTTCAAGGTGTGCAACGCCAACGCCACCAGCCCTGACGGCGGACTGGGGCAGTCACAACCAAATCCGGTCGGCACCACCACAACCCGCGTCGCGCCCAGGTACACCGCACTGGCAATCGGCGTATTGCTGGCCACGCCGCCGTCGACCAACAGCTTGTCGCCGATCTGCACACACGGAAACACCAATGGAATCGCCGCGCTGGCCAGCAATGCCTGCTCGACACTGCCGCTGGACAGCAGCTCTTCGGCGCCGGTGAGCAAATTGGTGGTGACGATGTACAGCGGCAGTTCGGTGTCTTCGATCTGCTTGAACGGCAACGCCCGCCGCACCAGATGCTCCAGCGCCGCAGACTGCAACAGAAAACCTCTGTGCCGAAAAATCGCCGACAGGCTATCGAGTAGCGAAAACGGAAACACATCGCTCTTGCGCAACCCCCGCCAGAAGTCCGCCAGCTCGGCCACCCCTTGCGCGTTCGGCCGCGCAGCAAAGTACGCACCGTTGATGGCGCCGACCGACGCACCGATCACCAGGTCGAATACAACGCCCGCCTCGACCAGCGCCTGCAACATGCCGACCTGAACCGCGCCAAGGCTGCCGCCACCGGCGAGGACGAGTGCAGTTTTTACCTCAGGCATGGCAGACCTCCGGAACCATTCAGGTGCTATGACTCTCAAGCATAGCGGCTGAGCCCGATTGCACTCGGCCCAGCGCCTGCGCATCAAGCATTGGTGACAGTGGCAAAGGTCATGGGTTTACCGCTAAATTGGCGGCGCACTGCCCATCATCCAAGGAGCTGTACATGAAGCTGATCGGAATGCTCGATTCACCTTATGTAAGACGCGTCGCCATTAGCCTGAAGTCGCTGGACATCCCGTTCGAGCACGCCTCGGTGTCGGTGTTCCGCCACTTTGCGCAATTCCAGCAGATCAACCCGGTGGTCAAGGCCCCGACGCTGGTGCTGGACAACGGCGAAGTGCTGATGGACTCGACCTTGATCATCGATTACCTGGAAGCGCTGAGCGGACCGGACAAGAGCCTGATGCCAGTGCAGCTGGATCAACGCCTGCGTTCATTGCGGCTGATCGGCCTGGCCCTGGCGGCCTGCGAGAAGTCGGTGCAGATCTATTACGAGCGCACTTTGCGGCCTGCCGAGAAACAGCATGAACCGTGGCTGGAGCGTGTGAGCGGGCAGTTGCTGGCGGCGTATTCGGCGCTGGAACAGGAACTCGAAAAGCAGCCGCTGAAGACCGATGGCTCCCTCGACCAGGCGGGCATCACCCTCGCCGTGGCCTGGAGCTTCACCCATCTCGTGGTGCCGGATCAGGTCAGTGACGCGCGATTCCCAAGAATCCGCGCGTTCACCGCCTATGCCGAACAGCTGCCGGCGTTCGTCAGCACACCGATTACCTGAAGACCTCCTACAGAACCTGACCACTAGGGCTAATGCCATGCAGTGAAGGAAATGCGTTCTGTAAAACGAAGCAAGTCTCGTGTGGGAGCGAGCTTGCTCGCGAAGAGACCATCACATGCAACATCTATGTTGATTGATACACCGTCATCGCGAGCAAGCTCGCTCCCACAGGTTTCGCACTTTAACTGACTGGCAGTAGCCACTAAACCGTGGCTTTGTACCCTTCCTCCAACTGCCCCACCCGCAGCTGAATCACCTCCAGCACCGCACAGCCTTCACGGGTGAGCAAATGCACGCCACGGGTGACGCGGGTCAGGTCGCAATCGGAAATGCCTTTGAGGGACAGGCTGGTCAAGGTGTCCATCAGGTCGCGAACCACGGTAAAGCGATGCGCGGCGCAGGCGGCCAGGTCGCTGAGTTCTTTGTGGGTGTTGATGAAGAGCACGGGGTTTGCAGCGTCGTAGGTGTCGACGGGGAGGTAGCGGGGCATGACTTGTTCGTTCATGGGTGTAGCTCCTATGAAAAGTGCTTTCACCGTTCACGGCCAAACGAAAGGTGGCAGCTGTACGCGGGTTGGCCGACCGGGCATAGGAAAACCGGCACACCCGAAGGTGTCCCACGCACAGCCGCCGCAAACGATATTCAGATAAAAGACTCTGAAACGACGTTATTAGCGCTGACGCGTACCTATGCTCGACCGGCCAAGGTCATTCGCGGAGTTTTCCGCGAGCTCGAACTATAGGAGCGACGCTGAGACGCGGCAACAGGGTACGGTGTCGGAAAGGTCTTGGAAAGTTGTGGGGTGGTTTTGAAGGCCGTAGCCCCTCAAACCGACCCCATCGCTACCCGCTGCACCAGCCCATCGGCATGACAAATCACCCGGTTACGCCCGGTGGTCTTGGCCGCATACAGCGCCTCATCGGCATCGTTGAGCCATTGCAGCGCTTCACTGTGCATCGGGTCGAACGCCGCCAGGCCGATGCTCAGGCTGACTTTCAACGCTGGATTCTGCTCGTAACCCAGCCCCGAAAATCGGTCGCGCAAAGCGTCCATCGCCTGGGCGGCGTGGGCCAGCGGCATGTCGGGCAGGATCACGCAGAACTCGTCGCCGCCATAGCGCCCCGCGACATCGCTGGCGCGCAGATTTTGCTTGAGCATTTTGCTCAACTGACGCAACACACTATCGCCAGCCACGTGGCCGTAGGTGTCGTTGATGGCTTTGAAGTGGTCGATGTCGATCAAGGCAATCGCCCCGCCCCGCTGCTGGCGCTGACAGCGGTGAAATTCGATGTCCAGCGCATCTTTCCAGGTGCCATGGTTCAGCAGCCCGGTCAGGCTGTCGGTGCGGCTCAGGGCCAGCAGTTCGCGTTTGTGTTGGCCCAGTGTGTGGGCCTGACGAAAACAGATCCAGCCCAGCATCAAGGGGTACAGCGTCAGCAACGGTAAGCAGGCATACAGCTGAACCGGGCGGGTTGGCGGGATGAACACAGGGAAGAACAGCAGTAACCCGACCCCCATACCCAGCAACTGGGCCAGCGTACCCGCGAGCAAAAAACGCAAGCCACCGAGGGCGACGTTGTGCATCGCCATCATCGACAACGTGGCGGTGCTGGGTAAGGGATTGAACTGCATGGCAACGACCCAGAACCCACCCATGAACGAGTCGATCAACACGTTGCGGTGTTCGGCGTGATAAGGCGATGGCGAGCGGCGCGCCCATTGATAGGCCAGGTGCGGCCAGATAATGCCGTTGAACAGCATCAGCGCCAACAGCCAACGGGGCGGGTTGAGTGGAATGATCGCCGCGCCCACGCAGAGCAGGCCCAGGACCATCCCCAGGATTCGCGACGTGTAGAGCCTCCTGGCCAGTGAAAGTCCCTTTCCTCCGTTATGTGTCATAGGGGGCCAAAGCTCCTCTTTACTACTGACCTGAAACACCGAGTAACTTAGACAGGGATGTCTTGGAGTCTATCAGGACGAGATCAAATAGCCATCACCGCCCGGCAGCCCGAAATAGCCCTGTTGAAAGGCCCGCTGTCGAAATTTTGACTATAAATGACAAGGGAGCTGCGCAGTCGAGCGGGAGCAAGCGCCCTCGCCTCCGATTTGGTATTCGCTCCCTATCCCCTTCAGTGGTCTGACGCGATGAACATCCTCTACGACGAACGCATCGACGGTGCCCTGCCCCCGGTCGACAGGAACGCGTTGCTCAACGCCCTGCGCGAGCAGGTGCCGGAACTGGACATCCTTTACCGCGAAGAAGAGCTCAAACCCTACGAGTGCGACGGGCTCTCGGCGTATCGAACCACGCCGATGCTGGTACTGCTGCCGCGCACGCTTGAACAGGTTCAGGCCGTGCTCAAACTCTGCCACGCCCATCAGGTGCCCGTGGTGGCGCGTGGCGCAGGCACCGGGCTTTCCGGGGGCGCGTTGCCGTTGGAAAAAGGCGTGCTGCTGGTGATGGCGCGCTTCAACCAGATCCTGCACATCGACCCCGCCGCCCGCACCGCACGGGTTCAGCCGGGGGTGCGCAACCTGGCGATTTCCCAGGCTGCTGCACCGTTTGGCCTGTATTACGCGCCGGACCCGTCCTCGCAGATCGCCTGTTCGATTGGCGGCAATGTCGCGGAGAACGCTGGCGGTGTGCATTGTCTGAAATATGGCCTGACCGTACACAATGTGCTGAAACTGGAAGTGCTGACGATCGAAGGTGAACACCTGACCCTCGGCTCTGACGCGCTGGACTCAGCGGGTTTCGACCTGTTGGCGCTGTTCAACGGCTCCGAGGGATTGCTGGGCATCATCACCGAAGTCACGGTCAAACTGCTGCCCAAACCGCAGATGGCCAAGGTGCTGCTGGCGAGTTTCGACTCCGTGGAAAAAGCCGGACGCGCCGTGGCGGATATCATTGCCGCCGGGATCATCCCCGCGGGTCTGGAGATGATGGACAACCTGGCCTTGCGCGCCGCCGAAGACTTCGTTCACGCCGGTTACCCGGTAGACGCCGAGGCGATTCTGCTGTGCGAACTCGATGGTGTTGAAGCCGATGTGCGCGACGACTGTCTGCGGGTTCGCGCCGTGCTGGAACAGGCCGGCGCCAGTGAAGTTCGCCAGGCCCGCGATGAGGCGGAACGAGTGAAGTTCTGGGCCGGACGCAAAGCGGCGTTCCCGGCGATCGGGCGCTTGTCGCCGGACTATTACTGCATGGACGGCACCATCCCGCGACGCGAGTTGCCTCGGGTGCTCAAGGGGATTGCCGAATTGGCCAGTGAACACAACTTGCGGGTGGCCAACGTGTTTCACGCCGGCGACGGCAACATGCACCCGCTGATCCTGTTCGACGCCAACCAGCCCGGCGAGCTGGAACGCACCGAAGCCCTCGGCGGCAAGATCCTCGAGTTCTGCGTCAAGGTGGGCGGCAGCATCACCGGCGAACACGGTGTCGGCCGCGAGAAAATCAATCAGATGTGCGCGCAATTCAACAGCGATGAGCTGACGGTGTTTCACGCGGTAAAAACTGCGTTCGACCGTAAAGGCCTGCTCAATCCCGGCAAGAACATTCCGACCCTGCACCGCTGCGCCGAGTTCGGCGCGATGCATGTCCATAACGGGCAACTGCCGTTCCCTGAACTGGAGCGCTTCTGATGCGCATTGAACAGGACCGGGACGCCAGCGCGGAGTTACTGGAACAGATCAACCTGGCCCGGGAGAACGCGACGCCGTTGCGCATTCAAGGCGCCAGCAGCAAAGCCTTCCTCGGCCGTGAAGTCGCCGGCGAGGTACTCGACACCCGTGCCCATCGCGGCATCGTCAGCTATGACCCGACTGAACTGGTGATCACCGCCCGCTGCGGTACACCGCTGAGCGAATTGCTGGCGGCGCTGGAGGCGGCCGGGCAAATGCTCCCTTGTGAGCCGCCCTCCTTCGGTGAAGACGCCACGGTCGGCGGCATGATCGCTTGCGGATTATCCGGTCCGCGTCGACCTTGGGCGGGTTCCGTTCGCGATTTCGTCCTCGGTACGCGGCTGATCACCGGCAACGGCAAACAACTGCGTTTTGGCGGTGAGGTAATGAAAAACGTCGCCGGCTATGACCTTTCACGGTTGTTGACCGGCAGCTTCGGCTGTCTTGGCGTGATCACCGAAGTCTCGCTCAAGGTCCTGCCCAAACCGCGCCAATGCCTGAGCATCAGCCTGGAGCTCAACAGCGCCCGCGCCTTGAGCCAACTGGCCGAATGGGGCCAGCAACCGTTGCCCATCAGCGCGGCGAGCCATGACGGCCGGCAGTTGCACTTGCGTCTGGAGGGCGGCGAAGGCTCGGTGAGCGCTGCCCAGCAACGCCTCGGTGGCGAGGTGCTGGACTCTCAGTACTGGGAGGCATTGAATGAACAACAGCTGGCGTTTTTCGATGCAGGTCTGCCGCTGTGGCGTCTGTCACTGCCCAACAACCTCGGCCCGCTGACACTCCCCGGCGACCAGCTGATCGATTGGGCCGGAGCGCAACGCTGGTTGAAATCCGACGCCTCGAACATACAGTCGCTGGCCTTCGATCTGGGCGGGCATGCGACCTGCTACAGCCACGGTGTCAGCGACAGCCCGTTCCAGCCGTTGGCGCCGGCACTGTTGCGTTATCACCAACAGCTCAAGGTCCAACTCGACCCTCAGGGCTTGTTCAACCCTGGCCGGATGTACGCGGAGTTCTGAAGCATGCAGACCACCCTCAGCGAACAGGCCAAACGCCTGCCCCGCGCGGCAGAGGCCGAAAGCATTCTGCGCACCTGCGTGCATTGCGGATTCTGCAATGCCACCTGCCCGACCTATCAGTTGCTCGGCGATGAACTGGACGGCCCGCGTGGACGCATCTACCTGATCAAGCAAGTGCTCGAAGGCCACCCCGCCACTGCCCAGACCCAATTGCATCTGGACCGCTGCCTGTCGTGCCGCGCCTGCGAAACCACCTGCCCGTCCGGGGTCGACTATCACAACCTGCTGGACATCGGCCGCGCGGTGGTCGATCAGGCGGTGCCGCGCTCAGCGAGTCAGCGCGTGTTGCGCCAGGGCTTGCGGGCCATGGCGCCGAATCCCGGACTGTTCAAGGCGTTGTTGCAGATCGGTGCAACCTTCCGGCCGCTGATGCCGCGTGATCTCGAAGCCAAACTGCCGCACGACGTGCCGCCAGCGGGAGAATGGCCAACCTCGGTGCATTCGCGAAAAGTGTTGATGCTCGAAGGCTGCGTGCAGCCGGGCTTGTCACCGAACACCAATGCCGCTGCGGCACGGGTGCTGGATCGACTGGGGATCAGCGTCAACACCGTTAGCCAGGTCGGATGCTGCGGGGCGCTGGACTATCACCTCGACGCTCAGGAACAGGGACTCAATCGCGCCCGCCAGAACATCGACGCCTGGTGGCCCGCGCTGGAAAACGGCGCCGAAGCCATCGTGCAAACCGCCAGCGGCTGCGGTGCGTTCATCAAGGATTACGGGCATTTGCTCAAAACCGATCCGGCCTACGCGGCCAAAGCCAAACGGGTCAGCGAGATGAGCAAGGACCTGGTGGAGATCCTGCGCGACGAACCCTTGGAGCGAGTGTGCGCAGCCACCGAACGACGAATCGCCTTCCACTGCCCATGCACCTTGCTGCACGCGCTAAAACTCGGCGGTGCAGTCGAAGAACTACTGACCCGCCTCGGTTTCAATCTCACCAGCGTGCCTGACAGTCATCTGTGTTGCGGCTCGGCCGGCACCTACTCATTGACCCAACCGGAGCTCGCCCGGCAACTGCGCGACAACAAGCTCAACGCTCTGGAAAGCGGCCGGCCGGAGCTAATCGTCACCGCCAACATCGGTTGTCAGAGCCACCTCGCCAGCGCCGGACGGACGCAGGTTAAGCACTGGATCGAGCTGGTGGATCAGATGTTGCGCTGAACGCAGCAGTCATTTGCAGAATGAAGTTCAGAAGAAACTTCGTTTGCCAGCGATGCCTGCGCCGAACAGAATCGGCCTACTCCACTGTCACTGCGCCGGGATTCGTGTTTATGAGCAACCACAACGTCATCAGCCCAGACCTGATCCGCCAACGCTTCTCGCGGGCGATGTCAGACATGTACCGCGAAGAAGTGCCGTTGTACGGCGCCTTGATGGAACTGGTGGCGCAGACCAACGCCCAAGTGCTCGACAGCGATCCTGCGATTGCCCGGCAATTACGCAGTACCGGCGAAATCGAGCGCCTGGACCTGGAACGCCACGGTGCGATCCGCGTCGGCACCGCGCAAGAACTGGCGACCCTTTGCCGCTTGTTTGCGGTGATGGGCATGCAACCGGTCGGCTATTACGACCTGACGCCGGCCGGGGTGCCAGTGCATTCCACAGCGTTCCGCGCCGTGCATGAAGCGTCGTTGCAGGTCAGCCCGTTCCGGGTCTTCACCTCGCTGCTGCGCCTGGAGCTGATCGAAAATCCCCAGTTGCGCACCTTTGCCGAATCGGTGTTGGCCAAGCGTTCGATTTTCACCGCGCAGGCACTGGCGCTGATCGAGCAGTCTGAACAACACGGCGGACTCAACGAGCAGCAAGCCGAGGATTTCGTCGAACAGGCACTGGAAACTTTCCGCTGGCACCACCGCGCCACCGTCACCGCCGCGCAGTACCAGCAACTCAGCGCCCAGCATCGGTTGATCGCCGACGTGGTCGCCTTCAAAGGCCCGCACATCAACCACCTGACACCGCGCACGCTCGACATCGACATCGTGCAGGCCAAAATGCCCGAACACGGCATCACCCCGAAAGCGGTGATCGAAGGTCCACCGCGCCGCCAGTGCCCGATCCTGCTGCGCCAGACCAGTTTCAAAGCGCTGGATGAACCCATCGCCTTCACCGATCAGCAGCAGGCTCACGGCAGCCACAGCGCCCGCTTCGGTGAAATCGAACAACGCGGCGCCGCGCTGACGCCTGAAGGTCGCGCGCTCTACGACCGCCTGCTCAACGCCGCCCGCGATGAACTCAAAGACTTCCCCAACGAAGCCAACGCGGCGCGCTACAACAGCCTGATGGAGGAGCATTTCAAGGCCTTCCCGGACAGCTACAACGAGATGCGCGAACAAGGCCTGGCCTACTTTCGCTACTTCGTCACCGAAAAAGGCCTGGCCGCCGATAGCGACGAGATGGGGGCTGCGTCGTTGCAAGGCTTGCTCGACGCCGAGTACATCCGCGCCGTGCCACTGGTGTACGAAGACTTTCTGCCGGTCAGCGCGGCGGGGATCTTCCAGTCGAACCTCGGCGACACCGCACAAGCCCACTACGCGGGGCACTCAAACCAGCACGCGTTTGAAAAAGCCCTGGGACGGTCGACTATCGATGAACTGGCGCTGTACGCCGATACACAGCGGCGCTCGATTGAAGAATGCTGCGCCGCGCTTAATCTGCCGCCGCTGAGCTGATAAGTGGCACGGGTGTTGGCCATCCCGCTGCGTGACGGTTGTGATCGGCCGACGACTGCAAGTGCGGGTGTCGGCGCCGTGATGAAAATGGGCGACCCTGGGTTTAATGACGATCAGCCAAGGAAATGCATTCTGTAAAACGAAGCAAGTCCACTGTGGGAACGAGCTTGCTCGCGATAGCGGTTTTACAGTCAGCACACATGTTTACTGTCACACCGCTATCGCGAGCAAGCTCGCTCCCACATTAGATCTCTGCTGTTTCAAACTGTGCGTTCACTTGATTGACCGTTATCAAACCCTGGGGTCACCCATTTTTTCTGCGTTGCAACGACCCTCCCCTCACTTCGCCCCACTGACAATGATCTTCCCGATCATCTGCGGGTGCAGCGTGCAGTAGTATTCGTAGGTCCCCGGCGTATTGAACTGATAGGAAAACTGGTCGTTGGTGTCGAGCGCCGGCGAATGGAACACCTTGTGGTTTTTTTCCATCACCGTATGGACCGTTTGATCGTCGTTGACCCAGGTCACAGTGGTGCCCACCGCTATCGTCACTTCCTTGGGACCAAACATGAATTCCTTGATGTCGATTTTGGTCCCTTCCGCCCACGCCGGTATCGAAACCATCAGGCAACCCAAGGCCAGTACACGCAGTAAATGCTTCATCTCAGCGTCGTCCCTAAATGAGTGTCGAATCGATCAGTGCCAATGGGTGATCGCCCTGCGTCGCCTTGACCTCGGTAATCCCCAGGTAGTTGCGCAGTTGATCGGCAGCCACGGTCATCGGTCCCGGTGCTGGCCCGACACCGGGTGCGGGTTGCGGGTAAGCCGTGCCGCGTGCGGTGTGGAAGGTGATGTTGCCCTCGACCTTCTGGATAACCTGGTGAATGTGGCCATTGAGCACTGTCACCGAACCGTATTTGCGCAGCATCGCGATGGCCTGATCGCCGTCTTCGGTGCCCCAGCCCCACGGCTGATAGATCGTCCACAACGGAATATGGGTGAACACCACAACCGGTGTGCTGGTGCTCACTGCCTTTAAATCATCCTGCAGCCAGGCCAGTTGCTCGGCACCGAGGGTGGCTTCGTGGCCGGCCTGGAAGTTGAAGACGTTGACCAGCGCGATGAAATGCACGCCATGATCGTCGAAGCTGTACCAGCCGTTGCCTTTGGTGCCTTTGCCATAGCGCTCGAGGTAGAGCTTGCCGCCGCCCTCATCAAGGGTGTCGTGCTCGCCCGGAATGTAGTGCACGGTTGAAGGCAGGCCTTTGAGCAAATGCGCAGCGGCGTCGAACTCCTCCGGTTTCGAGAGGTGGGTGATGTCGCCCGTGTGGAGAATCAACGAAGGCCGTTTCGGCAGCGCGATAACTTTGTCGATGGCCACCTGCAAGGTCTTCAGCGGTTCGGGATTGGCTTCCTTGTTGAAACCGATGTGCGAGTCGCTGATTTGCACGAATTGGAACGTGCTGGCCAGCGCTGCTGGATCCTTCACCTGGCCATCTTCGCCCAGGGCAAAGGCTCGTGGAATACCGCCGCTCAGCGCCCAGATAACGCCGGCACCGGCCCACGCCGAGCATTTGAGCAGGTTTCTGCGGTCGGGGTCCAAGGGGCCGTCTGTACGCTTTTCATGTGTTGTCGAACGAATGTTCATGGGAACGCCCTCGTAGCGGTCTACATTGATGAACTGACAGGATGTACAACCGAGCCGGTCGGGGATTTATTCCAGGCAAAAATTATTTTTTATTTCGGGAATAAAACGCAGCGCATCCGGGTTATAGGGGGCAAAGGCTGGAGCCACTATGAAGCGATTTGAGGAGCTGTTTGCGCCACATATGGATGCGGCTTATAACCTCGCACGCTGGCTCACCGGCAGTGACAGCGCGGCGCATGATGTGGTGCAGGAAAGTGCGCTCAAGGCGTTCAGGTTTCTGCATCGTTTCGCGGACGGCAACGCCAGGGCCTGGTTCCTGACGATCGTACGCAACGAGAGTTACAACTGGCTCAAGGGCTCGACCGGTCATCGTTGGGTCGCCATCGGCGATGAGATTTCACAGGACGATCTTGCCTTGAGCCACAGCCAGACGCCGGAACGGCTCGCCATGCAGGCGGAAGACGCCGCCCATGTTCAGCAGGCTCTGCGCGCCCTGCCCCCGGTCTTCCGTGAAATGATCATCCTCAAGGAGTTGGAAGACATGCCCTACAAGGACATCGCGAAGGTGGTCGACATACCTATAGGAACCGTCATGTCGAGACTGGCCCGGGCTCGCGTCATGCTCAAGCTGGAACTACTGAAGTTGCAAGGCCATGAATGAGATCAACTGCACGCTCTGCCACGAACTGATTCATGGCTACCTGGACCATGAGCTGGACGCTGCAACCACCGCGAACGTTGCCGAGCACCTGTCGCAATGCACCGACTGCCAACGCGTGCATGACGAAGTGCAACGGTTGATCGCCAGCGTCAAGACCTATGCGCCTTATTACGCGGCGCCCGACGCACTGATTCAAGAGGTCTTCGCCAATCCCCAGTCACCGACTTCTCCCTGGCGAGCCCTGAGAGACGCCGCACAAAAGTGGCTGGCACCGGCGTTTTCCGCGGTCGCGCTGGCCATGGCACTGGTGTTGTATGTGGCCACGCCTTCGCCTGAGCAACCCTGGCTGGACGAAGCGGTGTCCAGCCATGTGCGTTCGTTGATGGCCGAGCATTTGAACGATGTTGCGTCCTCCGACCGGCACACGGTGAAACCATGGTTTACCGGCAAGCTGGACTTTTCGCCGCCGGTGTTCGACTTCTCGGCACAGGGTTTTCCGTTGCTCGGCGGGCGACTGGATTACCTGCAACACCAGACCACCGCTGCGCTGACTTATGGGCGGGCGAAACACATCATCAACGTGTTCATTCTGCCGACGACAGAAACCGATAAACCCGGGCTAAGTCAGTCCATCCGCGGCTACAACGTGGTCGCCTGGCAACACAAGCACATGCGTTTTATCGTGATATCCGATCTGGAAAAAACCGAGCTGGAAGTCTTCAGCCAGTTGCTTGAACAGGGTGCTTTTTAACAGAGGGGCGTAACGTGAAGGCCATCGGCCCGATGGGACGCGCTATGAAATGTTGCTTATCGCGCCTGGAGGAAGGTGTTCGCCCAGTGTATTGGCCTGGCAATCCATGCACCGGTAAAGAGCCCCGACACTGAGCGAACGGGGAGATTTTAATGCAATGCAGACAATCTGTCCGTTCAAAAATTCTGAATAAATCTGCACATCCTGTTTCAGTGAAATGATTTCAAACGAAAAAAAACGAACCAGTTCGGTCAGATTACGCCCCTGAAAGGAACGCAAAGACGCAGATCAGGGTTTCACCCGAAATTTTGCGGCTTACCGCTCAGTACCCGGTCATTTCCAGATACCCGTTGCCAGCATGGCTGCCGCTCAACTGCACCGGCCCCTCCCAGTAGGGAATGCGCAAATCCATCCAGGCCTTGGGGTTCAATGCGCTGCTGGTGATGTCCAGGCCTTTGCCCGGCACTTTGATCGACCAGCGCGTCGGCAAACGCCGTCCGGCCACCTCGGAAGATGCCAACGGCGTGAGGCTGATCTCGTCACGGGACAGTTGTTGGGCGCTGCCGTCCGGGTTGATCCAGGTGCCGGTCAGGTAGGCCGCCCCGGTCTTCTGTCGGACCCGAAACAGCATCAACTGCGCGCCACTGTCCAGATGCAGGGAAAACCAGTCCCACCCCGTTTGTTCGGCCGTCAGCGGCTGGCTGCTCCATTCACGGTCGAGCCAGGCCGGGCCGCTGACCTGATACGTCGTGCCGTCGATTGCCAGGCTACCGCTGGCCTGGAAGAACGGCTGGCTGTAGTAATACGACGCCTGGCCCCGTTCGGACTTTTGACTAAAGCCCTGCTCGCCTTGCAGCACCAATGGCCGACTGGCGTTCAGCCGCAGTCGATAGTTGAAGCCTTTGTCGCTCGCCTGCAATTGCATCTCTGCCAGCGGGTTCGCGGTGTCGGCTTGAGTGCTCAGCCGCCAATCATCGATCCACGCGGCAAACGGCACATTCTGAACCCCGGCCTGACCGACGCCACCGCGGGCATAACGTTCAGCGGCGTGATGAACGTTCGCCGAAGTCACCGCCGCGTGGCCGAGCCAGATCACCTGACTGGCCCAGCCGGGCTGCTCGGGCCCGGCCTTCAGAGCATTGCGGAACAGCGTCCACTGCACGCCGAATGCCCGGCCTTGCGGGTCCTTGAGGTTGGCGGTGAGGTACCACCATTCGACGCGATAACCATCATGGGCGCCGTGATCGGCCGGAAAGCTGAATACCCGGCCCGGCGTCACCTGCTTGAACGCCGCCGCTGTGCTGCCCAACCCCGCGAAACCCTCGTTGTGTTTCGATGAGTCATCGCAACCCGCCAATGTCAGCAACAGCAAGGCCAGCAACAGCACGTCGACCGCCCGGTTAATCCTCATGGGCATAGCTCCTCAGCAGATCCGCCGGTTGCGTGCGATAGAGCTTGAACAGCGGCCAGGCCGACGCCAGTAAGGTGGCAAACATTGCCAGCCCCATCAATTCCACAAGTTGCAGCGGGAACACCCGTAACGGCAGGCGCCAGCCAAACGCCTGAACGTTGATCACCGTGTCCAGGCACCAGGCCAGCGCCAGCCCCAAGGGCAACGCCATCACCAGCGTGAGCAGTGCCAGCAACCAGGTCTGCCCGAGGTTGAGCACCATCAATTGTCGGCGCGTCACGCCCAGCGCCCACAATGGTGCCAGTTGCCCGAGACGGCTCTGACTCTGGGTCAGCAAACTGATGAACAGCGCCACACCGGCCACGCCGAGGGTCAGGCTGTTGAGCGCCGCCGTGGCCGCGAAAGTGCGCTCGAAGACCTGCGTCGACCAGCCCTTGAGCCGGGCCTGATCATTGATGCGGCTGTCATCCAGGGCAAAGCGCAATTGCAGCGCCGTCAGCAGCGCCGGGATCTGCGCCGGATCGACGCGCACGTTGAAGCGACTCGGCGTCAGTTGCGGCCAGTAACGCAGCAGGTGTTCGGCGTTGACCAACAAGTGCCCCTTGGGGTTGCCGTAGTCGGCGTAGATCCCGATCAGCTGCGGTGACCATGTGCCTTGAGGCGTGGGGATGTTCAGATAGTCACCGAGCCGCAGCTTGAGTCGACGGGCCAGTTGTTCGCTGAGCATCAGCGTGTCGTACGCCGCCAACTGATCCCAAGGGCGCTCGCCCAGCGCTTCGAGCAACGGCCAATGTTCGCGATAGGTCGGATGATCGATCACCCCGTAAAGGTCCGCCGGCCAGCCCTGCAACGACACCGCGACCTGCCAGCTCGGCAACACCGCGCTGAGTTTTTGTTGCGCCAGCCACTGTTGCAGCGCGCTGGCTTGCGCCGGGTTCTGTGGATTGAGGTAAAGCTCGGCGGTCAGCCGTTGCTCCAGCCAGTCACTGAAGGTCTGGCGAAAACCAGCGGTCATGCTGCCGGCACCGATGTTGGCCGCCAGCGCCAACAGCAGCGCCATCAGGGCCAGACTCAGGGCGGGCAACTGCTGACGGCAGTCGGCGAGAAACCATTGCCCCAGCACCGACCGGCTGCGTCGCACTACCAGGTTCAATGCAGCGTTGAGCAGTACCGGCAAACTCAGCGCGGCACCGAGCAACAATGCCGCCATCAGCACAAAACCGCTGGCCAGACTGTCACCCCATAGCAACGCAATCAGACCGATCGCAGCAGCGACTGCCGCCACCCAACCCTGACGCCGCAGCCAACGCGCGTGAGCCTGATGCCAGGCTTGCGGGTTGGCCAGTGCCAGCAGCGGCAGTCGGGCTGCCCGCAGCAAACTATTGGCACCGGCCAGCAAAGCACCGAGCAGACTCAAGCCTATACCGCTGAGCCACCACAGCGGGCTGAGGCTCAACTGCCCCGCCACTTCCGCGCCGTACAACCCGCGCAAACTGGCGGCAACGTCCGGCAACAGCAGACTGGCCAGCAGATAACCACTGGCCACCCCGACCATCCCGCCGAGCAGTGCCAAACCGCCCAACTCCATGCTCAGACAGAGGATCAGCATCCGCGCGCTGACCCCGCAGGCGCGCAAGGTTCTGAACAGCCCACGGCGTTGCTCCAGCGCCAAACCGATGGCGGCGTGGACGATGAACAATCCGACCACAAACGACAGAAAGCCCAGCGCATCGAGGTTCAGGTGGAAGCTCTCGGTAAGCCGCGCCAGATTGTTTTCCTCGCCGCTGCGCTTGAGTTGCAACTGACCGGTTAACTCGGCGGGTAGCTTGGGCTCGGTGGCGGCAAAATCCTTGGGCAACAACAGGCGCGACAACTGGTCCGGTAAACCCAGCACCTGCTGGGCAAAGCCGATGTCCACCAGCAGCACACCGGGGGCCATGTCGACCTGGCTGTGCAAGGGCGGCAAGGTTTGCCCGTTCAGGCTTTGCGGTTGGTCGCCCTCGCGCAAACCGAGCGCCTGCAAGGTTGGCGGAGCAATCCAGGTACGGCCCGGCGGGCTGACAAATTCAACCTTCTGCGCCAGTTCCAAACGTTGCCCGGCCAGCGCCGAGCCGGTCGGCAACGACAACGGCTCGATACCCATCAGCTGTAAGCGCAGGTCTTCATGGCCCTTGAGCTGGATTCGCACCTGCAACAGCGGCGATACCGGCCAACCGGCCCGACGCAAGTTGACGAACAACGCCTGAGAGAAGGTCGCGCCATTCGGCGCACTCAGGCTGGCCTGAGGTTCGCCGCCAATCAGTTGACTGGCCCGAGCGTAACTTTCTCGCGCCTGACTGTTCAGCGCCTGCACCCCGGTCAGCAAACCGGTGGCCAGCCAGAGCCCGGTCAGCACGCTGAAAAACTGCACTGGGTGCTGGTGCCAATGGCTGAGCAGCGCTCGCAAGGTTTCGCGCAAAATGCTCATCTCAACGTTGGCCTGCGTCGACCAGGCGTCCGCCGTGCAACACCACTTTTTCTGCCAGTCGTGCCGCGACCCGTTGGCTGTGCGTGACCATCAACAGGCTGGTGGGGCTGTCAACGAGCAGTTCCAGCAGTAAATCGAGCACCTCATCGCTGGTGTGTTCATCAAGACTGCCGGTCGGCTCGTCTGCCAACAGCAAGCGCGGACGCGACGCCAGCGCCCGACCGAGGGCAACCCGTTGCTGTTGGCCACCGGACAGCTGCTCCGGGTAACGCCGGAGCAGATCCCCGAGCCCCAGCCGCTCCACCAGTTGCGCCTGCCATCGCAGGTCATGGCGCCCGGCCAGGCGTGCCTGAAACGCCAGATTGTCCTCGACCCGCAGGCTGCCGATCAGGTTGTACTGCTGGAACACCAGGCCGATTTCAGTGCGCCGCCAATTCGCCAACTGCCCTTCGTTCATCTGCTCCAGGCGCTGATCGCCCATGCGGATGCTGCCGCGATCGACCTTGTCCAGCCCGGCAATCAAGTGCAGCAAGGTGCTCTTGCCACTGCCCGACTCGCCCATCAGCGCCAGGCTGCTGCCTTGCGTCAGGTGCAAGTCGACACCTTGCAACACCGCCAACGGGCCTTGCGGGGTGGCGTAGCTCTTGAACACGCCGTGCACCTGAAGCATGGGAGTACTCGATCAGCAAACCTAAGGCCAAGGATAGCGGACTACACCCCCTTCACCGTCGGCATCTGCCAGCGCTGTTCGATCACCTGCTGCGTCGGGTCGGAAAATGTCTGACCCATAGCGCCAGACAAATCCCACAAGCCGATTTTCAGCCCGTGCTCCATGCCTCATCGCCAGCAAATTCGGCCTGAGGTTTTGTCTGTCAGGTGCAGGCTCCAAAAAGTCAGTCTTGTTCCCACACTTTTTTAAGCCGCGACTGGCAGCGTCACCCTTCCCGCAACGCGCACTTTCCCAGCCTGAAGGCCCACATAGAAAGGGAGCACTGGGATGGGACAAGAGTTCGATGGCTACCATTGCGCGACCTGCCGTGACTGGGCCCTGGAAAAGCTCGCCAGACAAACGGCCGAACGCAACCGGAAAACGGCTGAACGCAACCGAGAACAAGCACGGGATTCGGAACAGGCTCAACGCCGACACGACGAGATGCTGGCGCGGCAGCGAGCACAGGAAGAGCAGTACAACGACGCCTGGGAAGCGAAAGAGGCCCGCGAAGAAGCTGCACGCATCAAGATCACCCTGCGCATCGGGGTGTTTTTCGATGGCACCGGCAACAACCCGTTCAATGTCGATAGGGGGCAACGCTGCGGCGCCCATTACCCGGCGTCGTCAGAGGATATGGACAGCGACTGCAAACCGTATATGAAGGACCCAAACAGCAGTTATGGGAGTGATGTGACGAATGTTAAGCGGTTGCATGACCTGTACAGTGAGACTAGAAGTGTCAGTGACATCCAGATGCAAAAACTGGCTTTCGAAAAGGTTTACGTCGAAGGCATTGGCACAACGGCGGGCGAGCAAGACAGCCTGCTGGGCTCGGCATTTGGCCGGGGTGAAACCGGTATCGAAGCCCGAGTGTTTCAAGCATTTACTTTCATAAAACAACGCTTAGGGCAATTCCATCAGAAGTACCCCCATATCCAGATTCAGGCTCTGATCTTCGATGTCTTCGGTTTCAGCCGCGGCGCCGCCGCAGCCCGGCATTTCGCCTGCCTGTGCATGGCCAGAACCGGCAGCCCGCTGCGCGAAACCCTGTCCCTCCCCGACCGGTTGTTCGCCCAGAGCTTCAGCAAGGTATTTGGTGAAGGGGTCAACACCGGATTTATCGGCCTGTTCGACACCGTCGCCTCCGTCGGCGGCCTGAGCAATCTGGGTTATGTGTGCAGCCCGGCGGCCCCCGGGGTCAAGTTGCACCTGCTGCCGAAGTTCTTCCCTAATGTGTTGCAACTGGTAGCCCGGGATGAGTACCGCGCCAACTTCGCGCTGAATCGTGTCGGCCCGGATCACCCGGAAGTCAGCCTGCCGGGAGCCCACGCGGATATCGGCGGCGGCTACCTCGATGAAGCCGAGGAACGCCTGATGCTCAGCCCCCTGCAGGCCCTGGACGTGCCCCTGACCACCGATGTCAAAAACACCTCAATCTACCTCAGCGCCGAGCAGGAGCGGGTGAAATGGCACGCCAGGGGCTGGCCGCCGGACATGCTGGTGCTGCTCACACCGGAACCGAAGATACTGCCACCCGACCCGCAGGACCGTATGGCGCCGAAACACAAACGGGTCTTTGTCGGCTTGCAACTCCAGCGTAAGGTCAGTGCCGGGCTGGCTCGGGTTTACGTGCGGGTGATGTATGAGGCAGCCAAAAAGCATGGGGCTGAGTTTGACGACATTCAGGAGAATCCCGAACTGGCTCCACCGGCCGATCTTCAGGCACTGTGCGAGCGGTTTGTTGCCGGCGACTACAGCCTTACGCCGGCCGAGGAACAGTTGCTGAAGTTACGCTATATCCACCTGTCCGCGCACTGGACCCCGACCTTTCTCTCGGGGCCGCGCACCAGCAAAGTCGGGCTGGTTTATGTCAACGTCCCGGCGGCAAATGCCGTCCGGGTGCAACACTCTCATGTACCGGAATGGACGCTGTAGGCATGAAAATCCTGATTGCACTATTGGTGCTGTTATCGATAAGCGCCTGCCAGACCATCGACCCACTCTCAGCTAAAAAAGACTACAAGGCACCTTGGTGGTACATCGGTTTCACTGAGCCCAACTTCATGACCGTTTGGGTAGAAACCACTGCGGTACAAGACATACAAGGTCGCCTGTTTCGAGATGTCGCGGCCGGCACCGCAGCTCGAATGCTCGGGGAGCATTTCGACTCGGATATCGCTCGCGGCTGGGATGGGGTCGGAAGCTCCAGCATGCCAGTAATCGGTGCCGACCTGCCGAAACGGATCTACGTACGCTGGCAATCGATTGTCGAGCGCAAGACCTACGCGGGCTGGATCGATATCTCCGAATCCACCCGCGACATCATGCGCAACTCGACGGCCCAACGGTGCCATGAAACACCCCAATACACGGCGAATCCCAGCGCGGGCATGAATCTGGGACTGGCTCCGGGTGGCATCATTCAGGTCTGGGTCTGGGACGACTGTTTCCGCGCCCACAAAGTCGACCGAGGGCAAGTCGGCATTGAGCCGCTAGGCCCAAATCAGGGCAAATACAACGGTTACTACAGAAAGATCAAAGAATCCTCCAAACGCTACATCGAACGTTTCGGCATTCCCTACGGCAGTTGGTGATGAAGCGCCACGCACCAGCACAGCCGAGCGGCGCTATGTCAACGTCCCGACGGCGGATGCCGTACGGGTGCAACACCCTCATGTACCGGAATGGATGCTGTAGCCATGAAAACCCTGATTGCATTGTTGACGTTATTGTCGATAAGCGCCTGCCAGCCCGTCGACCCGCTATCGGCCAAAAATGATTTTAAAACACGCTGGTGGTACATCGGTTTTACCGAACCTGCTCACATGACGGTATGGGTTGAAACCTCCACAGTCGAGGATATCAAAGGACGCTTGATTTACGATGTTGCCGCCGGTGCAGCTGCCAGTAGCAACTACGAGGACGGAACGGAAAATGCGCGGGGCTGGGTGGGCATCGGTGGTGAAGGCATGCCAGTCACGGGTGCCGACTTGCCGAAACGCCTCTTTGTGCGTTGGCAATCGATTGTGGAGCGCAAGACCTACGCGGGCTGGATCGATATCTCCGAATCCACATGCGACATCATGCGCAACTCGACGGCCCAGCGTTGCTATAAAACACCAGAGTATTCCGCCAACTCTGCTGCTTCCCTCAACGTGGGGTTGGCACCTGGAGGGATAATCCAGGTATGGACCCGCGACGACTGTTTCCGCGCCCACAAAGTCGACCGAGGGCAAGTCGGCATTGAGCCGCTAGGCCCAAATCAAGGCAAGTACAACGGTTACTACAGAAAGATCAAAGACTCCTCCAAACGCTACATCGAACGCTTCGGCATTCCCTACTGCGTAATTGCATGGACTTGACCACCCATTAGCATTGCCACTGACCAGTCAATTGCATTCGTGCTGACCAACCGTTTGTATTCGACTTGACCAGCACACGCGGTAGTGAGCACCGGCAGAGAACGGCCAATTCCGGACCTTGGTGCTTTCGCTTCAAAGAAGACGTTCGCACCCACTCAAGCAATACAAGGCGTTGCTCAAAGGCGGTCTAGCCGCAAAGCTCAGATAATTCCGTCCGGAATGGATGCATGAAATTATTGACGTTTCCGAAAATCATATTGCTTAGTTTCGAATACATGAAAAGTATGAGATTACGCAACCGACCGGCTTTGTACTCAATTAAGTGAATGGAGCCAACTCTAATCTGAGCTTCGCGGCTGCAACCGCCTCTCACCGAGCGTGAGTGCCGACCCGATGCGATTCGGAACCGGCAACTGCTCGCAATGACCGAGTTAAGTCGGACTTCTGTGTCGTTTGCTCAGGTATTCGTCAAGCTTTACAGCGCTGGTTTGTCACTGCGCGCCTTGAGATTGGCTTTGAGCTGCTCGCTCATCGGCATGTTCAGATTCATTCCTTTTGGAGGAATCGGTGATTGAAACCACTTGGTGTATAGCCTTGCGAATTCGCCCGACTCCATGAGACGGGTTATGGTGCCATCGACCAATTGCTTGAATTCAGGATCATCTTTGCGAAGCATGCAGCCGTAGGGTTCGACTTGCAGCGCATCACCCACGACTTCGAGCGAATCGGGATTTTTGGAGTTCGCCATGAGGCCAAACAGCAGGATATCGTCCATGGCAAACGCAACGGCACGATCATTTTCAACCAGCGCCAAGGAGTCGTCATAGTCTTTGCCCGAGACGACCTGTACGTCTAGATTGTTGTCGGCACTGTATTGGCGGAGGACCTTCTCGTTCGTGCTGCCGACGGTGCTGGCGACAGTCTTCTTTGCGAGATCGGTGTAGTTCTTTATGCCGGAGGTCTTCTTAGTCAATAGGCGCGTGCCGGTGTAGAAATGGCTAATTGCGAAAGCCACGTCCTTGCCACGCGCAGCGTTGTTGGTGGTGGATCCGCACTCCAGATCGTAAGTGCCATTGACCAGCAACGGAATGCGGGTTTGCGAAGACACAGGAATGTAAGCCACTTCTAAGTTCGGCTTCTTGAGCTTCCTGCGCACATCATCAACGATGGCATCGGTTAAATCGACTGAGAAACCCACGGCTTCGGTAGGACCGATCAAGTAGCTGAAAGGTACCGATGCCTCCCGGTAAGACACGGTGATTTTGTTGCTATCGGCAATTTTTTCGAGTGTCTGCGAGTTGGCGGGAGATGCAATGGCAGACAAACCTGCGGCGAGGATTGTCGTTGCTACGAAATATGAGGTTTTCATGAGACACCCTTTTAAAGTATGAAAAAGGCAAAAACATCTCAAAAACACACTGAAAAACGTAAAGGACGTGAGCACCAATTTCCGGCGTGTCTACGAAACGTTATTGCAAACACTACGCCCAGGGACGGTAGATACTTTGAGCCAGATCAGAAAACCGAGTCATATGCGAAGTCGCAAGAATTCCATCGCGACGTTCAGGCGCATCTAAAGCCTGGGGTTTAACGTATCGATCAACATGGACGCCGGGCGATGAAGCCGCGTAGCGCCGGGTTAGGTCAGACCTTGAATGTCTGCTTCCCAAGCTGGCTACTTCCGCTTTGGACCCAGGCTGTGTGAAAACGCCAGTGATTGTCTAACCTTCTGATCGTCTAGATCGTATCGGGGGCGATCATGAAGCGATTTATTGAAGGTGAGGCTCGGACGCAAGTGACGCTGCTGCCAGAGTGTCTGGACGATTACGTAGCCGAAGAAAATCCAGTGCGCGTGGTCGATGTTTTCGTCGATGAACTCGACCTGGGCGCACTTGGTTTTGAGGGCGTCGATCCTGCCGCAACTGGTCGTCCGGCCTACCACCCAGCGGTCTTGCTGAAGATCTATATTTACGGCTACCTGAATCGGATTCAGTCCAGCCGCAGGCTTGAGCGTGAGGCCGAGCGCAACGTCGAGTTGATGTGGCTAACGGGGCGTTTGGCTCCGGACTTCAAAACCATTGCCGACTTTCGCAAAGACAACGGCAAAGCCATTCGAAGCGTATGCCGCCAGTTCGTAGTTCTTTGTCGCAACCTCAATCTCTTCTCCCAATCGATCATCGCCATCGACGGCAGCAAATTCAAAGCTGTCAATAATCGCGACCGCAACTTCACTCAGGGCAAGGTGAAGGCACGCATGCAGCAGATCGAGCAGAGCATTGATCGATATCTGGCGGCGATGGATTCGGCGGATCGGGCAACGCCCGAAGTGGCCGAGGCCAAAGCAGAGCGGCTTAAAGAAAAGATAGAAACACTGAAAAAGCAGATGCAGAAACTCAAGGAAATCGAGGCGCAGCTCCACGAAAGTCCAGACCAGCAGATCTCCCTCACAGACCCAGATGCACGCTCAATGGCCACGAGCGGCCGAGGCACCGGAACGGTTGGCTACAACGTACAAACAGCTGTCGACGACAAACACCATCTGATCGTTGCCCATGAGGTGACCAACGTTGGTAATGATCGTGGGCAACTGAGCAATATGGCGAACCAAGCGCGTGAAGAAATCGAGGCTGAATCGCTAACGGTGGTGGCCGACCGAGGCTATTACAAAGGTCTGGAAATCCGTGCTTGCGAGCAAGCCGGCATCACTACCTTCGTACCGAAACCCCTCACATCTGGCAGCAAAGCCGAAGGCAGATTCGGCAAACAGGATTTCATCTATCTTATTGCGTCGGACGAGTATCGATGCCCTGCGGGGCAGCTACTAACCAGGCGGCATTCGTCGATGGAAGACGGCATGTTATTGCATTGTTACTACTTCTCGGGCTGCCAGTCCTGCTCAATGCAAAAGCAATGTACGACGGGTAAGGAGCGCCGTGTGAAGCGCTGGGAACATGAGGCGGTAATCGACGCGATGCAGGTTCGGCTGGAACATGACCCGGGGAAGATGAAGGTTCGCCGCCAGACTGTTGAGCATCCTTTTGGAACGCTCAAATATTGGATGGGAGCCACCCACTTCCTGACCAAAACACTTCCGCGGGTAAGTACCGAAATGAGTCTTCATGTACTCGCCTACAACCTCAAACGAATGATGAGCATCTTCGGCATTGTAGGACTGCTTGAGGCGATCAGGGCGTAAATCCAGCCACTTGGCTCGCCAGTTAGTAGCCGTTTGGGCCGCTGACGCGGCCCAAACGGCATTACGAACGTCTATGTAGCTGACTAAGGTAATTCGCGCTTCCGGCCGCTGATTTCACAAGCGTTCCTCGCGCCTATCAGTTTTCGACGTATTTAGCGCGTTTTCACACAGCCTGGGTCGGTTGCAGTCCTTCTGTGCTTGGCTGATGCACTCCCCCTGAGTGGCACCCGCTGACACCCATCGACTGCAAAAAGCTGGTCAGCGCGAATGCAAATGACTGGTCAAGTCGGATGCAAACGACTGGTCAGTGGCGATGCAATTAGGTGGTCAAGTGAGATGCAATTACGCACCTACGGAAGTTGGTGATGAAGCGCCACGCACCAGCACAGCCGAGCGGCTCTATGTCAACGTCCCGACGGTGGATGCCGTACGGGTGCAACACCCTCATGTACCGGAATGGACGCTGTAGCCATGAAAATACTGATTGCACTGTTGGCGTTGTTGTCGATAAGCGCCTGCCAGACCGTCGACCCACTCTCGGCCAAAAACGACTACAAGGCACCTTGGTGGTACATCGGTTTTACTGAGCCCAACTTCATGACCGTTTGGGTAGAAACCTCAGCGGTGGTGGACATTCATGGCCGGCTGTTTGCCAATGTCGCGTCTGGCACTGCCGCACGAATGCTTGGGGACCAATTTGACTCCGATATCGCTCGCGGCTGGGATGGGGTCGGAAGTTCCAGCATGCCAGTCGTAGGTGCCGTCCTACCGGTACGGGTTTATGTTCGCTGGCAATCGATTGTCGAGCGCAAGACCTATGCCGGCTGGATCGAGATTTCCGAAGCAACCCGCACCATCATGCGCAACGCCACCTCCCGGCGCTGCCATGAAACACCGGAGTATTCCGCCAACTCCGCCGCCTCACTGAATCTGGGGCTGGCACCCGGCGGGATAATCCAGGTATGGGCCCGTGACGACTGCTTCCATCCCAACAAGGTTGACCGGACTCAGGTCGGCATCGAACCCCTGGGCCCCTATCTCGGCAACAATGAAGGACGTTACGCCTGGAAGATCAAAGAATCCTCCAAACGCTACATCGAACGTTTCGGCATTCCCTATGGGAGTTGGTGACTTCGGTCGACGCGGTGCACATGCCTACGGCGTACCTGCGGTAACGTCCGACGGTGCCTGGCCTGGCGTCACAATGGTGCTAAGGTCGATATGTCGCCATGCCGGTTTGGCCCCCAACCGCGCATTAAAGCGATAGTTGAAGGTGAAATCGTCATCGGTCGGCTGACTTAACGGCTTGCCGTAGATCGGTTCGATCGCCGCCAGTTCATAGCCCATCAACTGGAGCAGCGTCGGGAAGATGTTGTAGTGGCTGGAGCGATCCTTGTTACCGGCCAACGCGCCCTGCCAGTCCAGAGTGTGCAACCCGCTGCCCTGAATCACCACCAGCGGCACCAGGCCCTCTTCCTCGACCGGGTCACCGCCGCAATGGGTGTTCAACCCCGGATTGCCACGCTCGTGCAGGTCCTGGCCATGATCCGAGGTGTAGATCAACGTCGCGTTGCTCAGATCAGCCTTGGCAAACACCCGCGCGAAGAACTCGCCGACGTTCCACAGCAGGGTGTTTTTATAGGCGTTGCGATACAGCATCCAGTCATCCGGCTGACCATTGAAACCGTCCCGTTTGCCGGTGTCGGCAACCTCCATGAACTGCCCGCGCGGCAGTGTCGG
Organism: Pseudomonas sp. GW822-FHT02D10; assembly: GCF_058802345.1. Lineage (NCBI taxonomy): Bacteria > Pseudomonadati > Pseudomonadota > Gammaproteobacteria > Pseudomonadales > Pseudomonadaceae > Pseudomonas > Pseudomonas sp. GW822-FHT02D10. Next base: position 296,655 of record NZ_JBXAOB010000007.1, read on the forward strand.
CCGATAGGCCATGAAATCGTCCGGGTATTTGTCGTGCACCGGAAAATGCGCGCCGACCTTGTTGATCACCACCAACGTCGGCTGGCCGTCGTTGAGCAGATCGATCAGCTTCTGCGCCGCGGCCATGTCACGGTCGCGCACGCGGGTTGAGTCGAACTGGACGAATTCGTCGATGTCTTTGCGCTCAAGGTCGGTCATCAGGTTCTGCAGATTGCCGCCGGTGCGTTGGGCGTCGATGTAGACCGTGCGCAACCCGGCCTTTTTCGCGTATTGCCAGATCGATGGCAGGGTCGAGTTGATGTGCGTGTAGTCCGTGCGCGTGCCGCCGAAGCGTAAGGTCACGTTGGTGTCGGCGCTGCAATTGGCGACGGACGCGGCATAGCCGTAGTTAATAATGTCGAGACCTGGGTGCGGTTCCTTGAGGTTGCTGTGCACGCCAAACCCGGTGTTGATGTCCAGGTAGTTGCCGGACACGCTTTCATCGATGATCAAGACGATGTCATGCGCGGCAGGCGCGCTCACCCGCGCCAGGCTGACCGGCTCACGCGGGCCGACGGTGTTGTGCAGGGATTCGTAGGCGAACAGGTTCAGGTAGGCCAGCGGCGTATACATGATCGGCAAGCCGCGGGCACCCTCGCCGGCCCGCACGAACAGCACCGCGCTCAATAGCATCACGCCCACCAGCGGCGCCGCGACCAACGCATAACCCGGCACTGCCAGACGCCGACGCGGCTTGAGGCCAATACCGAACAACAGCAGCAGCCCACTGGCCACGGCGCTGACAATCACCGTCCGATACTGGTACGCCGCTTCTTGAATGAAGCCCCCGGAATAGACCAGCGACACAAAACTGCTGTACGTCAGGTAGTCGGCGGTCACGCGCGTATAAACGTCAAAGAATACCGCCGAGACAAACATCACCAGCGCGAACAGATGACGGACCAGCGTCTGGCGGATGTAGGCGCTGAGCCACAAGGCCCCCACCAGAACGATGAACATCGCGCCAAACAGCACCACAGCAAAACCGATGCCTATGGCACTCAGGCGTTCAAGGTAGTAGTCGTAGTTCTTCAGTAAATACAGAACCAGCAACAGTTCCTTCAGGTATCTCGCCATGAGTCTTTTATCGCTCCTGATGGAGGGTATGGCGAGTTCATGACTGGCCATTTTTTGACACTAGCAGCACGCCCTTAAAGCGCAAGAAATGCCATCTGACGTACAAAAGCGTCAAAAAACAGGTGACTCAAATCTGACACACCAACATCTTGTCAACCCTTGTAATTCAAGCTTCACGACCGTTTATCGCTTTCTTCAAAACGTCTGCAACACCTCAACCACAGGCAAGAGCCGCTGCCTGACGGCACTTGATGGCGAGTCGCCTAAGCCCTCACCGTTTTTCAACATGAAGAACATGTCAGTTTGCTGACACGATTTGCCCACGCTGGGCTATACCCCTTTTGACAGTCTCACTTAAGTTACATCAACCGTCTTACGAGGCACGCCGGTATGGACGTGAACGTATTGGGTACGGGTTACGTTGGCCTGATAAAAGCAGCCGCACTGGCAAATGCAAGTCGCCGGTTTCTGTGCGTGGCGCAAGGATCAAACGCATGAAGATCCTGGTCACTGGTGCGGCCGGGTTCATTGGAGCCCATTGTGTGTTGCGACTGCTGCGCGATGGACACCAGATCGTTGGACTGGACAACTTCAATGACTACTACGACCCCGCCCTGAAGCATGCCCGGGTGCGCTGGGTTGAGGAGCAGGTCGGCGAATTTCCCCTGACGCGGATCGACGTAGCCGATAGCGAGGCGATCGCTGCGCTGTTCACCCGCGAACAACCGGAGGTGGTGATTCACCTCGCCGCGCAGGCCGGGGTGCGTTATTCGCTGGATAACCCCAAGGCCTATCTGGACACCAACCTCGGCGGCTTCCTGAATATTCTCGAATGCTGCCGTCACCATCCGGTGAGGCATTTGATCTACGCCTCGTCGAGTTCGGTCTACGGTGCCAACCAGCACACGCCCTATTCAGCCCATGACGGCGTCAATCATCCGTTGTCACTGTATGCGGCCACCAAAAAAGCCAATGAACTGATGGCCCACAGTTATAGCCACCTGTTCGGCATTCCGTGCACCGGATTGCGCTTCTTTACCGTGTACGGCCCCTGGGGTCGTCCGGACATGTCGCCCATCCGCTTTGCCAGGGCGATCGTCGAAGGCAGACCGCTGAAACTGTTCAACTATGGCCAGCATCAGCGCGACTTCACCTACATCGACGACATCATCGAAAGCATTGCGCGCCTGATCGATCGCGCACCGCAAGTCGCGTCGGGCTGGGACCGCGAGCACCCTGATCCTTCCACCAGCATGGCACCGTGGAGGATCTACAACATTGGCGGTGAGCATCCGATTGAACTCAAGGATTACCTGGCGCTGATGGAAAAGCATCTGGGGCGCAAGGCCAACGTCGAATTACTGCCGTTGCAACCGGGTGATGTTCTGAACACCTTTGCCGATGTTCATGAACTGGAACACGACACCGGTTTTCACCCGCAAGTGGAGCTCGACGAAGGGCTCAGACGTTTCGTTGCCTGGTTCCGTGAGTACTACCTGCTGCCCGTCATCCCCACGTCGCTCTCCGGCGAATCTCCCCGCCGGGCCGGGCCTGCGCAACAACGGAGGAGCCTATGACCGGTCATGAAAAAGGAGTGCCACTCAACACGATGCTGTGCGACAAACGCCTTGATCCCGAGCACCGCATGCGCCTCGACGCGGCGATCCATATGCAAGGTCGCAGCTGGATCACCGGCCGCGACGGTGGTCGTCCCTGGACCCTGTCGCGAACCAATCGGGTGGTCGCCACCCTCGGTGCGCTGATCTTGCTGGTGCTGTTGTCGCCGGTGCTGTTGGCCCTGGCCCTGATCATCAAGTTCAGCAGCCCCGGGCCGGTGCTGTTTGTGCAAAAACGCACCGGTTACCGCGGACGGCTGTTCGGCATGTTCAAGTTCCGCACCATGGTGGCCAATGCCGAAGACCTCAAGGAGTCGCTGCGCCACCTGAACAAACACGGTGCCGACGCCATCGACTTCAAGATCGACAAGGACCCGCGGATCACCGGAATCGGCGGCTTCCTGCGGCGCAGCAGCCTCGATGAACTGCCGAACCTGATCAATGTCGTCACCGGTGACATGCGCCTGGTCGGCCCACGACCCACCTCGTTCAGTGCCTATCGCTACAAGGACACGCACCTCGTGCGCCTGAGCATTTACCCCGGCATGACCGGTCTGTGGCAGATCTCCGGGCGCAGCAACATCGATTTCGATAAACGGGTCGAGCTCGACCTGAGCTATATCGCCAATCAGAGCCTTCTGCTGGATCTGAAGATCCTGCTCAAGACGCCCTTCAAGGTTTTCAGCGGCCACGGAGCAAGTTGAGATGGACGGTTCAACCACTAAAAGCTTGACCATCGCAAACCCAAGCGAGTCCAACCTGACCTCGACCGTGCTCGACCTGGACCTGCAAGTCCTGTTCCTGACGGCCGCCAACAGCGGCGACGGTATCAGTACCAGCGCCCTGGCACTGGCCAGACAACTGTCGGAGATGAGCAGCGGCAGAGTGCTGCTGGTCGATGCCAGCCAGTCAGCCAACAACCTCAGCCATCAACTGGGGGTGCAAAAGGAACGGGGATTTCGCGATCTGCTGTTCAACCAGGAGAACACCCCTCGGCTAGAGGACTGCATCCTGGAGGTTTCTACGCTGCCCTTTCATGTCTTGCCCAACGGCCGGCACATCCGCGGTGCAGAACACCTGACGCCGGAGCAATTGCGGCCACTGCTCAAGCAACTTGCCGAACAGTACCGATTTGTGGTGATCGATGGTGACCCGGTGTATTCCGCCGCCGACACGCTGGTCATCGCCACCCTCGTGGACGGCGTGGTGCTGGTGGTACGTGCCGAGGATACACGCTGGGAAGTCGCACAGGCCGCCACCCAACGCTTGAGCCAGGCCGGGGCAAAAGTGGTCGGCAGCGTTTTCAACGGTCGCAAGTACTACATGCCCAAATGGCTCTACAACAACCTGTAACAGCAGCCAAAGGATGACGACATGAACGTGAAATGGCTTGCCCTGCTGTTGCTGCCTCTTGCAGGTTGCTCCAGCCACAACGAAACCCAGACCATGCCGGTGCAGATTCTCACCGCCGCACCCGCCAATGCTCAGGCCACCGATGTGCCCAAGGTCGAGCAGACATTACGCCCGGGCGACAAACTGGATGTGATCTTCCATATCGCCACCAGCGGCTCGGCGGCCTACCGCATTCAATCCGGTGACGAGATCGGCCTGCACTTCACCGCAGCCAGCCAGCTGAACGGCAACCAGCTGGTACTGCCTGACGGCACCATTCAACTGCCCGGTGCCAACACCTCGGTGAAAATTGACGGGTTGACCAGCGATCAGGCCCGCGAAGAAATCCAGCGTGCCTATCAGCGCAAGATGCTGTTCCAGCCCAACCGCAACCAACTGACCGTGCAAGTGATCAGCCCGCTGACCAACGAGCAGAACCTCAAAAACGCGTTGAATCACCCGGCCACCGGCATGAGCCGCGAGATCACCGTGGGCAACGACGGTTATGCAAGCTTTCCGGAAATCGGCGCGGTACCGCTGCAAGGCATGACCGTCAACCAGTTGGAAACCTTCCTCAATAAACGTTATGAGCAACTGCCGGGACGCATGAACGTCGACGTGCTGCTCAAGTCCACCGAAGGCAACGAAATCTATGTGCTCGGCGAAGTCGGCCAGCCCGGTTCCTACCCGATCCGCCGGCCGGTCTCGGTGCTTGAAGCACTGACCCTGGCCCGAGGGCCGAACGTCAAGGCGCGGCTCGACTCGGTGGTGATCATGCGGCGTAACGGCAATCAGGTCGAAGCCCGGCGTTACGACGTGAATGCAGCCCTGGCCGGTGACGCGACGCAAATTGCCTACCTGCAACCCGACGACATGCTCTATGTGCCCAAGACCAAACTGGCCAGCGCCGGCGAGCTGGCACGACAACTGGCCGACGTGGTGCTCTTCCAGGGTGTCGGTTTCAGCTTCTCATACCGTGTCGACGACAAAGGCAGTTCTTCCAACTAACCTCTTGCAGGTGACCGACCATGAATCCGAAGGAAAACTACCTGCATGAGTTCTTCAGGATCTTCTTCGCCAACAAGCAGTTGGTGAAGCGAGTCTTCCTGGTCTTTGCAGTGATCGCACTCCTGCTGCCATTGGTGCTCAAACAGAGCTTCGATATCACCGCCCAGGTGATCGTGCAGTCCAAGAAACTCTCCCAGGGCGACGCCACCTCGTCACTGACCCAGGACAATGCGACGTTCATCCCGCCGTCACTGGCGGACATGGAAACCGAAGCCAATATCCTGCGTTCACCGGCGCTGATTCGCCAGACCATCAGCGAACTGCGCGACAAGGGCGAGTACACACCGTCACCGGGGATTTTCGTCAAACTGGTGACTGAGCCGCTACGCAAAGTGATCGTCAACCCGCTGCGCGAGTATGTGATCAATCCAGTGCGCAAACTGGTCGGACTTGAGATCGATCCGCTCCGTGACACGGTCCTGGACGGGCTGACGCAACAGGCCATCGACAGCCTCAAGATCGAGACGCTGCCCGGCTCCAACGTGATCTCGATTATCTACGCCTTTGGCGATCCTGCGCAGGGCACAAAGTTCGTCGCGCAACTGCTGCAGAACTACCTGCAAAATCGTCAGGAACTGCAATCGATCGATCTGCCGCAGACCTTCTACGAACAGAAGAGATTGCAGTATCAGGTTCGCCTCGATGGCCTGGAAGGCACGCGCCTGGGGCTGCTGGAAAGCATCGGCTCGTCCGATCCCAAGGAAGAGATCACCTTTCGCCTGAATGCCATCAACACCGAAGAACAGGCACTCAACCTGTACCGTGACCGTCTGTTGCAAGGCCAGCGCTGGCTCGACTACCTGAAAACCAGCCTGAGCGCTGCCAACAGCTCAAAACTCAATGACTACACCTTCCCCTACACCTTCACCAACACGGTGGGCGACGTCGCCTATGAGGACCGGGAAATCAAGCAACTGGGCGAACAGCTGACGACCCAGGTCACTCGCTACAACAACGACCTGGCCGTGTTCCAGCCGGGCAGTGAACCGATGATGCTGACCCGCGAACAGATTACCCGCACTCGTCAGCAGTTCCTGAAAATCGTCAGCAACCGGATCCAGGAACGCACCAACGACCTGGCCATCGTCAGCTCGGTGATCGACCAGAAAACCGCGCGCATTGCCGACTACAAGAACCGCATTCACCAGTTACAGGAAACCCAGAGCAAACTGCGGCAGATGGACACCGAGATCGACGCGCTGCACGCGGCCTTCTCCACCTACGCCCAGCGCTTCGCCGAAAGCAGCACCGCGCGCTTGCTCGACAACGACTTGTCGAACGCCCGGGTCCTCAGCCCACCGTATGAGCCGACCGACCCGGCGTTTCCAAAGCCGTGGCTGATCATTCCGTTTGGCATGCTCACCGGGCTGTTGCTGGCGATTGCCCTGGTCTACGTGCGTGAGTTCTTCGATCACCACTTCAAACACCCGGCGCAAATCAGCCATGAGCTCGGCTTGCCAGTGCTGCTGGTGATCAACGACCAGAACGTGATACCGACCAATCCGCATCCGAACTGGACCGTCCCAAGCTTCGTCCATTGGGTGCGCCATTGAACAGGCAGACCGCCCCTGCGCTGCCGATCATCCATCTGCTCAGCAGCGGCGGGTTCTACGGTGCCGAGCGGATGTTGCTGGACCATTGCCTGGCGACGCCGGGGCAGCACCAGGTGCTGTTTCTCGACGCGCCGCCAGAACTCATTGCGCGGTTTCGCGAAGCGTCGGTCGACTGCCGCAGTTGCGCGAGCCTGGGCGAGTTGATCCACCACCTGCGCCAGCGGCGTGACGAACGTCCGCTGGTCAACACCCACAATTTCAAGGGCCTGCTGTTTGGCTGGGTAGCCGCGACGCTGCTGCGCCTGCCCTTGGTGATTACCCAGCACGGCTTTACCCCACGCAGTCGTAAGCAACGCTTTTACAACTGGCTGAGCCTGCAACTGTGCCGCACCGCGTCGGTCAACCGGGTGGTCTGTGTCGCGGAAAGTATTGCCGTGCTGTGTCGGCGTGCCAGTGTCCGAGCGGACAAACTCCAGGTGATCCCCAATGGCCTGCCGGCCGCCAGCGCCCTGCCCCGGCACACCGACGATCAGCAGCGCTGGCTGGCCGGTTACGTCGGACGTTTGAGCAGCGAGAAAGGCCCGGACCTGTTTCTCGATGCGCTGATCCCGTTGTGCCAAGAGCATTCGCAGGTGCACGCGGTGATGCTCGGCGACGGTCCGGAACGTCAAACCCTGCTGGCGCGGATCAACGCGGCCGGGTTACAGGAGCGCATCACCCTGCCGGGCTACCAGACCGATATGCGCGCCTGGTGGACGCAACTTGATGCACTGGTCATCAGCTCGCGTACCGAAGGCACGCCGATGATTCTGCTCGAAGCCATGCAGGCCGGGGTGCCGGTGGTGGCGTTCGGTGTCGGTGGCATTCCCGATGTCATCGAAGACCGGCATAACGGACTGCTCGCCGCCGCCACCGACAGCCGTGCATTGGCACGCAGAATCGAAGCCCTGCTGAGTGATCCGGCGCTGGCCCGTCTGCTGGCGGAAAACGCCCGTCATACCCAACTGGACCGCTACGACCTGCCGGCACTGGCCGAACGCTGGTCGCAGTTGTACATCCGCACTGCACAGGAGGCTCGCGCGTGATTATTCCTCTGTCGGTGGTCAGCCTTTTGGGGCTGTCGTGTCTGATTCTGCTGGCCAGCCCGTGGCCATTCCTGGCCCCCGGTGCGGTGTTGGGGCTGATCGGTGTGGCGGTGTTGTATCGGCGCCCGGCCTGGGGCTTGCTGGGCATCGTCGCACTGGTGCCGCTCGAAGGTCTGTTCAAGGACAGCGCGCTGACGGGGTCGAAACTCATCGGTACCTCGCTGGCCCTGGTCCTGATGCTGCAACTGGCGCTGCATCAAGTGCCATCCGATCGCTTGCGCAGCAACCTCTGGCGATTTCTGGCGTGGTTCATGGTGCTGTACTTTCTGAGCATGCTGGTGACCGATGACTTGGGCATGTCCCTGGGTCACCTGCGCGAACTGAGCGTCGGCCTGGTGCTGTTTGTGATCACCTTGCTGATCGGCCGCGACATGAATCTGATGATGTTCTGCCGGTTGACGACCCTCAGCGTGACGCTGACCTGCATCCTCGCGATGTTCTCCAGCAAGTACCAGGATCAGGGCCGCGCCGCCGGCCTGTTGGCAGACCCTAACGCCTTTGCCATGCTGATCGCCTTTGCCATTCCGCAGGCGCTGCTGCTGTTGCTGAAAAGCCCGAATCTGTTGCATCGGCTGTTCTGGTTAGGTTGCTGCGTGCTGCTGTTCGGTGGCATGACCAAGACCGAATCGCGTTCCGGGCTGGTGGTAGTGTTCGTCAGCCTGATGTTTGGGCTCTATCACTACCGCGCCCAGTTGCCGCGCATTCGCCCGCGCCACCTGGGGTTCGCGATGCTCGGCGTGGCGATCCTGATTCCCCTGGCGATCTACGCGATGCCGGCGGGCTACATCGCGCATATTCAGTCGTTGAGCGCTCTGAGTGCCGGCGCCAGCGGTCACAACGACGAATCCCTGGGGCGCCGCGCTTCGTACATCGTGGTCGGCGGCCAGCTGATCCGCGAGAACCCGCTGCTCGGCTCCGGTCCCGGAACGTTCCCGCTGCACTACGCGAGCACTGGCTATTCCAAGGCGTTCTCGGCCAACCGCAAGCTCGGTGACTTGTATCGTCGCGCTCATAACACCTACCTGGAAATTTTCAGCGAACTCGGCATCCCGGCAGGGTTGCTGTTTGTCGGCCTGCTCGGCATGGGCCTGTTCAATATGCAGCGAGCGCGCAGTGCCTGGCTGCAACGCCATGAATGGGAACAGGCTGACCTGATCACGCATCTGGGCATGAGCTTGCTGTCGTTGACGGTGTTCTTGATGTTCCTCAGCGCGCCAAACCAGAAATACCTGTGGATCATGCTCGCGCTGTCCTGGGTGCTGCGTCTGAAGGCTGAACAAAACCCGCTGCCGGAGCGCCAGGCATGAGCCGCATCAGCATCGTCGTGCCGATGTACAACGAGGCACAGCACATCGCCCGGACCTTGCAGTCTGCACGTATGGCAGCGAAAGTTGCCGGGGTTGAATGCGAGCTGATCGTGGTCGACAACGGCTCCCAGGATCAGGGGCCGCAGATTGCCCGCAACCTCGGCGCCCAGGTGCTGAGCCTGCCCGGCCTGCACATCGGCGCCTTGCGCAATCACGGCACGGCACTCGCCACTGGCGACTGGCTGGCGTTCCTCGATGCCGACATCGAGATGCCGCAAAACTGGCTGACACTGCTGATGGATCTGCAATCCAGCGGCCAGGCCGACGTGCTCGCGCTGGACCTGCAAACACCCGTTCAGGCGCCGTGGTTTGCCCATGCCTGGCAACGCCGCACCGAGCAAGCCAGTGGTCAGTCGACGATGCAGGTGCAATGGCTGCCATCCCCCAATCTGTTGATGCGCCGTGAATGGTTCGTGCGTGTCGGCGGCTTCGACGAGCAACTGCGCACTGGTGAAGACAAGGACTTCACCCTGCGCTTGAGCGAGGCCGGCGCACGGTTGATGGCGGTCAACGAAAGCGTGGCGTTGCACTGGGGTTACGAGTGCAGTTGGCGCGAGTGGCTGGGCAAGGAACTGTGGCGCCAGGGCAGTCATCTGCAACTGCTGCGCAACCACGGCGTGAGTCTGCGTTTGCTGCGTTTCCCCCTGCTCTCGATCAGCGCCTGGGCGCTGGACGGGATCGCCATTGCGGCACTGCTCGACGGCATGCCCCACCTGGCCCTGGTGTTTTTGCTGATCAGCTGCCTGCCAGCGTTGGCGCTGAGCCTGCGCCAGAGCCTGAAACACCACGAACTCGGCTTGATCCTGCAACTCTGGGGCCTGCACTGGTTGCGCCTGCACCTGACCGGCGCGGCCTTCGTCCTCAGCCTTTGTCATTGGAACGCCAGGAGGCCTGCCCGTGGCTAAACTCATTTTCTGGTTGTGCCTGTTGCTGCCGGTGTACGCCTACCTGGGTTACCCGCTGCTGCTGACGGTCGTTGGGCCGTTTTTTCCTCGACACAGGCCAGCGCCCTTGCCTGCGCAACGGGTCAGCGTGGTGGTTGCCGCGCACAACGAGCAACGCCATATCGAGAACAAACTGCGCAATCTGCTGGCCCAGGACTATCACGCCGCCCGCTTGCAGATCATCGTCGCCAGCGACGGCTCCACCGATCAGACCGTGGCCCTGGCGCGCCGCTTCGACGACCCGCGCATCGAGGTGCTCGACCTGCCGCGCCAAGGCAAGAACAGTGTGCTCAACGCCGCTGTCAGCCACTGCACAGGCGATATTCTGGTGTTTACCGATGCCGATGTTCACTGGATCGACGGCACCTTGCAGCGGCTGCTGGCGCCGTTTTCCGACCCTGAGGTCGGTGGTACCGTCGGCAACATGAACATCGCCGTCCCAGGCTCAGGCCTGAGCCTGGGCGAAAGCCTGTACCGCCACTACGAAGCCTGGCTGCGCCGGGTGGAAAGCCGCACCGGCTGCACGGTTTCGGCCGACGGTGCCCTGCAGGCGTTGCGCCGCGAGCTGTACCAACCGATTCCAGCCCTGGTCAACGATGATTTCTTTATCAACACCTGCGCACCGGTCGCGGGCAAGCGCGTCATCTATGTCGACGACGCCAAGGTGCTCGATCAAGGCGTGGACGAGGCCGACCGACAGTTCAGCCGCCGCCAGCGCGTCACCGTCGGCGGCCTGATCAGCCTGGCGGCCCGGCGTGAGCTGCTCAACCCGTTGCGCCATGGTCTGTACGCCATCGCGCTGATCAGCCACAAGCTGATCCGCCGGCTGGCGCCGGTACTGTTGCTGCCCTTGCTGGTGGCCAATCTCTGGCTGCTCGATGAGCCTGGCTTCTACCGCCTGACCCTGGCCGCCCAGTTGCTCGGCTACGCCTTCGCCGTAGCCGGCCTGCTGGACGTGCGTCACCGCTTGCCCAAGCCGTTTCGCCTCGCCGCGTTCGTGCTGGTGACCCTGGCCGGCATGAGCGTCGGCCTGTGGCAGTTCTTGCGCGGGCACAGCTACAACCAATGGAACCCCGACCAGACTCGATGAGTGCCTGACATGCCGATCAAGACCAGTATCAAGCGTGCCATCGGCTGGTTGTACCTGAACTCCCCCCAGGGTCGCCGTCAATTGCGTGGCGCCGGGGTGATCCTGATGTTGCACCGGGTGCTGGCCGACGACCACAGTGCCGAGCTGCCGCACCGCAACGAACTGTGCGTTGGGCCCCAGGCCTTCGAACGGCTGCTGCGCTGGTTGCAGCGGCATTTTGACTGCGTGCACCTGATGGACTTGCTCAAGGCCCACGAGCACCCCGCACGCGACGGCCGCCCCAAGGTCGCCCTGACCTTCGATGACGGCTGGCGCGACAATGCGCTCAATGCCTTCCCCTTGCTGCAGCACTACAAGGTGCCGGCGAGCATCTTCCTGTCCACCGATTACATCGGCAGCCGCCAGCGCTTCTGGTGGGAAAGCCTGGGGGAAACCCTCTGGGGCAGCCACGGCACGGCGCCGCGACAACGCTTGATTGACTACCTGCAACGGCTGGGTCGGCCATTGCCCGGCGCGTTCCTCCATGAGCCTGATGAACAGCGCCGCAGTCTGGCCCTGGCGCACTACCTGCAAAGCCTGAAAGACCTGTCGGCGGACGCCCTCAGCCAACTCACCGACAGCTGCCCCGAAGAGTCCTTGCCGCAGGCACTGGACTGGCAACAAGTGCGCGTCCTGGAGAATTCCGGGTTGATCCGCTTCGGTCCCCACGGCGCCAGCCATGCGATTCTCACCGGCCTCGACGATCAGCAACTGGATAAGGAACTGAGCCGCAGCCACGAGGCCTTGCACAACGGTTGTCTACAGCCGCTGCCGGTTTACTGCTACCCCAACGGTGATCACGATCAGCGGGTTCGCCAACACCTTGCGGCGCACCGTTACCCGTATGCGCTGGGCACCGGCACCGGCATCTACCGTGGCACCGGCGATCCACTGGCGCTGCCGCGCTTCGGCGTCAGCCAGCGCAATGCCAGTCGCCCCGAGCTGCTCGCCTGGCGCATCAGCCAAGGGGGTCGCTGATGAGCCGCAGCCGTTACCTCAAGCACCTGGCGCTGAGCATGGGCACCAAGCTGGCGATGATCGGCCTGCGCTTGCTGCGCAACGTGCTGCTGGCGCGGATCCTCGGGCCCAGCGAGCGTGGTCTGTTCGCCCTGCTCAGCACCCTGCCCGACCTGATCAGCGCTGCCACCAGCGGCGGCCTGAACTCGGCGGTCGGTTATCAGGCGGCGAAACAGCGGCCCATGGGCCTGCTGCTCAGTCAGGTGCTGGTGTTTGGTTGCCTGCTGGCCGGTTTGCTGACCCTGTTGGTCGTGGCGCTGGTGCGTGAGTTTGGCAACGAACTGGACATCACCACCCAACTCGGCTTGCTCGCCTGGTTGCTGCTGTTGGCGGTGCCGCTGACGGTACTCAAGAGCGGCTTGCTGACCCTGCACAACGCCTCCGGCGGTGTGGTCGCGTTCAACGCCTTGCGGCTGACCGAGTCGCTGGCACCGCTGCTGTTGTTTCTCGCGCTGTTCTGGATGTGGAAGAGCGCCGCGCTGGAAGCGGCGTTGATCAGTTGGCTGGCGGGCATCAGCCTGGTGGTGCTGGCCGGCTGGTTCTGGCTCAAGCGCGATAATCCGCTGCACCTGCAATGGGATCGCGCCGGGCAGAATGAACTGCTGCGCTACAGCGCCAGAAGTCATCCGGACCTGCTGTTTCAACAAGTGATTCTGCGTTCCGATTACCTGTTCATCGGCGCCCTGCTGGGCAGTACCGCGCTGGGGCATTACGCGATGGCCAGCGCCGCCGCCGAACTGCTGCTGATCGTTCCAGAGGCGGTGACCACACCGCTGATGAAACGCCTGCTGCAACAGGAACAGGGCATCGATCGCCTGACTCCGCTGGCCCTGCGCCTGACCGCCACGGTGATGCTCGGTGCCTGCCTGAGTATGGCGCTGATCGGTGAGTGGTTGATCGTCACGCTATTCGGCGTGGCCTATCAACCGGCGTATCCGGCGCTGCTGGCCTTGCTCCCGGGTCTGTTCGGGTTGTGTTACGCGAGCATCCTGCGCCTGGACCTGCTGGGCAAGAACCGCCCCGGCAGTATCTCGCTGATGATGGGTGCCAGCGCATTGCTCAACCTGACGCTGAACGTGTTGCTGATTCCCACCTACGGCATTATCGGCGCTGCCGCGGCATCCTCGATTGCCTACCTCGCCGTCACCATCGCCCTGCTGGTTCTGTATTGCCGGCTCAGCGGCGTGCCGGTGTGGCAAACCCTGATCATCCTGCCCAGCGATCTGGTGCCGATGTGTCAGATGTTGATGAGAAAATCGGCATGAAATGCCTTGTGCTGCTGGTCGGTCTGGGGCTCGGCCTTGGGCTGAGCGCTCATGCAGCGCCGATGCGCTGGGACGACATTCGCGACGGCAGCCTGTACTTGCAGGCAGACCGCCCCGACACCTTGACCGTGCGCTGGGTCCCGGCCTGGCAGGCGGACGCCAACGAAGAGCAGCTGTACCTGCTCGACGGCCAAGGCCATTTGAAAGGTCAACGGCAGATCGCCGCCAACGAACCCCGTGGCAGCCAGAGTTGGCCGCTGGCGCCGAGTGCCGCCAGTTATCGGTTGGAGATCCCCGGCTACAGCTTTCGTCGTTATCAGGTGGAGCACGATGAACGCACGGTCGCGCTATTCGTCCCGGCCAAGGTTCACTTCAGCGCCGAAACCCGCGATGGCGATGAGTTGTACTTCAAGGTTGCGCCCTTTGAGCACGCGGTACTCGCCGGCAAATTCCATGGCGGCGTCGGGGCACTGCAAGCTCAGCGCGTGGCAGATGGCAAACAGCTCACTCTGGCGCTGAAACCCTATCAAGGGTATTGGCAGTTCGATCAGGTCGCACTGCCCACCGATAGCGTCGAACAGATCTGGCGTCTGCGCTTGCAGGGCAGCGGCAAGGTTGCGTTCTGGCTCGACGGCACCGCCAACCTGTTCGCGCAGAACCCGCAGCAGCTCAAGCCCGTGCGTCAGGACGACGGCCAGACCCGGCTCACACTGCATGCCGAGGTGGTTGGCAGAACACCAAACCTGGGCGTCGCCATGCCCTATACACTGCCGCCACCCAGCAGCTACCCGGTGCTTGATGCCCTCCAGCCACGCGCTGCCAGCTACTACAGTTTTGTCGACCTGACCGCGAAAAGGCCGCAGTACGAGGACCGCTTCCGCCAGTTCTATCAGGACCGTCTGGGCATTACCCAGGACATCACACTGCTCGCTGGCACTCATCGCAAATCCGACCTGCATGCGGATGCTGTCAGCAATACCGGCCTTGACGCCTGGCTCGCCGGGACCCGTGCCCTGGGTGGTAAAGGCCGGCACTACATCGCCTTCGCCGATGAGCCGAACCTCAACTACCCGGACTTTGCCGACTATCAAAGCCTCTTCAACAGCATGGTCCGCCAGGTGCGCAGCGATCCCGCCAACTTCAAGGCCGGTGTGCGTATCGCCATGCCGGCCAGTTCGCAGTTGATCAATGGACCGTTTGCCGACAACGCCGCCGGTAAACGTGGCATCGACTGGGCGCGGCGCCTGCTCAGTGAGTCAGGCGACAAGATCGACGCTCTGGCCTGGCACGAATGGATGATCCGCGACCTGCTGGCCACCCGCGTCTACCGCGACAGTGTGCGCCGCGCCGCCGAGCTGGTCGGCCTCGATCAACAGGGTCGGCCGCGCAAGGCTTTGCTGCTGGACCAGACCAATATTTCCAGTGGTTCGAGCCTCAGCCCCTACGACCAGGAAACGCATTTTGCTTCACTCTGGTGGGCCTCGGTGGCGATCAACTCGGCCCAGGACGGGCTACTCGATATGCTCAACTGGTTCCAGGTCAACGACGAGGAAAACTACCCCAAGGGCATGCTGCGGGTCCTCGGTCCCGATCGCTTCGAGCTGAAACCGGTGGGCCTCGCCCAGCAATTCATCGCCAGTCACTGGCTGGAAAAGGTCCTGCGCCTGGACAACGACGCGTTCGAGGTTGATGTGCTAGCCATGGCCACCGGTCAACAACGCAGCTTGCTGGGCGTCAACAAGGTGACCCGCCTGCAGCATGTCACCTTGCAGGGCGTCGAAGCTTCGTGCCCGTTGCCATCGGATGCGCTGGTTTATTTCGGTGCCGACAGCAAAAGCCGGCCAGCGACGTTTCACTGCCAGGAAGGTCGGGTCAGCTTCGAGCTGCCCGGCGAAACACTGTTCGCCTTGAGCTGGAGCGCCCCATGAACCGCTCAACCGAACGCTTTACCGCGCTGGCATCCTGCCGCGCCGTCGTCATTGCCCTTTCACACGGCTAACCCCCGTCAGGAGGCAACATGAGTGCATTGCAGAAGTTAAAAGATCGAATCAAGGAAAAAGGTCTGCGTCACACCCTCAATACCCTGTGGAAGCGTTTTGTGTATTTCCATTGGGAATTGTTGTGGATGGAGCGCGACCTGGTCAGCCCGATTGCGCCGCACAAACTCAGACCCTACACACCGTTACGCCTGGAAACCATCACCGCGCAGAATGCCGGAGCGTTCGCCAAACACTTCGGCGACCGTGTCGGGACCATGGCCGAACTGGCTGACGAAGGCCATACCGGGCACATGTACCTGGATGACGAGGGCAACACGGTTGCCTTCATCTGGGGCAGCAATGGCGACTATTATGATCGCCACTATTACGGCTGCCGATTCCCGGTGAATGAGGGCGAGTTTTTCGAGTTCGGCGGCGAACAGATCCGCGCCTATTGGGGCAGCACCCTCTCGGTGGATTTTCAGCTCAATCTGTGGAAGGCCATGCAAGCGAAAGGCTGTAACAAGGTGGTGGATGTTTGCGAAACCCATAACATCCCGGCACTGAAACTGCACATTCGCATGGGCTATAAAGAGCAAGGCCGGGTCATGCATGTGTATGGTCTGTTCGGACGCTGGCGATTCTTCCGCGAAACCCGCTACAGCGGCTCGCGCCTGGACGCCTTGCGCAAACCGTCGCAGCCCACTGTCGCAGCACCGGCCGTCTGATCGTCATGACGGTGCGATTGGAGTGGCGCACGTCGTTGTGCGCCACAGACTTTCCGGCGACAGCCTTTGATGCCTTGCGCCAGCGGGTGACGGACCCTACGCCGTTCAACACGCTGACCTGGCTGTGCGCGGCTGAACGCACGCTTCCCGGCGGCGCGACTTTGCACGTGCTGCTGGGCTGGCAAGGCGAGCAATTGGGTTTGTGTCTGCCGCTGATTGCTATGCGTGAACGTTTCGGCGGACTACGGTTTCGCGTCTTGCGCCACCTCGGTTATCCCCTCGCCGATCGTATTACCCTGCTCGCCTGCCTGGATGCACAGAGCATCCGCCTGGCCCTGCGAGAAATCCGCCGGCGCTTGCCGCACGCGTTGCTGCAACTCAACGAACTGCCGGAACACCCGGATCAGCAAAGCCCGTTGACGCAATGGATGCAGCTCAGCTCCACCGGTGAACATCGCCTCAGTTGCCGGGTGCCGGTGCACCTGATCAGCGACAATGACCGCCAGGAAGTCTCCGGTGCTCCGCGTTACAAACTGCGCCGGGCGCGCAAACGCATCGCCGCCTGTGGCGCCGTGGTCAAGCGCCTGACCCCGGACGCGCAGAGCATGAGGCCCTTGTTGCAGGCCATCAGCGAGGTCGAGGCGGTCAGTTGGAAAGGTGACAAAGGCGTCGGGATTTTCTCCGACGCCCGGCACCGACAATGGTTGGACGACGCCTTTACCGCCCTCGCCGCCCAGGGTCTGGTACGCGTGGTCGTGCTGGAGCTGGACGGGCGTTGCATCAGCTATCGCCTCGGCCTGCTGGAGCACGGTCGGCTCTACGACTACAACCTGGCGTTCCTGCCGCAATACGCCCATCTTGGCAGCGGCCGGGTGCTGCTTGAGGAGTGGATTCGCTGGGGTCTGGACGAGGACTGGAAGTGGATCGATGCCTCGCGGGTGAGCATTCAAAACTCCAGCCATCAACTGCATGAACGCATGACCGGGCAGCTCGAACACTGGCGCTGGAGCTTCTACTCCTGGCGCCCCAGCGGGCTCTTGCTGGGCCTTGGCCTGCGGCTCTGGCACCACCTCAAACCGCAACTGCAACAGTGGCGCGCCAAGCGCGCGGCCATTGCCGCCGCCAGCACACCCAACGTGGGTGCCATCGATAAAAATATCACCCCCAGTGCAAAACCCATGGAGGGCGAAAATGCCTCGCCAAGTCATAGTCAACGCTGACGATTTCGGTCTCAGCCTGAACGAAAACACGGTCATCCTGCGGGCCTTCCAGTCCGCAGTGATCAGCTCCGCCACGGCCATGGCCAATATGCCGGCCTTCGAAGCCGCCTGTGCGCTGGCGCAACAGCCGCTGCTCAAGGGCCGCGTGGGGCTGCACTTCAACCTCACCTATGGCCGGCCCCTGAGCCGAGCGATTCTTGAGCAGCCAACCTTTTGCGACGCGTCCGGCGAGTTCGACCTGAACCTGCCCCGCCACCGCCTGTGGCTCCCCCGTCAACAACGCGATGCCGTGCTGCAAGAGCTCGAAGCGCAATGGCAACACTGCCTGGACAACGGTTTGCGGCCCAGCCACCTCGACTCCCATCAGCATGTTCACAATATCTGGCCAATCGGTGAGATCGTCGCGCGCTTTGCCGCGCGTCAGGGTGTGCCGGTTCGCCTGGCGC
Source organism: Pseudomonas sp. GW822-FHT02D10 (assembly GCF_058802345.1). Lineage (NCBI taxonomy): Bacteria > Pseudomonadati > Pseudomonadota > Gammaproteobacteria > Pseudomonadales > Pseudomonadaceae > Pseudomonas > Pseudomonas sp. GW822-FHT02D10. The sequence continues at coordinate 314,640 of NZ_JBXAOB010000007.1, forward strand.
GCAATCTGGGGCAAAACCTCAGTCTGCCCAAGCGCGTGTTCAAACACCTGCTCAACCAGCGTTTGCGCAGCCTCGCCGGTGCCACGGCCGACTACGTCTGTACCCCGGTGGATGTGCGCAACGCCGCGCCACCGGCAGACGGACTGCTGGAAATCGTCGCCCATCCGACGATGCTCGGCAGCGACTTTGGCGACGTCTATCTGCATCAGGGCGAGTCCTTGAGCAAGTTGCTCGACAACCGCCTGCCAGGCGTCCCGCGGGTGTCCTATAGCGTGTTGGCACGCACGCAGCCCGCAGCGGTCACGACGGCATTGGAGTAGCGCAAGGCCGACAGCACAATGCCCGGGACTGGCCACGGGCATTGTGCAAAAGGCAGATGACTCAGGGTTTCAGTGGTCGCTCTTCGTCGAGATCAGAAAGGCTCTTGCCGTCGTCCGGATGCTTCCAGGTGGGATCCGGTGGATTCTCTTCCGGGGTCGCTTCGTCCGGCTTTTCCTCGTCGGCATCTTCGTCCTGTTCATGTTTCTTTTCGGTTGCCATAGGGCCCTCCTCCTGAGGTTTGTGTTCAATTTTCAGGATAGAACAAAACCACTGCTTCGCTATGGGCCACGGGTAGCGACAGCCCGGCACACTGTCTGCGTCCGGTGTCTGGCCAGGCGTCATATTTGTGCAACCTTACTGTCTTATTCTCCCGGCACTCCCTTTGGCCTTAGAAGGTGCCGGCCTGATGTTGCGCGCTCTGTTACCGCTGCTGCTCTGCGGTTTGCTTCCTTTATCCGCCACCGCCACGGCGCTGCCAACACCCGAACGCGGCCCTGCCCTGCGCATTCAAGGCTCCAACACCATCGGTGCGGACCTTGGCCCGGCGCTGGCTAAAGGGTTATTGCTGGAACAAGGGTTACTGAGGGTCCATAGCGAAGCCTCGGATAAATACAATGAACAGCAGATTGTCGGCCAGACTGCCCAAGGTCGGCGGGTGGTCGTGGACATCGCCGCCCACGGTTCCAGCACCGGTTTCGCCGCACTGAAAAACGCCAACGCCGATCTGGCGGCGTCTTCGCGCCCGATCAAGGACAGCGAACTGGTCGACCTCGAAGCCCTCGGCGACCTGAAAAGTCCGAGCGCCGAGCAAGTCATCGCCATCGACGGTCTGGCGATCATCCTGCATCCGCAAAACCCGCTGACTCAGCTGAACACCGAGCAACTGGCGCATGTTTTCAGTGGCGAAGTGAAAACCTGGGAAGAACTTGGCGGCCTCGGTGGGCCTATACACCTCTATGCCCGGGACGACCATTCAGGCACCTATGACACCTTCAAGGAGCTGGTGCTGAGCCATCGCGGGAAAGCGCTGGCCGAGTCGGCAAAACGCTTCGAGTCCAGCGAACAGCTGTCCGATGCGGTCAGTCAGGACCCGCAGGGCATCGGCTTCATCGGCTTGCCTTACGTGCGCCAGGCCAAGGCAGTGGCGATTGTCGACGGCGACTCGCAGCCGATGCTGCCGCTCGCCAGCCTGATCGCCACCGAGGACTATCCCCTGTCGCGTCGGTTGTATTTCTATTTGCCGCCCAATGGCCAGACCCCCTGGAGCGACGCGTTGGTGAAATTCGCCCAGAGCAGCAAGGGCCAGGAGATTGTCGCCGCCAATGGTTTTATCGCGCAGACCGTGCAAGCCATGAACGTCGCGTCGACCCCGCAAATGCCTGACGGCTACCGGGCGATCACCGAGCATGCACAGCGACTCACGGTGAATTTTCGCTTTGAGGAAGGTAGCGCCAGCCTGGACAACAAGGCCCGGCAGGACCTGTCGCGCGTGCTCGCCTATTTAAGGCAACACGACAAGCTGAACAAACAGGTGACGCTAGTCGGTTTCGGCGATGCCAAGTCAGATTCGCAGCGGGCCGCCCTACTATCGAAACTACGCGCCATGGCGGTACGCCGCGAGTTGGTGAAAAGCGGCGTGGTGTTTCGCGAGATTCGTGGCTTCGGAGCCGAGATGCCGGTGGCGGCTAACAGTGGCGATGAAGGACGGATCAAGAATCGCCGGGTAGAGGTCTGGGTTTATTGACGCTGGCGCTCACTCCGGCGATTCAGCCTTGCGTAACAAATAAGTGTCCATGATCCAGCCGTTGGCCAGCCGAGCGGCTTTCCTGACCCGTTCAATCTCTGCGGCGACGTCTTTGAGCTTGCCGCTAATAAGGATTTCATCGGGCGTGCCAAGGTAGGCCCCCCAGTATATCTGCTGTTCCTGATCGGCAACCTGCTGGTAGGCGTCTTCTGCGTCGAGCATCACCACCAGGCTGTCGGCATCGCTGACTTTGCCTGCGGCCAGTCGACGGCCGGTGGTAATTTCAATGGAGCGCCCAATGCGGTTCAACGGTACCTTGTGCCGTGCCGCCAGAGCCTGAACGCTGCTGATGCCGGGGATCACCTCGAACTCGAAGGTGCAGCGACCCGAATCGAGGATCGCCTGCAAGATCCGAATAGTGCTGTCATACAACGCCGGATCGCCCCACACCAGAAACGCCGCACATTCGTCGTCCGTCATCTCCTCGTTGATCAACCGCTCGAAGGTCTGTTGCTTGTCGCGGTTAAGCGTAACGACGCTGGCGTTGTAGTCCACATCGCCGCGCACGCGCTCGGGGCTGTGGGCCTCGACGAAGCGGTAAGCAGGATCGGTGATATAGCGCTCACAGATTTCCCGTCGCAGGTCGATCAACCTGTCTTTGCTCTGGCCCTTGTCCATCAGAAAGAATACGTCGACACGGTTCAACGCGTTGACCGCCTGCATCGTGATGTATTCAGGATGACCGGCGCCGATGCCGATGATCAGTAGCTGCTTCATGGATGCTTCACCTCGTCGTGTGCAGCCGTATCCAACAATCGCAGCCGCCAACGGCCATTGAAACGCAGTTCGGTGGCTGACAGCGGCTCGACGTCAATCAGGTTGAACGCCTCGGGTGCGCACTGCATCACCTTCATCAGTGCTGCGCGGATCACAAAAGGATGGGTAATTGCCACGAAATGCCCGGGTGTCGTGCACAGTGCTTCCAGCCAGTCGCCCACTCGCTGGCACAGTTGCGTCACTGACTCGCCACCATGCGGGGCCAAGGACGGGTCGCTGAGCCAGGCCTGCAACGCCTCTGGCTCGGCCTTTTGCAGATCGTCGATGCGCAGCCCTCGCCAACGCCCGACATCGTAATCGCCGAGTGCTGGCACGACCCGCAGGTCACTACCAAACAGCTCCGCGGTCTGGCTGATTCGGGTTTCCGGCCCACCCAGCAACTGCGGTGCACGTTTGAAACACCCTGCGCGACTGCCCTTCGCCGCTTGCCAGTCCATTTCCAGCGGCTCATCCATAGGAAAACGCGCCAATTTTTGTGCGACGGTTCGAGCGTGGCAAATCAAGGTCAAGCGAGTTACTGGCACGTGGGATCACTCAGATTTGCGAGTACGAAAGTGTACAACCGATCACGCAGCAGACAAATTCTGCCGCAACAACAGACAGTTGCGGCTGTTCTGTTGCCATGAAAAAAGCGAGACGCAACACATATCTGTCACGACAGTAGCCACTTTCCTACACCAGCTAAAGCGATGACTTACAGCATCGTTAGAAACCTATGAAAGCCCCGCCAGACAAGACTTTCGCCCCACTTTGGGGCCTTGTCGATAACAGAAAAAATTCACTGGACATGTAGCATAAATTACATAAATACTTATTTAACGGATTATGAAGCAAAAGCAACATCACCCTCCAGCAGGAGCTCGGATGCCCTCACTCAGAGACCGGATCACCGATCCCGACCTGGACCTCACGCCGTCGGAACGCAAAGTCATACGGGCTTTGCTGGACCAATACCCGCGTAACGGGCTGGGTCCGATGTCGCGCCTGGCCGAGCATGCCGGTGTCAGCGATCCGACCATCGTGCGGCTGGTGAAGAAACTCGGTTTCGGTGGCTATGCCGAGTTTCAGGACGCCCTCCTCAGCGACATGGACCACCGGCTGCGTTCACCCAGCGCACTGTTGCAACCGCGTTCGCACCTCAAACAAGACGATGCCTGGACCCATTATCTGGCGGACAGTCACCGCGCCCTGCTGGAAACCCAGGCCCTGACCCAACCTGAAGATGTGCGCATTCTGCTGGAATGGCTGCTGGATGTACGGCATCAGGTGCATTGTTTCGGCGGACGTTTCAGTCGTTTCCTCGCCCAGTACCTGCTCAATCACTTGCGCCTGTTACGTGCGGGCTGTTTCGCCCTGGAAGACAACGCGCAACTGCCCGATCGGCTGTTCGATGTGCAACGCCAGGACGTGGTGCTGCTGTTCGACTATCGACGCTATCAATCCCAGGCACTGCGCGTCGCCAGCGCGGCCAGGAGCCGGCATGCACGCGTCGTATTGTTCACCGACATCTACGCCTCGCCGCTGCGCGAGATGGCGGATCTGGTAATCACCGCGCCCGTAGAGTCGGCGTCAGCCTTCGACACCCTGGTGCCGGCATTGGCCCAGGTCGAAGCATTGATTGCCTGCCTGAGCCTGCGTTGCCCCGATCTTGCCGAGCGACTGGAAGGTATCGATGCCCTACGGAGTGACTTCACCACTCACCTGCTGGAGGAAAAATAAGGATGTTTATGCTCCCCCATCGCTCGCCCCGCGACCTGCCGTTTGCCGCCGACCACACCGCGCTGTTGCTGGTGGACATGCAACGCGCCTGGCTTGAACCACAGTTCGACCCGCACCTGCAAGAGCCTGACGCCGCGTACTTCCTCAACCGCACCCGCCACCAGGTGATTCCCAACCAGCGCAGGCTATTGAGCGCCATGCGCGCGGCCGGGCAGAACGTCCTGCACACGATCATCGAAAGCCTGACCGCCGACGGTCGCGATCGCTCGCTGGACCACAAGCTGTCAGACATGCACCTGCCAAAAGGCAGCCGGCAAGCCGCGATCATAGAAGAGCTGACACCGGTCGAGAACGAAATCGTCTTGCCCAAGACCTCCTCCGGGGTCTTCAACTCAACCCACATCGACTACGTGCTGCGCAACCTGCAAACCCGTCATCTGATTATCGCCGGCATCGTCACCGACCAGTGCGTCGACATGGCCGTGCGCGATGCAGCCGACCGCGGTTATCTGGTGACGTTGGTCGAAGACGCCTGCGCGACCTACACCGAGCAACGCCATCAGGCGTGCCTGAACGCGATCAAGGGCTATTGCTGGATCACCGACACCCAGACCGTGCTCGACCGTTTGCAGGCGTTGCAAGCATGAGTCGCACCCACAGCGGTGAGCCCCTGACGCCCGTGGCAATGACCACCATCGTCACCACGGACCTGATCGGTGTAACCCGTGGCCGTTCGTTTCCCACTGATGAACTGGAACACTATCAGGCCGCCGGCTGCGGCTGGGTCCCGGCCAACAGCGCGCTGACCCCGCAAGACATCATCGCCTCCAGCAACCCGTGGGGTGCCTACGGCGACTTGCGGCTGATCCCCGATCTGGCCAGCCGCGTGACGGTCAGCAACGGTCCCGATGCCAATGCGCCGGCCCTGGACTTTATCCATGGCGACATTTGCGAAACCGATGGCCGCCCATGGGCTGCCTGCCCGCGGACGCTGTTGCGCAACGAAGTGCAGCGTTACCACGATGAACTGGGGCTACAGATCACCGCAGCCTTCGAGCACGAATTCAACCTCACCACCGACAGCGCCCAGGCCGTACATCTGGCGTTTTCGCTAGAGGCCCAGCGTCAGGGCGCGGCGTTTGGCGGCTGGCTGCTCAGCGCATTGCGCGCCGGTGGGGTCGAGCCGGAAATGTTCCTGCCCGAATACGGCAAACACCAATACGAAATCACCTGCCGGCCGACCCAGGGTGTCGCAGCGGCCGACCGGGCGGTCAACGTGCGCGAGATCACGCGCGAGATCGCCCGGCAAATGGGCCTGAACCTGAGCTTTGCGCCCAAGACTTCCGAGCACGCGGTGTGCAACGGCGTACACCTGCACCTGAGCCTGCACGACCTGTCCGGCCATCCGGTGCTGTATGACGCTGGGACCGCCAACGGCCTGTCGACCCTCGGTCAGCACTGGTCCGCAGGCGTGCTGCACTACCTGCCGGCACTCTGCGCGTTGACGGCGCCGACGCCGAATTCCTATGAGCGCCTGCAACCGCATCACTGGAGCGCGTCGTACGCGTGCCTGGGTCAACGCAACCGTGAAGCCTCGCTGCGGATCTGCCCGACCGTGAGCCTCGGCGGCAAATCCGAGGCCGCGCAATACAACCTCGAATTCCGTGCCATGGACGCCACGGCCTCACCTCATCTGGCGATGGCCGCCGTGCTGATTGCCGGCCGACTGGGCATCGAGCAGCGCCTGGCGTTAAACGCAATCACCGATGAAATCCCGGATTCGCTGAATGAGGAACAACGCCAGCGCCGCGGCATCGTCGCCCTGCCCGCGTCACTCGCTCAGGCCCTGAACCACTTGCGGGGCAGCGAGGCCTTGCTGGAAGCCTTGCCGCGCGCCTTGCTCGACACCTACTTCGCCGTCAAAACCGAGGAACTGACCTTGACCCAACACCTGTCGCCCGCCGAACTGTGTGAGCACTATGCGCGCCTCTACTGAGCCCGCTGAGTTCGGGCTCTACACCGAGCCGGCGTACAGCCTGAGCCGGGAAGCGTCCGAGCACCCGCTGATTCTGGTCTGTGAACATGCCAGCCGCTACATCCCGCCGGCCTTGAACGACCTGGGTCTGAGCCGCGAGGCAGCGCACGAGCACATTGCCTGGGACATCGGCGCGCTGGCTCTGGCCGAGAGCCTGTCAAAAGCGCTCGGAGCGACCCTGCTGGCGGGCAACTACTCACGCCTGCTGATCGACCTCAACCGACCGTTGCTGGCCCCGGACAGCATCCCGGCCAAGAGCGAGATCTACCAGATCCCCGGCAATCAGCACCTCGACGAAGCGACTCGCGAATATCGTCGCCAGTGTCTGTTCCAGCCATTTCACACGCGCCTTGGCGAACTGATCGATACACGTCTGGCCAAAGGCCGAGCGGTGCGTGTGGTGGGCATCCACAGTTTCACACCGATCTACTACGGCCAGCCCCGAGCGCTGGAAGCCGGCGTGCTGTATGCGCGGGCCGAGGATTATGCAAAGCGACTGATCGACGGATTGGCCTGGCATCCGCTGCGGGTCGCCGGCAATCAGCCCTACACAATCAATCCGGCGGGAGACATGACGGTGCCGGTTCACGGCGACGCCCGTGGTCTCGACGCGGTGCTGATCGAGGTGCGCAACGACCTGTTGCGCAACCGGCTGGCGGTCCAGACCTGGAGCGATTATCTGGCGCCGCTGCTGTAGAACCGCCGCCTGAAACGAACGGTTTCAAGCTGAAAAAAAGGAATGGTTGTACCGGTAAAACAACGATAACAAACGCTGTAGGGTGTTTTGACCTGCCAGGTTCAAACACATTGCCGTCAGGGATAACAAGGAGAACTGCTTCATGGAAATAGAAGAATTCGGCTACAAGCAAGAGTTGAAACGTAGCCTGTCGCTGACCGATCTGGTGGTTTACGGGATGATTTTCATGATCCCCATCGCACCCTTCGGGGTGTATGGCTACGTGAACCAGGAAGCGCCCGGCATGGTGCCGCTGGCTTACATCATTGGCATGGTAGCGATGCTGTTCACGGCATTGAGTTACGGCAGCATGGCGCGAGCCTTTCCGATTGCCGGCTCGGTCTACTCCTACGCACAACGCGGGCTGAACCCGCACGTCGGCTTTATCGCTGGCTGGCTGATGCTGCTCGACTACCTGCTGATCCCGCCTCTGCTCTACGTGTATGCGGCGATGGCGTTGAATCACCTGTACCCGGACATTCCCAAGGTCGGTTTCATCCTCGCCTTCCTGGTCAGCGCGACCTTCGTCAACCTGCGGGGAATCACCTTTACCGCACGGATGAATATCATCTTTCTGCTGGCGCAATTGGTGGTGCTGGGGATCTTCCTGTTTTACGCCTGGACCGCCTTGCACGGTGGCGCCGGTAACGGCCAGCTGACCCTGGCGCCGTTGTACAACCCTGAGCACTTCAACTTCGCGTTGCTGATGCAGGCAGTGTCGATTGCCGTGTTGTCGTTCCTTGGCTTCGACGCCATTTCAACCCTGGCCGAAGAGATCAAGGGCGATCCCGGTCGCAGCGTTGGCAAAGCCGCGTTGATCACATTGGTGGTGATGGGGGTGATTTTCGTCGTGCAAACCTGGATCGCCACGGACCTGGCCGCCGGCATGGGCTTCAAGTCTGCCGATACTGCATTCTATGAAATCGCCGAAATCGCTGCTGGCAGCTGGCTGGCGACCGTCACCGGTGTGGCCACGGCATTGGCCTGGGGCGTGGCGGTGGCGATCACCTCGCAAGCGGCGGTATCGCGCTTGCTGTTCGGCATGGCACGCGACGGCAAACTGCCCAAAGTGCTGGCCAAGGTACACCCCAGACACAACACCCCGCACGTCAGTATTTACCTGGTGGCGGTGCTGTCGCTGGTGATCTGCTACCTGTTCATCAACTCGGTGGACACCCTGACTTCATTGGTCAACTTCGGTGCCCTGAGCGGCTTCATGCTGCTGCACCTGACAGTGATCAACTACTACTGGCGTCGGCAGAAGTCCGGCCAGGTGATTCGCCATCTGGTCTGCCCGGTGATCGGCTTCATCATTGTCAGCGCGATCATGTACAACATGGGCGTCGATGCGCAGAAGCTCGGCGGCATCTGGATTGCGGCGGGTCTGGTCTACCTGTTTTTCCTTAACCGAATCGGCGCCAGCACGGTGTTGCCGGACCCCTCCAACAGTTGAAAAGGCCAGTGTTTGAAAGGTCGAGCGGTCGCTGACAGAGATTAGCCGGCCGCCGTCGTAACGCGTGGAAACCGACAGTGATAGTCAAGCCTGATGCCCGGCATCAGGCCCTTTGATACAGGAGTATATCCATGCTGGCCTTACGACCGGTTCAGTTATCCGACCTGCCGCAGTTGCAGCAACTTGCGCGCGACAGCCTGGTGGGCGTCACTTCATTGCCGGACGACACCGAGTGCCTGCGCCAGAAGATTCTCGGCTCCTGCGCTTCGTTTGCCAGCGAGGTGCAGAGCCATGGCCCGGAGAACTATTTCTTCGTGCTGGAGGATCTGGCCAGCCAACGGCTGCTGGGCTGTTCGGAAGTCCTCGCGACCGCCGGTTTCAATGAACCCTTCTACAGCCTGCGCAACCGCCCGTTCCCCAGTGAATCCCGCGAGCTGAACATCCAGCATGGGGTACCCGCGCTGTCGCTATGCCAGGACCTCAGTGCCCACACCTTGCTGCGTGGTTTCCACATCGACACCGAGCTTGAGCACACGCCGACCTCGGAATTGCTTTCACGGGCCCGGCTGATGTTCATCGCCGCCCACCCTCATCGCTTTTCCGACGCGGTGATCACCGAAATCGTCGGTTACAGCAGCGACGCAGGTGAATCGCCGTTCTGGGATGCCCTGGGCAAGCACTTTTTCGACCTGCCCTATGTCGAGGCCGAACGCCTCTGCGGCTTGCAGAACCGGAGCTTTCTCGCCGAGTTGATGCCGCACTACCCGATCTACGTGCCGATGCTGCCCAATGACGCTCAGGCGTGCATTGGCCGGATTCACCCGGATGGCCAGGAAGCCTTCGATATTCTTGAGCGTGAAGGCTTCGAGACCAACAGTTACATCGACCTCTTCGACGGTGGGCCAACGCTGTTTGCGCGCACCCCGAGGATTCGCTCAATCGCGCGGACCCGCACCGCCGTTGCGCACTTGAGTTCACACAGTGGCGGCAAGACGCCGTACTTGCTAAGCAGTGACGCATTGGAAAACTACCGGGCGATTGTCGCCGAACTGGACTGGAGCGCAGACGAGCCCGTCATGCTCAGCGCCACCCAGCTCGACGCCTTGCAACTGAACAACGGCAGCCCGGTTCGGCTGATCGCGCTATGAAGCAGATCTTCCAAGGAGCTCCATCATGATCGTGCGCCCGGTTCAAATGACCGACCTGCCCGCGCTGCTGGCGCTGGCACGCCGCGCCGGCCCGGGGTTCACCACGCTGCCAGCCAACGAGGAACGTCTGACCCTTCGCGTACGCTGGGCCCAGCGGACCTTTGCCGGACAGGTTGAACGGGCCGACGCTGACTACCTGTTCGTGCTCGAAGACGACGATCAGCAAGTGATCGGCGTCAGCGCCCTGGCGGGTGCCGTCGGGCTGCGTGAGCCCTGGTACAACTACCGCGTCGGGTTGACGGTCAATACCTCGGCGATCCTGGGGATCCAGCGACAGCTCCAGACCTTGTTTCTCAACAATGAGATGACCGGCCAATCGGAAATTGGCTCGTTGTTCCTGAGCCCGGATCAACGCCAGGGCCATAACGGCCGATTGCTGTCGGTCGCGCGATTGCTGTTTGTCGCCGAATTCCCGCAGTTGTTTGGCGAAAAACTCATCGCCGAGCTACGCGGTTGCGCCGACGAGCAAGGGTGCTCGCCGTTCTGGGACAGCCTGGGCCGGCATTTTTTCAAAATGGATTTCAGCCACGCCGATCACCTGTCCGGGCTCGGCAACAAGTCGTTCGTCGCTGAACTGATGCCACGCCAACCGTTGTACACCTGCCTGCTCACCGAGCAAGCTCAGGCGGTGATCGGCAAGGCCCACCAGAATGCCGAACCGGCGCGCAGAATCCTCTGCAGCGAAGGCTTTTCCCACAAGGGTTACATCGACATTTTCGATGGCGGTCCGGTAATCGAAGCCCAGGTTTCGAAGATCCGTGCCGTGCACAACAGCCAGTCGCTGGCCCTGGTGGTCGGCACACCCGACGACAAGGCACCGCTCTGGCTGATCCATAACCAGCGCCTGGAAAACTGCCGCATCACCGCTGCCCGCGCCCGACTGGTCGGCAACAGCTTGCTGGTCGATCGCCTGACCGCCAAGCGCCTGCAATTGCAACCGGGCAACTCGGTGCGTGCCGTGCCGTTGCTCAAGCAACAGCAGCAGGCGGTTGCCGCCTGATGTGCCAAACATCCGCCATGGATGTGCCTGCACGGACCGTGTAGCAATCCCGCTCGCCGCAGGACCTATCAAAAGCAAACAAGCAAAAAGCCCGCTCAGTGGCGTAATGCTGTTCACTTAAGCGGAGCAGCCTTACGGTCTACTGGAAAACGGGTCTTTGA